>CAYJGB010000027.1:0-25374 GCA_964369405.1 uncultured Eubacteriales bacterium
GACACATCACCAGTCGGCTTATAAGTAACAGCAAATCTAACATTACCAACACGCTCAAAATTAACACCAATAGTGTTATAAATTTTAAGTAGAACTCCACCAACAAAGGGTAAGCCTTTAAGAATAGAAGTGCCTCTAATTTCACCAGCAACTGGATTTAAAGTAGATAACAATACAAGGTTTTGAAAAGGTACTTTTACTTTTTGACCATTGTTGTTTCTATAGTAAACGTCAACCTCCAATGAATTATCACTACTTTTAATTTCAATATTATCTAAACTAGCATTATAAATAGCAGCAATTTGCTTTTTATTTTTAGATAATACTATTTCGCCTACAGATGTACCATAAGTTAGTAATTGGTCAAAGTAAGAAGAAATAAAAGCAGTAATACCGTATGATGAAGAATTAACTTTTACATTCTTTAAAAACTCATTTAATTCTTTTTCATATGACTTATCAGAACATTCAATTTCAAATTGTCCTATTAATCGTATAATTTTAGATATACCAGCATCAATAATAGGAATAGCCTCTCTTAAGCACTTATACAATTCATCTTGAGTAGATTTTAAAGGTACATATCCATCAATAATAGAAAAAGGGTGCATATTAGACTTAGCAAATGTAGAATATACAGGTGAAAAATCAACATTATTCTTTTTCTTTTTAAAAATTTTCAATTATTAACCTCCTCCCCTTTTAGTAGCAAATGCAAATACATTATCATTTTTATTCAAATATGTAGCTACAAAATAACGAATATCGTCCATAGCATGGTCATTTTCTTTTATCGGAGCATCAACACTTTCACCGTCTGCCCACCTATACAGAGAAAACTCTCTAACTGAATCAACGCAATTTCTACATATTTTTATATCGCCTTGTTTAAGAGCAGTAGACACTTTTCTAATGCCATCAACTACATTATTTTTAGCAGAAATAACATTAAACTCGCCATGACGCTTGATTGTTTCAATAAAACTTGCAGCAGACGGGTCAACAATAACACATTGAACTTTTCTACTACTAATCAAGTTACAAAGCGACTTATAATGCTCTTCATCAGTCTTTTGAAAGCCTTCCTTGCGTGAATTATAGTAATATTCATCAATTCTATACCACACATTATCATACTCAGCCCACAATCCAAACGAAGCAGGGTTTACCGTTCCATAATCACAAGAAACAACATAACTTGTAAACTTTTTATTAGGAACATCGCAGTACATATCATCATTGCTCATAAAAGCATAGACAACACCTAAAGCAGAAACCCACTGTCCATCAATATATCTTTTATAAAAAGTGCCAGTATATAACTTTTTATAACGTTCAAGCATTTTAGAAGATAACGAAGGATTGTCCTCCATTTTAAAATGCAAATACAAAGCATTTTTCTGCTCTTTGGCAAGTATCCATTCTTGTCTAAACCAATGCCCAGGATACTCTGGATTGCAGTTAAACCAAAACTTAGAACCATTAACAGAACACCTAGCCAACGCTTGTTCAACAAAAGATTTCGGCATAAGAGCAACTTCATCAAAAAGCACACCAGACAAAGTCATACCTTGAATTAAAGCAGCAGAAGACTCATCTTTACCACCAAAGAGATAAAACCTATTAGAAACCTTACCATAAGAAACCTCTAAAATATTAGCAGATACTTTCTCAACACACTTAAACCCTAATTGAGTAAGTATTGGTACAATAACAGATACAACATTTCTTTTAAGCGAGCGTATTGTTTTACCACATAAAGCAAAGTCAGATTGGTCGAACTGATAAAACGCCCACGATATAAACGAAAGCCCCATACAAACTGTCTTTCCACTTCTAACAGCACCATCACAAATAACTGCATCTTTATCTTTGTGTTGACTATTGCCACACCACCATGTCAGTACCTGTAACTGCTTGAGAGAAAATGGTTTAAAATCCAATTTTTATTCCTCCTGCACATTTTTTTTGTTTTCTAAAGCCTTAACACTCTGTTCTAAAGCAACATAAAAAGGTACAGCACTGTTTTCTTTCTCTGTTTTTTCTTCCGTCAATTTTTCTAAAGCCTTAATTCTGTCAAAAAATTTAATTTCAAGTGTACCATCTTTAGGCTTTTTAATTTCTGAAATATTAAACAAATCCATATTTTCTAATTCTTCAACATCAATATTTTGCATAAATAGCAATCTAATACTATCAGTAATATTACCAAACGCTAAACGCTCATAACCGCTTAATGCTTTTAACTCTAGTAAAGTCTTGCGTTCTTTAAGTATTGAGTTAATTTCCTTTAGAATATCAGTTCTGCATAACAATTGTTGTCCGTGCAATTCTGCATTATCATGAAACCCCGCCGCCACAGCTGCCTCACGAGCATTGCCAGTATTTACATATGCACAACAATATTCTTTTTCTTTCTTAGTTAGCTTTTTACTTTTCTCTTCCATAATGTTAAAACCTCCAAAATATATAAACTGATAATTTAAAATCAATTTATATAAATAAAGATAAAAAAATAAAAAGTTGACTACAAATAGTCAACTTTTACGAAAAACTTAAATTTTTATAAGATTTTAAGGAAAAACACATTCAAATATTAACTTTCAACCTAATATTTCTATTATCTAGCTAAATAATATTAGTCTTGTAGTAAGTAGTGCCATAATAATTCCGGCTATATCTGCAAGTAGTGCACATGGTAGTGTGTGTCTAGTATTTTTTATCCCAACACTACCATAGTATACTGTAATTGCATAGAAAGTAGTTTCTGTAGACCCTGCCATAACACTTGCAACAGTACCAATAAAGCTATCTGGACCATACGAGTTTAAAATATCATTTAAAATAGCTGTTGCACCACCACCAGAAAACGGTTTTAAAAGTGCTAGAGGTACTAATTCTGGTGGAAATCCAAGAGGTGATAATACAGGGTTTAAAATCTGACTTAAAATATCTAAAGCACCAGAGCTTTTTAGCATATTTACAGCAACAACCAAGCCAATCAAAGACGGTGCAATTTTATAAGTAGATAAAAGCCCATTTTTAGCTCCATCAACAAATAAATTAAAGCTAGGAATTTTTTTAAATAATGCAATTGAAATAATCAGTAATAATACAATAGGAATTATATAATACGAAATACTATTTATAAATATCACCTATTAACTTTTAAATTTCTCTAACACTTTTGCAAGTGAGATACCAATAACAACAGAAAAAATTGAACTAATCCACACACAAGGCAATATAATAAAAGGGTTAGTAGAGCCTGCATTTTGTCTAAGAACACCCACCATAGTAGGAATAAGTTGAATAGATGCTGTATTTATAATCACAAATATAATCATACTATTATTAGCAGTAGTGTTGTTACTAATATTCATACGTTTCATAGCTTCAATCCCTAACGGAGTGGCAGCATTGCCCATGCCTAAAAGATTAGCAGTAATATTAGAAGAAACAGCTTTCATAACATTATTATTATATTTATATTCAGGCATAATACGTTTTAAAACTGGATTAAATATTTTAGATAAAACATCAATAGCACCAATTTTTTCAGCAATATTCATAACGCCAGACCAAAGGCACATCATACCACACATAATAATCAAAAGTTCAATAGCATCAGTAGCACCATTTAAAAAACCATTAGATAAATTTTCTACATTATTAGTAACAATAGAACATAATATACTAAGAAGTATAATTGTAGCCCAAATATAATTTATCAAAAATTGTCACCTCATTAAAATAAATAAAATAATTTATCACATTGATTGACTTTTTTAGCATTTAATGGTAAAATAAGTAAAACTATATTTCTATTAGTGAATTTATTTTAATATCATTAAAACTATTATATAAAAAAGTTGGGAGGACTTTTAATATGAAACGAGCAACTAACTCATTTGCAAATGTTGATAACCTAGGAAGAATAGTAATCCCTAAACACTTACGAACAGCGTTCAATTTAGAAAGTGGCTGTGCATTAGAACTTTTTACAGAAGCAGACACAATAGTTATCAGAAAATATCAACCAGGTTGTATATTTTGTGGAAATATTTCGGAGCTACATAATTATGAAAACAAAAGTGTATGTAGTGAATGTATAGAAAAACTTAGCACAGAAATAAAATAAAATAAATAAAGTGTTATAATAATATTATGAAAAACATTTTAATTTAATTCCAAATAAAAAAGATTAACTAAATGATATCATCTAGTTAATCTTTTGTTTTATTTAGTTGACAACCTTAAACATTGATTTTAAAGGTTATTTTTTTCTTCCAAAAAATACTTTTTTCTCTTCTTTTTGAGCACTACTGCCTGTAATTGGCTCTTTTTGTGTATCTACTGTAGCTATACACCAACGTTTAAATTGCATTTTTGTTCTGTCTGAGCTAGTTTCAATAATAATTGTATCTGTATCTTCTTTAATACTTATTACTCTTCCTACAATTCCACCAATAGTTGTTATATCGTCGCCAATTTCTAAACTATCACGTAAAGCTTGCTCTTCTTTTTTCTTTTTGCTATTAGGTCTAATAAGCAAGAAATACACACCTACTATTAGTACGCCCCATACAGCAACCATCATAATCATACTTTGTGTGCTATCTCCGCCTTCACCTGTTCCAGTAGTTCCTGGCATACCTGCACATGATGTAAATGTTAAAACTAGCATTAATGCTGATGCGATTGTTAAAATGATTTTTTTCATAAATTCAAATCCTTACTCTTCATATTTTTTGTTTGTTGAACATAATGTTATAATTATAACACAAAAGATTAAAGTTGCAACTGTTTTTTACCTAATTTATGTAACTTTATTGAAGTTTTATATTCTTATTCCTAGAATTTCTCTATACTTGTTGTAAAAACTTGTAAATGTTCCGTTGTCTAGTTCATTTCTAATCTTTTCCATAAGAGTATTATAAAAATATAAATTATGCATTACTGCAAGTCGCATACCTAAAATCTCTTCACTTTTAAATAGATGTCTTATATATGCTCGTGTGTATGTTCTACATACTGGACAATCACATTTTTCATCAATTGGCAATGTATCTACTTCATACTTTGCATTTTTTATATTTCGTATTCCGTCCCATGTGAAAAGTTGTCCATGTCTTGCGTTTCTTGTTGGCATTACACAGTCAAATAAATCTATACCTCTGTTCACTGATTCTAGTATATTTACAGGTGTTCCTACACCCATTAAGTAGTGAGGCTTATTTTCTGGTAAATAATCAATTAATTGCTCTATTATGTGATACATAACTTCTGGTGGTTCGCCTACTGCAAGCCCTCCTATAGAGTAGCCTGGCAAGTCTAGTTGAGATATTATTTTCATATGTTCTATTCGTAAGTCATCATAAATACCACCTTGGTTAATTCCAAACAACAATTGACTTTTATTTATAGTATCTTCTAAATTGTTTAATCTGTCCATTTCGTTTTTACATCTTATTAACCATCTTGTAGTTCTCTGAACAGATTGTTTAGTATATTCATATGTAGATGGGTTTTCTACACATTCATCAAACGCCATTGCAATAGTAGAGCCTAAGTTTGATTGTATTTGCATACTTTCTTCAGGTCCCATAAATATTTTTCTACCGTCTATATGAGAAGAAAAATATACACCCTCCTCTTTGATTTTTCTAAGTTTAGACAAAGAAAAAACTTGAAACCCTCCACTATCTGTAAGTATAGGTCTATCCCAATGAGTAAATTTGTGAAGTCCTCCCAATTGCTTTACTACTTTATCGGTAGGTCTTAAGTGCAAGTGATATGTATTACATAACTGTACTTGACATTTTAGGTCTTTTAAATCAGGTGCAGATACTCCACCTTTAATAGCTGCACAAGTAGCAACATTCATAAAAGCAGGTGTTTGAACTGTGCCATGCACTGTAGTAAACTCACCTCTTCTAGCATAACCTTCTTTTTTTAGCAATTTAAACATAGTATTTATTACTCCTCATTATATAATTAACATTGCATCTCCAAAAGAGAAAAAACGATATTCCTCATCTACTGCAACTTTATACGCATTCATTATATTGTCAAACCCACAAAATGCAGATACCAACATTATAAGTGTGCTTTCTGGTAGGTGAAAATTTGTTATCAATCCATCTAATACTTTAAATTCAAACCCTGGATATATAAATATATCTGTAAACCCGTCACAAGCTACTACTTGACCATAAGTATTAGCTACTGATTCAAGTGTTCTACAACTAGTAGTACCTACTGCTATAACTCTTTTTCCATTTTTCTTTGTTTCGTTTATTAAGTCTGCTGTTTCCTTAGATACTTCATAATGCTCACTATGCATCTTATGGTTTTTTACATCATCTACTTTTACTGGTCTAAATGTTCCAAGTCCTACATGAAGAGTAACAAAACCTATATTTACACCTTTGTCCTTTGCTTTTTGTAAAAGTTCATTAGTAAAGTGTAGTCCTGCTGTTGGAGCGGCTGCTGAACCTAACTCCTTACTATATACTGTTTGATATCTCTCGTTATCTTTTAACTTTTCTGTTATATATGGTGGTAGTGGCATTTGTCCTATTTTATCTAGTGTAGAATAAAAGTTTTCTGCACAGTTAAACTCTACTATTCTGTTACCGTCCTCTAGTACATCTAATACAGTACACTCCATTAAGCCGTCACCAAATATAAACTTAGTTCCAACTTTAGCTTTTTTTCCAGGTTTTGCTAAGCATTCCCAACAGTTTTGTCGAACTTGTTTTAATAATAAAAACTCTAATACTGCACCTGTATCCTTTTTTGTTCCAAATATTCTAGCAGGTAAGACTCTACTGTCATTAAGTATTAAACAATCACCCTCGCTTAAATACTCTAAGACATCGTAAAAATGTTTATGCTCTATTTCACCTGTATTTCTATCTAAATGTAACATTTTAGAAAAATCTCTTTTTTCTAGTGGCTTTTGTGCTATCAGCTCTTTTGGTAAATCATAATGAAAATCACTTGTTTTCATAAAAATAAAAATCCTTTCAAAACTTATATTTTTAGCTATTTAAATTGACAATAAACAATAATTTTGATATATTATTATTAACTATAAAATCATAATTAAAAAACTTCTGCACTACGTGCAAATTCTATTATATTTTATATTTGTAAATTTAACAACTTATTTTTGAAAATTTTTCAAAAAGTTATAATCTAGGAGGAAATTGAGTTATGAAAAAGTACAATGTAGGTATTATCGGAGCAACAGGTATGGTGGGTCAAAGATTTGCATTATTATTGAGCGAACACCCATGGTATAACGTTACAGCAATTGCCGCTTCTAAAAGAAGTGCAGGTAAAAAATATAAAGACGTTGTAAAAGGGCGTTGGGCAATGGATACAGATATCCCAGCAAATATTGCTGATATGGAGATTTTAGATGCATCAGACATCGAAAAAGTAGTTTCTTTAGTAGATTTTGTGTTCTGTGCTGTTGATATGCCAAAAGATGAGATTAGAGCATTAGAAGATGCATATGCAAAAGCAGAATGCCCAGTAATCTCAAATAACTCAGCACATAGAGCAACAAAAGACGTACCAATGATAATTCCAGAGATAAATGATGACCATGCAAAAATCATACCAGCACAAAAGAAAAGATTAGGAACTAAAAAAGGATTTGTAGCAGTAAAATCAAACTGTTCATTACAAAGCTATGTTCCAGCAATAGCACCATTAATGGATTTAAACGTTACAAAAGTTCTAGCTTGTACATATCAAGCTATATCAGGAGCAGGTAAAACATTTGAAACATGGCCAGAGATGGTAGATAACATCATACCATACATCGGTGGAGAAGAAGAGAAGTCAGAACAAGAGCCTATGAAAATATGGGGACATATTGAGGGTGACGAAATAGTAAATACAAATACACCATCAATAACATCACAATGTATAAGAGTTCCAGTAAGTGATGGACATTCAGCAGCAGTATTTGTAACATTTGAAAAGCCAGCAACAATGGACGAAATAATATCAAGATGGGAAAATTACAAAGGAGCTGCACAAGAACTTGACTTACCAAGTGCACCAAAACAATTTTTACATTACTTTAAAGAAAACGATAGACCACAAATTAAAAGCGAAAGAAACGCAGAAAATGGAATGGCTGTATCAATAGGAAGACTTAGAGAAGATACACAATATACAATAAAATTTGTATGTATGTCACACAACACACTAAGAGGTGCTGCAGGTGGAGCTGTGTTAATGGCAGAACTACTTTGCGCACAAGGTTATATCGACTAAATAAAAAACAAACGGAGGGAAAGGTATGAAAAAACCTATATTTACAGGAGCAGCAGTTGCTTTAGTAACTCCTATGAATAGCGACGGCACAATTAATTTTGACGAGTTTGGAAAATTAATTGATTTTCAAATTGAAAACGGTACTGATGCAATTTTAGCTTGTGGAACAACAGGAGAATCAGCAGTATTAAACCATAAAGAGCATTGTGAGGTTATATCTTACACAGTAGAAAAAGTTAACAAACGAGTACCAGTTATAGCAGGTACTGGCAGTAACGATACCTCATACTCTTGTGTACTATCAAAAGAAGCCCAATCTATGGGTGTAGATGCTTTATTAAGCGTTACACCATATTACAACAAAACATCTCAAGCAGGGCTGATTAAACATTTTTCTACAATTGCAGATAGTGTAAATATCCCTGTAATACTTTATAATGTACCTAGCAGAACAGGTTGTAATATTCAACCAGAAACATATATACCACTATCAAAGCACGAAAATATATTTGCTACTAAAGAGGCATCAGAAAACGTAGGAGCAGCTGCTAAAATATTAGCTACTTGCGAAAGTGATTTTGCAGTATATTCTGGAGCAGATGATTTAACAGTACCGATAATGTCATTAGGTGGACTTGGAGTTATATCAGTATTTTCTAACATACTACCTAAAGAAATGCATTTAATAACTGAACTTATGCTAAAAGGCGAATATAAAGAGGCTACAAAATTGCATTTAAAATATTTAGAACTTATGAATATTATGTTTTGTGATGTTAATCCAATACCAATAAAAGAAGCTATGAACTTAGCAGGATTTAATTGTGGAGAATGTAGACTACCACTAGTGTCAATGAATGACTCTAACTTAGAAAAGCTAAAAGCAAGTTTGAACAAATACGGGCTAATAAAGTAAGAAGTAAGTTGGAGGAATTTTAAAATGACAAGAGTAATACTTAGTGGTTGCAACGGTAAAATGGGGCAAGCGATTGTACGTTGTGTTATGCAAAGAGAAGATGTAACTATAGTAGCTGGTGTAGATATATTCACATCTTGTGGATACGATTTTCCAGTATTTGACGATTTTTCAAAAATATCAGTAAATGCTGATGTTGTAATAGATTTTTCAAATCCTGCTATATTAGACGGACTTTTAACATATGTAACAAAAGAAAAAATGCCAGTTATAATCTGCACTACTGGATTTTCAAAAGAACAAGTAGCAGAAATCAACAACGCATCTAAGCAAACAGCAGTTTTCTATTCAGGCAATATGTCTTTAGGAATTAACTTAATTTTAGAGCTTGCAAAAAAAGCTACTGCACTACTATATAATGATTTCGATATAGAAATTATAGAGAAACATCACAATCAAAAAATAGATGCTCCAAGTGGAACAGCGTTAATGATAGCTGATAGCATTTCTGAAGAGTTACCAAAAGAACCATTATATGTGTATGACAGACATTCTTACAGAAAGAAAAGAGATAAAAACGAGATTGGTATACACGCAGTTCGTGGAGGCTCTATCGTTGGAGAACACGAAGTTATCTTTGCTGGACACGATGAAGTAATATCAATAAAACACGAAGCACATTCAAAAGAAGTATTTGCAATTGGTGCAATTAATGCAGCAGTATTCTTAAAAGGAAAAAGTGCCGGAATGTATAATATGTCAGATTTAATATCATCAAAATAATAGATAAAGTGAGGTTTAAATATGCAACCTACTATTACAATTTCAGAAGGAATTACAATGATATCTATTCAAAACATATCAACCGATATGTGTATGATAGCAGACATCTTTGAAAAAATAGCTTTACTAGAAGTTGATATAGATATTATATCTCTATCACCAGTTCAAAGTGCAAAAACAACTTTAACTTTCACGATTAAAGATGACGACTTAATTAAAATTTTAGAGTTTTTGTCTACTCTTGACAAGTCTAAAATTAAACCAGTAGTTAGCAGTGGAAACTATAACATATCTATACTTGATAATAATATGGAGAACAATCCAGGAGTAGCAAGTAAAATATTTAAAGCACTTGCTACTGCAAATACAGATATAAGAGTTATTTCGACATCAGAAATACAAATATCTATAATAGTAACATCAGCAGATTATCAAAAAGCATATGATGCTATTAATGACTGTATAAAAAATATATAACCCTTAAGTAGTGTTGGAGATAAAATCTCAAGAACTTATAACATTACTTTTAGCGTAAAAACCGCAGGAGGGGTAAATTAAACAGTCCAGTGGAATGTTTAAAAGGAGAACCCACGTTCTGTTATGGGTTCTCCTTGTTTTATAGAAAATAAATCTTATTTCTAAGTTTAACAGCACTATGTCGTTTGATATAGCATGTATTTTAAAAACTAATATGCATATATTAGATTTAATAGTAAAATTGGGAGATGTTAATATGGAAAAGGAAAAAAAACAACCTCAGCAAAAAAACGATATTGAGAAAAATTTAAAAGAGTTGGATATTGATGTTAGACAAGCTTTAGAATTTGTTGATGATATGGGCGATATTGATGACTATAAATATAATAAAAAGTTATCTGGTCCATATAATAATCGTGAGCTTAGCTGGGTTGACTTTAACGCAAGAGTGTTAGAAGAAGCAACAGAAAAAGACAATCCTGTAATGGAGAGGCTTAAATTTTTATCTATTACATCATCAAACTTAGACGAGTTTTTTATGGTGCGTGTAGCAGGAGTAATCGAAAAAATCCACAGCGGATATACAAGAGCAGATGCATCTGGACTTACACCAAAACAACAACTAGACAAGCTAGAAGACAAAATACATGAGTTTGCAAAAAAACAATATTCATGTTTAAACCGTTCAATAATACCTGCTTTAAAAAAGCAAGGTTACTTGTTTTTACAAACATCTGAAATGAGCGATAAACAACTTAAATTTGTAGATGATTACTTCGATAAACTAGTATTCCCTGTTCTTACTCCAATGGCTGTTGATATGAGCAGACCTTTTCCACTACTAGCAAACAAAAGTTTAAACATAGCAGTACGATTAACTAATGTAAATAAAGAATCAGTATTTGCAGTAGTTCAAGTGCCTAGTATATTACCAAGATTTTTAGAATTGCCATCAAACAATGGCAGAGATTTTGTATTACTAGAAAATATAATAATGTATAAACTTCACGAGCTATTTGAACTTTACTCTATAGAAGAATCTTGTCCTTTTAGAATTACAAGAAATTCAGATTTAGAAATTGATGAAGAAACCGACGACTTAATGGAAGAAATTCAAAAATCAATTAAAAAGAGAAAAAGAGGTAAACCAGTTAGACTAGAAATCCATAAGAAGTGTGCAGTGGAACTTAAAAGATTTTTAGTTGAGATGCTAGATGTTGAGATTAAAGAAATATACGAGCAAGCAGGGCCACTAGACTTAACTTTCTTATCTAAATTTGCAAGCCTTGACCACAGCGACGATTTGTTTTTTGAAACTATCACACCAGTTAATCCACCGGCAGATTTATATGGTTATGATGATATCTTTGAAGCTATTAGAGAAAAAGATAGACTAGTACATCACCCGTATGAAAGTTTTGATGTTGTTTTAAAATTTATTAAACAAGCTGCTGAAGATAAAGATGTTCTAGCAATCAAGCAAACGCTTTATAGAGTAAGTGGTAACTCTCCAATAATAGCAGCGCTTATTAAAGCTGCTGAAAATGGTAAACAAGTTACAGTGTTAGTTGAGCTTAAAGCAAGATTTGATGAAGAAAACAACATTATTTGGGCAAAAAAACTAGAAAAATCTGGTTGCCACGTTGTATATGGTTTGACAGGGCTTAAAACTCACTGTAAAATCTGCTTAGTAATAAGACGTGAAAACGGTGGTATTCGCAGATACCTCCATATGGGCACTGGTAACTATAACGACATAACAGCAAGATTTTACACTGATATCGGTATGTTTACGTGTAGAGATGAATACGGAACAGATGCATCTTCCCTATTTAACGTAGTTACTGGATATTCATTGCCACCAGAATATAATAAATTTATTGTAGCACCTAGAGGTATGAGAGCTTTCTTTGAAGATATGATAAAAAAAGAAATCGAAAACGCTAACAACGGCTTACCGTCTGGAATTATAGCAAAAGTAAACTCACTTGTAGACCCTGCAATTATAGACTTGTTATATTTAGCTAGCCAATCTGGTGTAGAAGTTAAACTTATAATTCGTGGTGTATGTTGTTTAGTTCCTGGAATTAAAGGAATAAGTGATAATATAACTGTATATAGTATAGTAGGACAGCTCCTAGAACACAGTAGAATATTCAAGTTTACAAACGGTGGAGACCCAGTAATATATATGGGAAGTGCCGACTGGATGCAAAGAAACTTAGATAAAAGAGTAGAGCTTGTATTCCCTATAGAAGACGATAAACTTAAAAAGAGAAGTTTTGAAATATTAGAGCTTATGATGCACGATACAACAAATGCAAGAATACAATTAGATGATACAAGTTATATACACATAGATAAAAGAGGAAAAAGACTGTTAAACTCACAAAAAAACTTTTATATGATGGCTAAAAAAGCACATCGACAAGCAAAAAGACAAAAAGATATAAGAGCAATAGGAACACCAGTTATACCAAAAAAACTATAAGAGAGGGCTAAACAATGAAAAGAATTGGAATTTTAACAAGTGGCGGAGATTGTCAAGGATTAAACCCAACAATAAGAGCAGTTGCAAAGGCTTTGTATGTGCATTTCGGTAAAGATGAGCTAGAAATATACGGAATAGTAGATGGATATAAAGGTTTAATATATAGCGAATATAGGCTAATGAAGCAAGAGGACTTTTCTGGTATTTTAACTAGAGGAGGCACAATCCTAGGAACATCAAGACAACCATTTAAACTAATGAGAGTTATCGATGAAAACAGTGTCGATAAAGTAGCTGCTATGAAAGCTACTTACAAAAAATTAAATCTTGATTGTTTAGTTATCTTAGGAGGTAACGGCACACAAAAAACGGCTAATTTATTATCAGAAGAAGGGCTTAATGTAGTATCTCTTCCTAAAACAATAGATAACGATTTATGGGGAACTGATATGACTTTCGGTTTCCAAAGTGCTGTAAATATTGCTACAGATGTTATAGACTGTATTCACACAACTGCAACTTCACACGGCAGAATATTTATTGTAGAAGTTATGGGGCATAAAGTTGGCTGGCTTACATTATACGCTGGTATTGCAGGTGGTGCAGATATTATACTATTGCCTGAAATTCCATATGACATAAACTCTATTATAAGTACAATAAAAGAGAGAAATAAAAAGGGTAAGACTTTTACAATATTAGCAGTTGCAGAAGGTGCAATATCTAAAGACTTAGCACAACTACCAAAGAAAAAAAGAAAAGCTATTTTAGCAGAAATGACAGAACCATCAATATCATATAAAATAGCAAAAGAAATAGAAGAGGCAACTGGACAAGAAACACGAGTAACAGTTCCAGGGCATTTCCAAAGAGGTGGTAGCCCATGTCCATACGACAGAGTACTTACAACTAGATTTGGTGCAAAAGCTGCACAGCTTATAATTGATAAAAACTATGGAAATATGGTATCATTAATTAATAATGACATAGTAACAGTACCACTAAGCGAAGTAGCGGGAAAATTAAAAGAAGTACCAGTAGATTGTAGTGAAATTGAAACAGCAAGAAAAATAGGTATAACATTTGGAGATTGATTTTCATAATAGAAAGTAGGTATATATATGTCTGAAGCAGTGGGCAGAGGAAGAGTTGTAACAGAAACACAGGAAATAATTCAACAAGAGCGAAAACGTTGGGTATTTTTTGGCTTACCATTTACATTTACAAAATACACATTAACAGATAAAAAAATAATAATAAACGAGGGCTTATTAACAAGCAAAGAAAACGAGATATTATTATATAGAGTTTTAGATATTACTTTAAGAAAAACTCTATTTCAAAAAATGTTCAAACTAGGAACAATTATTTTAGAGTCTCAAGACAAATTTCAAGAAACTCTAGAAATAAAGAACATAAAAAACTCTAATCAATTTAAAGAAAATTTATCTGCACTAATCGAGCAAGATAAAACTAGACTTAGAATGAGAAGAGGCGAAATAATCAGCGATGACGGTTACGACGATGGTTTTTAACAGGTGAAAAATGAGTAAAATAATAAAAGATATTATGTGGGACTTTAACGGAACAATAATAGATGATGTTAAACCAGCATTATATAGTGTAAACGATATGCTTACAAAGCGAGGTTTACCTGAAATAAATATAGAGCAATATTATAGTTATATGGATACACCAATAATAAAGTTTTATGAAAATGTATTAGATGTAGAAAAAGAAACCTTTGAAACGATAGCAAGTGAATTTGCTAGTGGATATAAAAAACATATCCCAGTAAATTGTCTAATGGAAAATGTTGAGAAAGTTTTAAAGTATGCAAAAGACAACGGTATAAAACAGTACTTATTATCATCATCTAACGAAACAACAGTAACAACTATGATTAACAAATATAATTTAAACAATTATTTTGATGTAGTGTCAGGTGCAAACAACCACAGTGCCGACAGTAAAATTGAACGTGGAAAGAAACTTATCTCAGATTATAAAATCAACATCGAAAATTTAATAATCATTGGAGATACCCTCCACGATTATCACTTTGCAAGAGAGATAAATTCAAAGTGTATACTTACAACAAGAGGACACCAAGGAAAAGAGCAGTTCAAGGAAAGCAATGTAATAATTATTGATGATATGATAGAAGTATTAAGCTACATATAAAGAGTAACAAATACAAAAGAAGACAACCAATTGTGGTTGTCTTCTTTGCTTCTTTTTCCATATCATATTTCCCAACGCATTATTTTTAAGCATAATCTCTATCCTTAAAAATATTCCCATCTGCATTATCGAGGTTAAATTTTTCTTTGTTCAGTTCTTCAATATGAGGTAATTTATGATTTTCACTACAAAATACAAATAATTTGCTATCATAATCTGCACATAATAAATTCCAACCTAAATTTGCTTTAAATAGTACAAACTTGTTTAAATCGGTAGGAATGTTACCTGCATAAATCAATGAGCAATAATTCAATTTAGTAAATTCATTTTTTACAAATCTACAAAACAGTTTTTCACCAAACAAAGTACGTTTCAACTCAATTGAATGCAATTGCAAACCTTTGTGCGACATCTCACGAAAAAACTCCGATAGACGTTCACACTGAGTATGCGGTATGGTTACCTTTTTAACAATCAATTTGTTCTTACTTTGGTTCATACGTTAGACCTCATTATATTCTATTATCTTACCTTATACTATTATATAATAATTCTGATAAAAAAACAACAAATAATCATAAAAAATCATTTGTTGTTTTCACTAATCTTTTCTATTTTTTTTGTGCTTATTTTAAGAGTTTGTAATAATTTATTTTAAACTAATCTCACTCTCATTACTTCTGGTATTTCTGACAAGGCGTTTAATAAGTCTTTAGAACCATTTGTTGTATCGATAATTGTGTATGCTGTTTCTTTCTTAGATTTATTTTCCATATTTTCAACATTGCCACCATTTTCACTAATTATAGTCAAAACTTGAGTTAATAAGTTTGGTGTGTTTTTATGTAAAATACAGTATCTTGCATCACCAGTTTTTGGCATTGATACATTAGGGAAGTTAACACTGTTTGTTATATTTCCATTTACTAAGAAATCTTTTATTTCATCTGCTGCCATTATTGCACAGTTATCTTCACTTTCTGGTGTTGATGCTCCTAAGTGTGGCATTGCTATTACACCTTCTACATCTAGTAAGTCATCACTTGCAAAGTCAGTTACATATGTAGATACTTTACCTGTTTTTAGTGCATCTAATACATCTTGAGAGTTAACTAAGTCTGCTCTTGAGTAATTTAATATTTTAACGCCTTCTTTCATTTTTTCAATGTTTGTAGCGTTAATAATTTCTTTTGTATCTGCTGTTAGTGGAACGTGTACTGTTATAAAATCGCACTCAGCAAACAAAGTATCTAGTGTTGTTACGTGGTGCACGTGGTGAGATAACTTCCATGCTGCATCTACAGATAAATACGGGTCATATCCCATTACGTCCATACCAAGTGTTACTGCTTGATTACAAACTAATACGCCGATTGCTCCAAGACCTATAACACCTAATTTTTTACCTTTAATTTCTGGACCGGCAAAATCAGATTTTCCTTTTTCTACCATTTTAGAAACGTTATCACCGTTGCCTTTTAATGTTTTCGCCCACATTACTCCGTCAATAATTTTTCTTGAGCTTATTAACATTCCAGCAATAACTAACTCTTTAACAGCATTTGCATTTGCACCAGGAGTGTTAAAAACAACTATTCCATCTTGTGTACATCTATCTATAGGAATATTATTAACACCTGCTCCAGCTCTTGCTATTGCTAATGTGTTTTTAGAAAATTCCATATCGTGCATTGAAGCACTTCTAACTATTATTGCTTCTGGGCTATCAGTTGAATCAACGCAATTAAAATTATCGCCTAATCTTGATAAACCTGTTTGTGAAATTTTATTTAAAGTAAGAATATTATACATTATAACTCATTCCTTATATTTATTTTTATTAAAAATACAACTTTAAGAATTTTCTTTTTCAAATTCTCCCATAAACTCTACTAAAGCTTCTACACCTTTAGTTGGCATTGCATTGTATATTGATGCTCTCATTCCACCAACGCTTCTATGACCTTTTAAGTTAATAAAGCCTTTTTCAGTTGCTTCTTTAACAAATTTTGCATCTAATTCATCATTTCCAGTAATAAATGGAACGTTCATTAAAGAACGGTCTTCTTTTACTACTGTTGCACTAAACATTTTAGAACTGTCTAAGAAATCATATAGTATATTAGCTTTGTTTACATTTATTTCTTCCATTTTATCAAGTCCGCCAATGTCGTTTTTAATCCACTCTAAAACAAGTTTAGCCATATATATTGTATAACATGGAGGTGTATTAAACATAGAATCATTATCTACGTGTGTTTTGTAGTTTAACATAGTAGGAGTTATATCTTGAGCATTGCCTACTAAATCTTCACGAATAATCACTACAGTTAATCCAGATGGAGCCATATTTTTTTGTGCTCCTGCATATAACATACCAAATTTTGAAACATCTATAGGTTTTGATAATATGCATGATGAAATATCAGCTACTAGTGGAACGTCACCAGTTTGTGGAAGTTCGTTGTAAACTGTACCATAAATAGTATTGTTCATACAGATATGGAAATAATCAGCATCTTTAGTAAAAGTAGCACTATCAAGTTTTGGTATGTAAGAGTAAGTTTTATCTTCTGAAGATGCAACTACATTAACATCACCATAACGGTCAGCCTCTTTATAAGCTTTTTTTGCCCATTGACCAGTTATAACATAATCTGATTTACCACTTTTTGTCATCAAGTTAAGTGGTATCATAGCAAATTGAGTTGATGCTCCACCTTGTAAGAAAAGAACTTTGTAGTTATCAGGAATATTCATAACTTCTCTAAGTAAGGACTCTGCTCCTTTTATTATTGAATCATATACTTTTGAGCGATGCGACATCTCCATTACAGATTGACCACTACCCTCATAATCTAACATTTGTTGTGATGCTTTTTCTAACACAGACTCAGGCAATGTTGAAGGGCCTGCTGAAAAATTAAATACTCTGCTCATTTTAAACTAACCTCTCTTTAATTAATTTTAGGAATACTCCTATATATTATATTAACTATTCTATTATAATATTTTACCGTTTTTAAGTCAATAAAAAAAGCAAAATAAAGCAAATTTTTTATAAATTTTACATCTATAAAATATCTATATGTTGTCAAATTGTACAATGTTATTCGATATTTTAAATATATTCTATCTCGTCTGTAAAACTTTCACTCTTAAAAAAGCTAACATTGTTAAATTTTTCACTAAGCATTTCCACTAGTGGATTGATAACAACGTCTTCACTTTTATAATGTCCTGCATCAAATATTGATATATTGTTTTCTACGCCAAACAGTATTTGATGATGTTTTATTTCACCAGTAACTAGTGCATCTGCATTTAGTTTTTTTGCATAATGTATAGCATCTCCACCTGCTCCACATGCTACTACAACACTTTTAATTTTTTTATTTATATTTGTAAACCTTACACCTTTGCAATTTAATCTGTCTTTTACACTTGCTGCAAACGCTATTTCTGTCATCTCTTCTTTTAATGTACCTATTGATACACATTCATTTTCACTTTCTACAAGTTTGATATCTTCAAGCCCTAAACATTTAGCAAGTTGAAAATTAACTCCTAACTCTGCAATATCTAAATTAGTATGTACAGCTATTGCATTTATATCTTTTTTGATAAGTGTTGCTACAACACTATTAAATTCTATACTCTTCATTCCCTCAAATATAACAGGGTGATGACTTATTATTAAATTAGCTTTTTTCTTCTCTGCCTCTTCAATAACTTTTTTTGTAATATCTAGTGTTACTATTACATTTTCAATTTCTCTTTCAGTGTCCCCTATTAGCACCCCACAATTATCAAAACTCATTGCAGTTTCAAATGGTGCTATTTCATTTAAAAATTCATATATTTCTTTTAACAAAACCATAATTATACCTTTCTTTTTACATTTTGTTCATTTAATTTAAATAAAATAGCGAAATATCAGAATTAATGGTTGATATTTCGCTATTATTCTGTTTTTTATTGCGATTATGTGCAATTTTTTTATCACTCTACCACTCAAGTTTTTGTTGTAGTAACTTTTTTGATACTCAAGCATTTAAGCGATACAAAGTATTTCTAAATTACTAATACGTGTTTTTATTATCACTCTACCACTCAAGTTTGATAGTAGTAATTTTTCCGATACTCAAGCATTTAAGCGAAGATAGGTCTTTGTGACCATCGAGCGATAAATGTGAAGTGTATCGGAAAAATTTATTTGTTAAGCTCTTGTTTTATTGTTGAAATGATGTTGTCCTTTGTTAGCCCAAAGTTTTGTAGTAGCTCGTTTGCAGGCCCTGAGTATCCAAAGCAATCTTCTACACCAATTTTTCTAACTCTTACTGGACAATATTCAGAAGTTACAGCTGTAACGCTATCTCCTAAACCACCTATTACATTATGCTCTTCAACAGTAATTATTTTACCTGTTTCTTTTGCTGCTTTTATTATTATATCTTTGTCGATTGGTTTAATTGTGTGTATGTTAATAAGTCTTGCATTTATTCCACTTTCTTTTAGCTCGTTTACAGCCTTTAATGCTTCATTAACTACTAAACCAGTTGCTATTACTGTTATGTCGTCACCCTCGTTTAATGTAATACCTTTACCTAACTCAAATTTATATGTTTCAGGGTCGTTAAAACTATCTATCGCTAGTCTTCCTAAACGTATATAAACTGGCCCTTTGTATTCAACTGCTGCTTTTACAGCTTCCATCATCTCATAGTGGTCAGCTGGATTTAATACTACCATTCCTGGTAATGTTTTCATAAGTGCTATATCTTCGCAACATTGATGTGTTGCTCCATCTTCTCCTACTGATACACCTGCATGAGAACCTGCAATTTTTACATTTAGTTCTGGGTATGCAATTGAGTTTCTGATTTGTTCATACGCTCTACCAGTAGCAAACATTGCAAAAGATGCTGCAAATGGTATTTTCCCACATGATGCAAGCCCTGCTGCAACACCCATCATGTTACCCTCTGCAATACCACAGTTGAAAAATCTATCTGGGTTTTCTTTTAAAAATATTGATGTTTTTGTAGCTGCTGCTAAATCTGCATCTAAAACTACTATATCTTTATTAGTTTCAGCTAGCTCACATAATGCTTTACCAAAACTTTCTCTTGTTGCTATATTAATTATATCTGCCATTAGTTTTGTTCCTCCAATAATTCTAGAGTTTTTGAAAGTTCTTGCATAGCTTGCTCGTATTGTTGTGCGTTTGGAGCTGTACCATGCCAACTTACTTGATTTTCCATAAATGATACGCCTTTACCTTTTACAGTTTTTGCTATGATAACTACTGGTTTACCTTTTGTGTTGTTAACTTTTTCAAATGCACTTTCAATCTCTGTAAATGAGTGTCCATTTATTTTAATCACTTCAAATCCAAATGATTCAAATTTTTTGTCTAGTGGCTCAATTCCACCAACCTCTGCAACTGTACCATCTATTTGTAAACCGTTACCGTCTACTATAAAGCACAAATTATCTAATTCTTTATGAGCTGCAAACATTGCCGCTTCCCAAACTTGTCCCTCTTCGCACTCTCCGTCACCTAATACAGAATATACTTTGTAATCTTTTTTATCTAATTTAGCTGCTAGTGCCATACCACAAGCTACTGATACACCTTGCCCTAATGAACCAGTGCTCATATCTATTCCTGGAGTACCTTTCATATCTGGGTGACCTTGTAACATTGCACCTACGTGCCTTAATGTTTTAAGCTCGTCCATAGAAAAATAACCTTTTAATGCTAATACTGCATATAAACTTGGACAACAATGTCCTTTTGATAAAACAAAACGGTCTCTGTTAGGGTCTTTAGGATCTTCTGGGTTTACGTTCATTTGCTTAAAATAAAGATATGTAAAAATATCTGCTGCTGACAACGACCCACCTGGATGTCCAGATTTTGCATTGTAAGTACCCTCGATAGCACCCATTCTCGCTTTACACGCTAGCTTTTTAAGTACAAGTTTTTCTGTGCTGTTCATTAATTCATTCGCTCCTTTTAAACTTAAATACAAACAAAAGTATTCTTGATAAATTCACAAAAAATGTAAAACAATGTCATTTAATGTGACAAATCTACAATCGTTTATATAATAACATAAAACTATCGTGCTATTTTTCGTTAAAAGCAAAATAACTTTTAAAAAAGTGACAACTTTTCTGTTGCACTATTCTCTTTTTACTGATATAATTACGTTAGTCAAAATATGGAGGTTTTATATGCTTTTAATTTTAGATGTTGGAAATACTAATATCAAAGTAGGTATCTATAATGATGATAAACTTGCTTTTATGGCTAGATTATCTACTGATAGATTTAAAACTAAAGATGAGTATACTGTTCAATTATATTCTGTTTTTAAAGTTTATAAAGTATCTGCTAAAGATATTACAGGTGCTGTTATTGGTTGTGTTGTTCCTCAAATTACACAACACTTGGCTGACGCTATTAAAACTATTGCCAATGTTTCCCCTATTATTGTAGGTCCTGGTGTTAAAACTGGATTGAATATTAAACTTAAAAATCCTGCCGTTGCCGGTGCTGACTTAGTTGCAAGCTCTGTTGCTGCTATCGAGCTTTACAAGTCGCCTTCTATTGTTATTTCTTTAGGTACTGCAACTACCATTTCTGTTATAGATAAAGATAAATCTATGATTGGTGGACTGCTTATGCCAGGTATTGGTATTTCTTTAAATGCTCTCTCTGAAAAAGCTGCTCTTCTTCCTAGTATTAGTTTAGAAGCTCCTAAAAAAATGATTGGGCAAACAACTGAAGATTGTATGAAAAGTGGTAGTGTCTTAGCTAATGCTGCTATGATTGATGCTGTTTGCGATAGAATTGAAGAAGAACTCGGTCAAAAATGTAGTGTTGTTGCGACTGGTGGATTAGCCCAAACAATAATACCTAGTTGCAAAAGAGATGTTGTTTTAAATGACGAATTAATACTACTAGGACTTAAATCTATATATAATAAAAATATTTAAATAATAATTAGGCGTTTCGATATACTCAGCAAATTTAAGTTTTTAATTTTGCTGATGTACAATTTTTCGACAGTCTGTAAATAATTTAAACTCGTTAGTTTATAATACCTTTATAGGTTTATAATAAATAAATTTTATGCGTTACATCTTTATGAGTGACAGCAGGAGGAATGAATTATGACAAACAGTAAACAAATAAGCAATTTAGGTAAAAAAAATAATTTGCCTGTTATGTTTGAGATGGTATTTACAGCCATACTCGTTGGACTAATTTGCTTGATGACCTTTTCTGGAATAGGGTTTATCCCTATAGGCCCTTTTAGACTTACTATTTTAACTTTGCCAGTAGCAGTAGGTTCTGTTATTTTAGGCCCTCGAGCAGGCTTTATACTTGGTGCTGTTTTTGGGCTTGCTAGTTTTGTAACTTGTTTTGGAATGGACCCACTAGGCTCGTTTTTATTAGGTATAAATCCGTTTTATACTTTCTTATTTTGTGTTATTCCTAGAATAATTTGTGGCATAGTGCCTGCTTTTATTTTTAAAGCTATTAAAAAGTTTGATAAAACTCAAGTGGTCGCTTCTGGTGTTTGTTGTTTACTTACAGCCCTTTTAAACACTGTTTTATTTTTAAGTTTTCTTTGGATTTTATTTGCAAATGAATTTCTAAACAATCCAGATTTAATCTCACTTTTAGGTGGTCAAATCAACAATATATTTGTTCTTTTTACTGCCTTTGCTGGTACTAATGCAGTTATTGAAGCAATTACTGGATTAGTTTTAGGTTCTGCAATTTGCAAAGCCTTACTAGTCGCAATGAAAAAATTTAATAAATAATTTTCTTGGGCGAACGAGTTATATCGTTCGTCATTATTTTTAAGAGGTGAAGCATGAAAACTCAAATTTTAGAATATTTAATTAACTGTAAAAGCTATGTTTCTGGGCAAGATATTTCTAAAGATTTAAATGTATCGAGAAACACTGTTTGGAAACATATAAATAGCCTTAGAGCTGATGGTTATGTAATAGACTCAATGACTAATAAAGGTTATAAGATTATTTCTATTCCAGATGTTTTAAACGAGAGTCAAATTCAAAACGGGCTTAAAACACAAAGAATTGGTAAAAAGATTATTCACTTTAAAGAAATAGACTCTACCAACGAAGAAATTAAACGTCAGATAAAAACTGATTGCCCTACTGGTTTAGTTTGTACTGCTGAAAAGCAACTAAACGGCAAGGGTCGATTGGGTAGAACATGGCTTTCTGAATTTGGTAAGGGTATATGGACAAGTATATTACTCCGTCCAGAAATATCTCCTATGGAAGTAACGTGTATTACTCTTATAAGTGGTCTTGCAGTTGCTAAGAGTATTAAAAATATAACAGGGCTTAACGCAAGTATAAAGTGGCCTAATGATATTTTAGTTAATGATAAAAAAGTTTGTGGTATACTTACTGAAATGTCTGCACAAGCTGAAAATATAGATTACATAATTATAGGTATAGGAGTAAATGTAAATAATTTAGAATTTCCAGAAGAAATAGCATATAAAGCTACATCTTTATGCAAGGAGTTAGGAAAAGAAGTTTCGAGAAGTAAATTGTTAAAAGAAATATTATACAACCTTGAAATATATACAGATGAGTTTGTAGCAGATTTTTCATCAAATTTAATAGAAAAATATAAGGATAATTGCATAACGATTGGCAGAAAAGTAAGTGTAATAAGAAAAGGAGTAGAAGTTTCTGGAATTGCTACAGACATAACAAAAAGTGGAGCATTGATAATAAAAACTGATGATAGCGAAAAGTTAGAAGTAAGTTCAGGAGAAGTAACAGTCCAAGGGTTATATTGATAAGTAAGAGCTATATACGGGACGGTCGCCGACCGAAACTAAACGTTTCGGTCAAGCAAGGCACAACGCAACCTAAAAGTTTAATTAGGAGTGCGTTGTGCCTTGTGTTCAAATCGAAGATTTGAACAGGCGACCGTCCCGAGTAGACTTTAGTATAAAATTTGACAATCCTACTTGCTATGCCTGCGACCCCGAAACTGTAAAAGCTGAGTTTATCTTATCTAAGCGAATTTATGAGGATATTACAGGACGAAAACAAGGAAAAAACATCGTGCTTTTTCAAATACGCCAGTCATTTAAACCGGGTGAAGTTACAGCAGAACAAGCACATAAAATTGCGTATGAACTTGCTATGAGCTTCACCAAAGGTAAACATGCTTTTGTGGTTGCAACACATACCGATAAGGCTCACATTCATACGCATATTGATTTTTAATAGTTAGTCTGTCTTTTGCTTGCACTATTAATCTCTTGGATAATTCTGAGCTACCACTTGGTTGATAAAGCAAACAATATATCAGTATATACTCCTAATTTAGAGTATATATCTGATGGAAACTATGTTGGGGAATATTCCATTTCTCCTGTTTCTGTAAAGGTAGAGGCATCTGTAAAAAACAGTATAATAACAGACATAACGTTTATAGAACATTCTAATGGATTAGGTAGTTCAGCGGAAAGCATTACAGGTGAAATTGTTTCCAATCAATCGCTAGAAATTGATGCTATATCCGGTGCTACAGTAAGTAGTAAATGTATATTAAAAGCAGTGGAAAATGCAATTAAGAATGGAGAATTAGAATGAGTAAAATAGTTGTTGTATATAAATCAAAATACGGCACAACAAAAAGGTATGCTGAATGGATTTCAAAATCTTTGTCTTGCGACTTGTTTGATAGGAAAGATATTAACAAAAAAACCTAAATAATTATGATGTAATAATTTATGGGGGCAGTTTATATGCCGGTGGTGTTTATGGAATTGACCTTATTGTAAAATCTTTCGACAAGATTAAAGATAAAAAATTAATTATATTTACCTGTGGCTTAGCCGATCCTAATGATACTGAGAACACAGACCATATTAAGGACAGTTTGAAAAAAGTATTATCGCTTGAAATGCAAGAAAAAATTGTGATATATCATCTGCGTGGAGCTGTAGATTATTCAAAACTTGGAATTGTGCATAAATCAATGATGGCGATGGTACACAAAATGTTAGTAAAAAAAGACCATTCAACTTTGCGAGCAGAGGATAAACAAATGCTTGAAACTTATGGCAAAAAAGTTGATTTTACTGATATAAAATAGCCATGAGCAAAACTCTAAAAAACTAGTTGTAGAGCGGATTTCAAAGCA
>CAYJGB010000028.1:0-24525 GCA_964369405.1 uncultured Eubacteriales bacterium
TTTTATGTTATTGTATATTTTTTATCAATCTTTGTCAAGCACTTTACTTATTTAATAAATTTATTATACATTTTTTCTTTTTTTACATTTAATTTACTAAAATAAACTCAAAACACTTGACCGATTTACATAACCATATTATAATTAAATGAAATGTACTTGTATTTGTTGCAAGTATAATCTAATTTTAAAGGAGGTTACAGCTATAATGATTACTGGTGCTGAAATTATGATTAAATGTTTAGAAAGCGAAAATGTTGATATTATTTTTGGTTATCCTGGTGCTGCCATTTGTCCATTCTACGATGCTTTACTAGAATCTTCAAAAATAAACCATATTCTTGTTAGACAAGAACAAAACTCTGTTCATGCTGCAAGTGGATATGCTCGCTCTATAGGCAAACCAGGTGTGTGTGTTGCAACTTCTGGACCAGGCGCTACTAACTTAATCACTGGTATTGCTACGGCTTATACCGATTCTATTCCTATCATTGCTATAACTGGACAAGTTAGAAGCGACTTGTTGGGCAGAGATGTTTTCCAAGAAGCTGATATTACTGGTGCTTGTGAACCTTTTGTTAAACATAGCTATATCGTTAGCAAAACTCAAGACTTGCCACGTGTTTTCAAAGAGGCTTTTCATATAGCTACTACTGGTAGACCAGGTCCTGTACTTATCGATATTCCTATCGATATTCAACAAAACGAGATAGATAATTTTGAATATCCTGATAATGCGCATATCATTGGTTATAAACCAAATGTTAAGGGACATAATGTTCAAATTAAAAAGGCTGCAAATTTAATAAAATCTGCTAAAAAACCTGTTATTTGTGCAGGTGGTGGCGTACTTAGTTCTGGTGTTAAACTAAAACTTGTTGACTTTGTAGAAAAAACTGGTATTCCTGTTGTTTCTACTATGATGGGTATAGGTATTATGCCGTCTGAGCATAAACAATATTTAGGAATGCTTGGAAGTCATGGCAAAGTAGCTGCGAATAGAGCAATTCATAACGCTGATTTAATTATTGTCTGTGGTGCTAGAGTTGGTGACAGAGCAGTAGCAACACCAAATCAAGTGTCAGAACGTTCTAAAATAATACATATTGATATTGACCCTGCTGAAATAGGTAAAAACCTTAAGACAACTGTTCCAATCGTTGGCAATATGAGTAATGTTATCAAAACTCTAAGTGAAGAAGTTGATGATTACTATATACCTACTACTTGGGAAGATGAAACTCAAGAATGGAAAGTAAAATTTTTAAGAAAACCTAACGAATTTGAAGGTTTTGTTGAACCTCGTACTTTCATAGCAAAGTTTTCATCAATGCTACCAGATAAAGCGATATTAGTAGCTGACGTTGGACAAAATCAAATATGGTGTGCTAACAACTTTAAGATAAAAGAAGGCCGTTTTTTAACAACTGGTGGAATGGGTACAATGGGATATTCTATACCTGCTGGTGTTGGTGCAAAATTTGCTAGACCTCAAAGAGAAGTTGTTGTAGTATGTGGTGACGGTTCTTTCCAAATGGGAATGAACGAACTAGGTACAATAGCACAAAACAATTTAAACATTAAAATCATTGTAATGCGTAACACTAGATTGGGAATGGTTAGAGAACTTCAAAAAAACCTATATAAATCAAGATATAGCGGTACTTTCCTAGATGAAGAAACTCCTGATTTCTTAAAAATAGCAGACGCATATAATATAAAATCTGCAATAGCTAACTCAAACGAAGAAGCTATTGAGATAGCACACGAAATGTTAAATCACAATGGTTCGTTTATGTTGGTTTGCAATGTACACCCAGACACCCCATCAATTTAATAATATACATAGAAAGGATTAACATATATGAAACATACACTTTCTATACTAGTTGAAAACCATGCAGGCGTATTAAGCAAAATTTCTGGATTGTTTTCAAGAAGAGGATTTAATATCGACAGTTTAGCAGTTGGAGTAACTAACGACCCTAACATATCAAGAATTACAATAGTAGCTGACGGGGACGAATATGTAGTTGAACAGCTAAGTAAACAATTAAACAAGTTAATACCTATAATCAAGGTAAAAACATTAGTAGAGGGTTCATTTATAAGTCGTGAATTATCAATGATAAAAGTACACTCACCATCTGCAAAAAGAGCAGAGATTATGAAAATAGCTGAACTTATGCAAGCAAAAATTGTAGATGTAGCAACTAACACAATGACACTTGAGTATACAGATAGCGTTGATAAAATAGAAACGTTAATCAATTTATTAAAACCGTATGGTATACAAGAAATTGTAAGAACAGGAACAATTGCAATAGACAAAGGTTCTTCATCTGTGCAATAATCTTTATATAGTACGAAGTTAAATATAATATGCCTATCAAGGCGAGGAGGAAAATAAAATGCAAAAAATTTATTATCAAGAGGATTGTAATTTAAGTTTATTAAATGACAAAACAGTAGCAATTATCGGATACGGTAGCCAAGGACATGCTCACGCATTAAACCTACACGAAAGTGGAGTAAATGTAATAGTTGGTTTATATGACGGAAGTAAAAGTTGGGCAAAAGCAGAAGCTGCTGGACTTAAAGTTATGACAGTTGCAGACGCAACTAAAAATGCTGATATAGTAATGATTTTAATACCTGATGAAAAACAAGGTGATATATATAAAAACGATATCGCTCCAAACTTAACATCAGGAAAAGCACTTATGTTTGCTCATGGATTTAACATCCACTACAAACAAATAGTAGCACCAGCAGATGTTGACGTATTCCTAATCGCTCCAAAAGGCCCAGGACATACAGTAAGAAGTGAATATGTTGAAGGTAAAGGCGTACCATGCTTAATCGCAGTAGAACAAGATGCAACTGGTAAAGCAACAGACTTAGGACTTGCATATGCAGCAGGTATTGGTGGTAGCAGAGCAGGCGTATTAGTAACAACATTTAGAGAAGAAACAGAAACAGACTTATTTGGTGAGCAAGCAGTATTATGTGGTGGTGTTACAGCATTAATGCAAGCAGGTTTTGAAACTTTAGTAGAAGCAGGATATGCTCCTGAAAGTGCATATTTTGAATGTGTACACGAAATGAAATTAATAATCGACTTAATATACAAAGGCGGTTTTGAAATGATGAGATATTCAATTTCTGATACTGCTGAGTATGGTGATTACGAAACAGGTAAAAGAGTAATTACAGAAGAAACTAAAAAAGAAATGAAAAAAGTATTAACAGAAATTCAAGATGGAACATTTGCATCTAAATGGATTAATGAAAACAAAGTAGGACGTTCACACTTTAACTCATGCAGAAGACTTGGTTCTGAGCACGAATTAGAAGCAGTTGGTAAAGAGTTAAGAAAAATGTACTCTTGGCACGAAGAAAACTAATTATTAAATAATTTTAGTTTTATACAAATTAACAAAAGCATAGATACAACTTACATTACGTAAAATTGTATCTATGCTTATTTTTTTATTCTTTATTATTCTCTTTTAACACACTTAACAAAACATCTGCTAAGTCATTTTCTTTGCTTAAGTCTATAATATCGCTTTTGATTTTGTCTTCATCGTTTTTCAGCTCATTCAATTTTTCATGTAATAAAGTATGTGTCTGATTTAATAACTCTGTATTTTTAACTGACTTTGTATAATTACTATATTCTCCTAAGTCCGACCACACTATGTCGTGACTGTTTTTTCTCTTGCTAGCGATTACTAGCTCATTATAGTCACCATACAAATATTTTAAGTAATTATCATACTCTTTAGGAACAGGAAACTTATAGCCCTCAAAATCCCAATATATAACCTCGTCTAAATACTCTTTTGGGAAATCACCTTTATATATATTTCTACCCATACCATCATATAAAAAGTTAGTGTTTTTATCTTTAAACCATTTTAGCGATTTAAATTGAAGTTTTTCTGAAGCTGACAAAGTTAGTACCTTTTTTAAAGTATTTGATACTATTGATTGCATTTTGCTATTATTTTTAATTTTTCTGTTATTCCACTTGTTAAAAACTAATGCTCTAGTAAGCAAAGTTGATTGTAAATGAATTTTTTTACCAATATTTGAGTTAGACGTTTTATCATGAGCAAAAATATCAAAGAAAACACCGTTATGCATCTCAGGAAATTTTACAGTCCACTTTGTGGCAAACATTGTATTGTCTATTCTAAGTTTTGCAAATATATTATGATACTCCTTATCTAGCTCTGGAGTTTGTAATTTTATGTTACTTGGCAATTCATCTTGTACAACTTCTAAAAACTTTTCATAATCTTCTCTAAGCATTAAAACATCTGCGTCATCGTCCCATGGAATAAACCCATTATGCCTAATTGCTCCTAAAAGCGTGCCACCTGCTAAAAAATATTTTATATCATGCTTTTTACAAATTCTATCTACTTCTAAAAGATACCCGAGCAGTATATTTTGAACTACTTTTAAATTACCTAAAAACATATCTGTGTAAACAAATGTTGAATTATCTAATTTTTCAGCCTTCAACATCATATCAATTGCTTCTATCAATTCTACTTTAGGTTTGCAACCGTTAGCAACTATTTTCTGATTATTCATATTAACACCGTAACATGGGTCATAGTCACTTCTAATAAGCTTGATTTTACATTGTTCTGGTTGTATATCATGTATCATAGCCGACAACATACCTGTTGACACTGTGCTGTTCTTCCCTACTACATTATAAATTGTGTCATCATTAAGTTTTACCATTGCATTATAGATAGCGTTTAAAACATCACTTACATAGACAAAAGAATACTTGTTAATGCTGTTTACTATTAAATATTCTTCTCCTTTTGAAACAGCTTTAAATAAATCTGTTATAATACTATTCTCAAGAGGTAAGTCGGCTCCTAAGATAATTCCCATACGCAAAATAATGTAATTAGACTTATTTTTTACAGAATAAACAGAACATAAATTTTCTATAGTCTGAATGAGTTGAAATTCAATAGTCTTACTTTTAGAAAAATCCACCCTACCCTTTTCATACTCACTGATACACTTTCCTTTTTCTACAACTCCATAACTTCTATAATCGGATAATAAAATAAATCTTTGTACTTTCATTAAAGTAGAGAGTTTTAATATTCTATTAGTAAAATCAATTCTACTCATAAAAAAATCAGTTGAATTCTCAATTTTTGAATTACAACAACCTGTGTAAACAAAGTAATCTATTTTATCAAAATCTAAATTATTTTCAATTTGGTTAATTGAATAAAACTTAAAATCATTTCTGCTTAACAACACTTGTATTTTACTGTTAACAGTAGTGCTATCTTTACTTATAAATATAATTTTCATATTAAGTGAGCGTAAATCATTTATAGTAAACAAAGAGTACAGCAAACAACTAGCTGAATTTTCAAACTCACTAGCAACTACTATACTTTTATTTAAAAATTTATCTTTAGGAAATTTCTTTCTAAGTGCCGGAGAAATTGCCCAATCGTATTGAAACTCACTTAATAGTTCTTTAAAATTCATATATAACCAACTTTACTATTTAATACGTTCTCTAAATACCTTTATCGCCTTTTCTAGCCCATTTTTGATGTTCACTGTTGGTGTATAACCTAAGTTAGAAAGTCTTGAATTATCAAGAGCATTTGGATTAGGTGATAGTGGTGATGTAAATACATCAAAATCATTGCTAATATCTACACTAGAAACATTTTTATTTTCAAAACAGTTTGAGAAAATCATATAGTAATCCTCATTTTTAAGTATTGAATTATGATTACTAATATTATAAGGATAACTATTTTTTCCATTTAACAAAACTAATAAAAATGAAATAACTGCATCAGTTACATAACAATATGAGTTATACTGCGTTGAATTTATTTTTAATGATATATCATTTATATTATCCTTATTTTTATCAATTCCACTAAAATAGAACAACTCTTTATCTGTCTTATCATCGTATACACCATAAACTACATCTGGTCTTACTATTTTAACATTTGTATTAAACTCTTCATTAAACCTTACACATAACGATTCAGCACATCTATTTGAGAAAGCATAATTATTCTCAATTACTGTGTGTTCTAAGTACCCTATATCGTTTTCACTAATAAATTTTTTACTATTATATAACTTACCATAAACTGATGCACTAGATACATATAATAAAGATTTGCAATCACGTTCTTTTGCATAGTTTAAAATAAAGTAGGTGTTATCTAAAACTGAAGTTACAACTTCATCAGATAATTTCTTTGAATTTAAATAAATGATATAATCTGCCTTTTCATTAATTTCCATTTTACAAGATAAATCTTGCTGTAAAAACACAATATCATCTCTACTAAACAAAACAGAAAACTTATCTTTTGCATAACTTAAGTCATCTACTAAAGCTATGATATTAATTTTATTATTATACAAGTCATTACGATTTAAAAATGATAATGTCAAATAAAATCCTATGAAGTCACTTGCCTTCGTTATCAATATAGTATTAGAGCTGAGTTTATCCCAATCTACTGCATTAGAATTTGATATTACATTTACTTCATCATAAAATTCAAGGTTTAAAACTTCACTAACTTTATAGTTCACAAAATCACCCCTAACATAAATTAAAAAGAGCTATATAATATAGCATTTGGTATATTGTTTCTTAATATTTGTAAAATATTAATACTTCAATACAACTATCACATATCAAACTGCATTTAATAAAATTTAAATGCCATATATATATTTTAGTTGATTTTAAGTAAATGTCAAGTTAATAGATATAAAAGTAACACAACCAAAAAACGTAAATGTTTATAGGCTATTTCAAAAAATTAAATTAACAAATAAACAAACCTCATTTTCAAAACTAATCTGAAAATGAGGCTATGTTCTTTATTTAATTTATATTATTTTTTATCGGCTTTTGGTTTTGCAATTTTACGCTCTTGCCATTTTACCCATAATGGACCTGCTATACAAATTGATGAATAACAACCTGATACAACACCTATCATCATTGGTAATGCAAATGATATTACAGAATCTAAACCAAAGTATAGTGCAACACCATATACACAGCTGATAGCTGTTAGAGTTGTTATAGAAGTACATATTGTTCTTCTTAATACTTGAGATGCAGATTTGTTAAATAGTAATGTAGGCGCTATTTGTCCACCTTCTATAGCATTGTTTTCACGCACTCTATCATAGATAACAATTGTATCATTTAGCGAGTAACCTAATATCATAAGTACAACTGCGATAAAGTTTGAGTCAATTGGCATTCTTAAAATTACGAATGTGAAGTATACTATTAATACGTCGTGGAATAAAGCTACTAAAGCCATCATACCAGCAGACAGACCGTTAATCTTTTTAAATCTAAATGTTACATAAAGCACCATTAACACACAAGCTACTAATACAGCTGTTATACATTTAGCAAAGAATCTCCAACCCATAGAAGATTCTACAGACCTTGTTTCGTTTTCAACAAAGTTGTTATCTGGATATTCTTCTTGTAATGCATCTGTTAAAGTCTTTTGTGTTTCTAAATCGATAGCATCATCGCCTGCAAATTGTACTGATACTTTATATCCTGCATCAGCTTGGCTTTCGCCAGCAATAATGTTTTGACTTACATTAAATGAAACTTGTGTTTCTGTTTCTTCTTGGATAAAATCTTTTAACTCATCTTCATTAATTTCACCAGTGTAAGCATATTCAATAATTGCACCACCAGTAAACTCGATAGCAAGTGTAGTACCAAATATAACATTACATATGATACCTATTGCAAATATACCTAAAGATATACCAAAGAATATTTTATATTTACCAACAAAATCTCTAATTTTTACATTCATTTTTTTGCACCTCCGAATAAGAAGTTTTTACGTAATCCTTTAAATCCGGAAATAGATTTTAGCATTAATCTAGATGCACCTACACCCATAATAAAGTTAGAAATAACACCTACTAGTAAAGTGTAACCAAATGCATAAATTGTACCTGTTGTAGATGGGCCAAAGAAAGTTGATAATATATTAGTAGGTCCAAATACTAATAGTAAGATTAATGCAACAATTACAACTGTTATGTTACCATCGAAGATAGCTGAGAATGAATTTTTAGTACCTTTATCAATCGCTCTGTCAAGTGTTCTACCATTTCTAAGCTCTTCTTTAATACGCTCAGCCGTAATAATATTGGCATCAACACCCATACCTATGGATAGTATGATACCGGCTATACCCGGCAAGGTCATTGTAAAGCTTGGGAATACTGTAAAGTATCCTGAAATAGCCGCTAGTGAAATAGCAACTTGTCCTATTAAAGCTAGAACAGCAATAAACCCTGGTAATCTATAGTTAATAATCATAAATAAAGCTATTAAGATTAATGCTATAATACCTGCATAAGTCATAGCTATTAACGAAGACTCTCCAAGAGTTGGGCTGATTGAACCAAATCCAGTAGTTTCTAGTTCAAACGGTAATGCACCCGCATTGATTTTAAGTGCTAAGTCAGTAGCTTCTTCAGCTGTAAAGTCACCAGAAATTGTACACACACCGTCAGTAACAACAGTGTTTACAGATGGAGCAGATATCATAATATCGTCCATCCAAATAGATACAATTTGATTTAGATATTCTGTTGTAATTTCTTCAAAAATTACAGGGTCATTTAATTCTAAAAAGACTGCATATTGTTGAGTGTTTGTTTGTTCGTCTGTAGTTATTCCTGCTTGTGCGCTCTTAACATTAGAACCGTCCATTAAAATCTCTTCTGTGTCGCCTGTTGGAGTTTTATATACTATATCTCCATTTGAATCGATATCTTGAGATTCATAACTGTTACCAGGTCTAAAAGTAAGCTGAGCTGTTGCTGCAATTTCTTCTATTGCTTTCTCTGGGTCAAACTCAGTTTCGTCTTCTTTCCAAGGGTAGCGTAAGATTATACTATCTGTTGCTGAATCTTGATAAAGTTCGTAATCTGTAATGTTGTTAGAAACAAGTCTTGTTTCTATAATAGCTTTTGCTGATTCCAGTTGTTCGTCAGTAGCATCAACTCCATCAGCTGGTTTAAAAGTAGCCTCTACTCCACCTCTGATGTCTATGCCCCATCTTATATCACCTACACCTTTTATAATGGTTGTTGTAATATCTCCGTACAATGTTGATACACCAAATACTGATGTATAACCTAATGCTAGGATTAAGATGGCAACGATAAAAAAGACTGGTTTTGAAACACGTTTCATTCTCTTTTCCTCCAATGCCAATAATAAAATATCTGTTCAATAAAAAACTCTGTTGTATCTTTTAAATTACAGACATAACAGAGTAATTATATGTTTTTTTTTGTAAAAAGTCAATGGAAATTAGGAATATTAATGCTTTAATTATGCAAATTTGTATATTTGTAATAATATTTAACTAATTTTATTGACATAAAAGTTTATCTACAGCTGCTTTTTTAACACATAAGCAAAATAATTCCATAGCAAGGTTTAACTCTTCTACTGATGGGAATGTTGGTGCAATACGTATATTGCTGTCTTTAGGGTCTTTTCCGTATGGGTATGTTGCTCCTGCTGATGTAAGCACTACACCTGCTTCTTTACAAAGCCCTACAACATTAGTAGCGCAACCTTCTAAAACATCAACACTTACAAAGTATCCACCGTTAGGAACTGCCCAATTTGCAACTCCTGTGTTTGATAATTCGTTGTTTAGTTGAGTAAGAACTGCTTCAAAGCGTGGTTCTAATATATCTTTATGCTTAGCCATATGTTCTTTTACGCCATCTACATCTTTTAAAAATTCGATATGACGTATCATATTTATTTTATCATAACCGATTGTTTGTAATTGATAACGATTTTTAAATACTTGAATATTTGCTTTTGATGATGCCATTGCAGCAACTCCAGCTCCTGGGAAAGTAACTTTAGATGTTGAACTAAAGATTATAGGTAAATTCTCATTACCATATTTTTTGCACTCGTCCATTATGCTAAGAAGTGTGTCTGGTGTATCTGTAACATCATGTACACAGTATGCGTTATCCCACATAATTATAAAATCTTTTGCAGCTGGTTTTAACTTAGCAAATCTAGTAACTGTTTCATTAGAGTATGTTATTCCTTGTGGGTTAGAATATTTTGGAACACACCATATACCTTTTACAGTGCTATCGTTATTTACATATTCTTCTACCATATCCATGTCAGGTCCGTTGTCTGTCATAGGTATATTTATCATTTTAATGCCATAATATTCTGTTATTGCAAAGTGTCTGTCATACCCTGGTGTTGGACATAAAAACTTAACTTCTTCAAGTTGTCCCCAAGGTTTACACCCTGCTAGTCCTACTGTCATCATATGTGTAATTGTATCAAACATCATATTTAAGCTAGAGTTACCTCCAACTATAACTTCATCTGATTCAACTTCCATTAAATCTGCAAATAATTGTTTTGCTTTAGGTAAACCATCTACTACACCGTAATTTCTGCAATCTACACCATCATATTTTTCGCATTTACTCTCACTGCCAACTAAATCAAGCATTGGTAAAGAAATAACTAATTGTTCTTCTCCTGGCTTTCCTCTTGACATATCTAGTTTTAGCCCTTTTGACTTAAACTCTTCGTATTGTTTGTTAAGCTCGTTTTGTTTGTTAAGTAGCTCTTCACGACTTAAATTCAAATAACTATTCATGGTATATTCTCCTAACTAAAATTCACATTTTTATTATATCTTATAATATTTTAATGCTTTTTGTGTTAAAATGCAAGTTTTATTTTAATTTCTTGCATTTTAACTAATAATGCAAATTAATTTATCTGCTTATTTGTACTTTATTTATTCTTATGCCATAATTTTTCAGACTTTAAAAGGAGGCTGTCGCATTTAGAAAATTGTTCATCAATTATACAATCCCGTTGTTTATATATAGCACAATGTAAAATAGAACAACAAACCTGTAGGGGCGAAATCCATTTTCGCCCGTTGTTTATATATATAGCACAATGTAAAATAGAATAATAATTAGCATTTTTATTTTTCTGCAAAATTAACGGGAGCATATGGAATGCTCCCCTTCAAATACTTGTTAATATTAATCTTAGTGCTACTGCACCTTTTTTATTTTGTTCAACTGTTTTACTCTTCTGCTCTCAATATTGTCATTGTTCCATCAAGTGTGAATGGACCATATTTATATGGAACTATAAAATTATCGCCTTGTTTTATAGGTATACCGTCAAATGTTCCACTTCCTTGTGCTACACTCATTAAAATATAATTCTTAGGCATTTCTACATCTAATTCTTCTTTTATATCGTACTTAATTACTTTGTAATACTCACACTTCACTAGATTAGCTATAATGTTGCAATTTTCTCTTGTTATAATCGGTGTTGGCTTAACTTTAGCAACTTGTGGTGCTACTATTACATCTTCACACTGTTTATGATGTAGCTGTCTAGGCACACCGTTTTCTAGTCTATCATAATCATATATTCTATATACTAAATCACTGCTTTGTTGTATTTCTAAAATTACTGTGCCTTTTGTTATTGCGTGTACTGTTCCAGGCTCTATTTGAAAGAAATCACCTTTTTGTACAGGTATCACTCTTAAAAAATTATCCCATTCTTTATTTTCTATCATTTTTTTCATTTCTGCACTGTCTTTAGCGTTATGTCCAATAATGATATTTGCATCTTTATCACAACTTAAAACATACCAACATTCAGTTTTTCCACGCTGTTTGTCCTCGTACATAAATGCATAGTTGTCATCTGGGTGAACTTGCACACTCAAATTTTCTTTAGCATCAATTATTTTAACTAGCAATGGAAAATTATATTCAACCTCTTTTTTACCAAAAATTTCAGGATGTTCTTTCCACACATCTGACAATTTCTTTCCCTCTAATCGCCCAGAAGAAATAACACACTCTCCCTCAGGGTGAGCACTTATCCCCCAACATTCTCCAGCATTTTCGAATGGAACATCAAAACCAAACTCTTCTTTTAGTTTGTTGCCACCCCATATTTTTTGTTTAAAAATCGGTTTAATAAACATTACTTCTTTATTTAAATTTCTCATAGAATATACACCTCTTAAATACTGTTTCTACTTTAAAATTACACTTCATAACCCCAGCTATTAATCAATCTTTTATACATTTCCTGTAAATCTACCGTTGCACTCCAACCTAACTTATTTATTTTTTCAGAACTTAACAATAATTTTGTAGGTGGTGCATATCCATACTCTAAATCGTTTTGTGGAATATCAAAAACTAGTTCAGTTTTACCGTTACTCATATCAGCAATAAGTTTTGCCATATCTTTAATCATCATACTATTGTTTTCATTAACAACATTGTAGGCTTCTCCTACATTACCTTTGAACAAAATAGTTAAAATCCCTAGTACACAATCTTTTGTATAACAATAATTACCAAAAGATTCTCCATTTGTATGAAGCACAATATCTTCTTGATTAATCAAACTTTTTGCAAATTGAGCAAAAACTCTACTCTCCTCGATGCTTACACCAGCACCGAAAATTTGAGCTAATCTTGCAATTTTAATAGGCAAATTATATTGAGAATAATATGAAACGCTCATATTTTCAACCATTCTTTTGCCTTCAGAATAACAACTGCGAACAGATAAGTTATCAATATATCCTAACTCATCTTCTCGTATTCTATTATTACTTTCAACTTTTCCGTACATTTCCATTGAAGATAAATAAACTATTGATTTAACGTTTTTAGTTCTAGCTAATTCATAAATATTTTTAGTACCTAAAACTGCTAAATCAATAGTACCCACTGGATTTGTCACTAACTCTTTAGAATTAGTGATACTAGCCCCATGGATAATATAATCAATATCACAATCTACAGTGATTTTTTCATTTAAATCAGCTGTAATAAAACTTACATATTTAAGATAATCACTAAAAACAACATTTGCTTTTTTGCTATCTCTTACCATTGCTAAAATTTTCATATTCAAATTATTTGCTTTTGAAATTTCTGCTAACGATTTAACTAAAAATGAGCCTACAAGTCCAGTAGCTCCAGTAATTAAAATTGTTTTACTAGAGCAAAACTTTTCCCAGTCTATTTTATTATAAGCTACTATCTCTTTTAAATCTTCACGTAATACATCAAACATACACTGCACCCTATCTGCATTAGAAATTATCTAAATACATCTAAACTTTCTCTGTAATTTAATAAAGCTTTAAATAAAAAGTAATCTTCAGGAGTAGTAATTTTAATATTACCTCTCTCTCCCTCTACTAAAACAATGTCTTTCCCATATTTTTTACATAAAGTACAAGAATCAACCACATTTTCATACGGTATATTTAGTTTGCGTTCCTCTTCATGTAATGCAATAATATCACCTAATCTAAAGCTCTGTGGTGCTTGTGCAAAATAAGTGTTTTCTCTATTAGGAACATCTTTAATTTTTTTCTCATCTTCACTAATAATAACTGTTTCTACACAAGAAGTAGAAGTAATTGCAGAATTATATTGCTCAACACTGCGAATATTTTTAGTAATAAGATTTTTTGATATAAGCGGTCTAACACCATCGTGAATTAACACAATAGCATCGTCATCATTATTTTCTTTAGCAGCCTTTAAAGCTCTATAAATTGAGTCTTGTCCAGTATTTCCACCAGGCACAATATTAACTACTTTACTTAAATTGAACTCTTTTAAAAGCTCTTTAGTAGTATCTATATATTCTTCTTTCATAGCAACATATATTTCATCAATTTCGTTGTGCTTTTCAAAATGCTTTAATGTATGAATAAAAATAGGTTTGCCATCTACTACTAAAAATTGTTTTGGCTTTCCATCGTTCCCCATACGAGTTCCTGTTCCACCAGCAAAAATAATTGCAATTTTTTTAATCATAATTTTCTCCTTCTAAACTATTATTTGTATTTAGGAGTTACACCTGAAATTTCATTTAACTTATCGACGATTCTTTTACTAGCGTTTCCGTCTTCGTAGCAACCTCTTTTTGCTAAAAATTTATCAATTTTAGCATCATAAGTTGACTCATCAAATGACTTAATTTTTTCTAACAAGCCCTCTACTGTACTAGCTATTGGGAAAGGTGTTTCTCTTAAGTCATAGTAGAAACCTCTGTCTTTTTCATAATCATCTACTTCTTCTGTTAATAAAAACGCTGGTTTTCTACGTAGTACAAAGTCAAATATCCAACTTGAGTAATCTGTTACACCGCTTTCACAAACTAAAAGTAGCTCTTGCATATCTGGATAATCTGACACATTTATAACTTTTCCATACATATCAGAAGTAATTTCATTATCGATATTCTTTCTTTTTAATCTAGCATGTAATCTAATTAAAATAATCCATTCTCCACCAAATTTTTCTTCTAGAGATTGTTTTAACCCACTAAAATTAAACTCAGCAAGTGGCATTTCTTTTCCATCGCCATGTGTAGGTGCGTAAATAAATAGTTTTTGATTTTTATTTATTCCATATCTGTTACATATTTTTTCATGGGCTTTGATATATTCATCAGAATTTTCATCTTTAAACAAAATATCGTTTCTTGCATGTCCATATTCTAAAACAGGTACACCTTTCCAATAGCTTGTATTAAAAACTTCTGTTTCAAAATCACTGTTAGAAATTAAATAGTCAGTGTTCTTTTCACAGTTAATTCTAATTTCTTCCCATTGATTATTTTTAACTATATCACCATCTAATCTTTTTATACCTAGTGAGCCATGCCATGTTTGAATCCATACTTGTTCAGGATTTTTAGTTACACCTCTTCTTTGTAATGTGTTAGTATTATCAATTACAATTTTAGCAGTAGCTATCTCTTTATAAAATTCTTTTGAGCCAACTTTTACAAACCTAAAAGAAGTCGGAAATGGTGCAAAGTTGTTTTTAGGCAGAATTGCCCACACAATATCGTAAGGTAAATCTTGTTTTAGTATCTCTTGTGCAATCCCTTTAGGATTACAAGTATATTCTCCTTGAAAAGTTAAGAAAACAATTTTATTATCTTTAACTCTGGAATTATTTGCTATTTTTTTACTATAGTTAATTAGGTTAACTTGTTTTATCTTTCTTCTAACTAACCAATAACAACCTTTAAGTGTTATTTTTTTAGATGGGGTAATTTCTTCAGCTCTATTTTCATTTACTTTCACCATTGATAAAAACTTCGTTAAATATTCTACAGTTAAGTTTTTTAATTGGTCTCTTATTTCTACATCATATTCTTCTGTAAAACTTCTTTCCATAGCATCAACTATTTTTTTAACATTTAATTTTTTCTCATTAAAGAAATTATTAGGTTTTCCTATTATTTGTGAGAAAATTAATGTTTTTTCACTCCAATCGAAAGCTACAACTGGAACATCTAAAGAATAAGATGTAATATCAGCATGAAGTCTTGCACCAAAAATGCCCTTAAAATTAACAATATAACTAAGCATTTTTTCACTTGTTTTAGGACTTACTAATAACTTTTCATTAACATTTTTTCCTAAAGCTTTTAATAATAATTTACCTTCTACTTGGTCACTAGTCATTCCGTTAGAGAACAACACCCAATCCCAGCCACGTCTGTCTATCTCTTCTATCAAATTTAAATAAAAATTACGCAATTGGTCTGGTGTAAGTGTATTACCATAATCAGTAAATATTTTGCCTCTAATTATATTAATACCTACCACTGTTCGATTTTCATTTCTTTTAATTCTATAACATTCTGGTGTCCATAACGCAGGGTCACCTACTCTGCTGGTCAATGTATTTTTATTTGTAATATATTTATTTTGAAGTGTATCTACATCATCTCTAGTTGTAACAACTTTAACTACATCTTCATTCAAAACTGCTTTTAATCTATTACATCTTATATCGTCATCATCATATCCCTCTATGCCACAACCGTTAAACATAACAGGTATATTGTGTTTTTTTGCAATCTTCACTATAAGTTCTACATAATAATTCAAACCTTGTGTTCTGAATTTTATAAAACCTCCGCCAGCAAAAACTATTGCATCAACATTGCTTAATTTTCTATTAAAATATGAATTTAATCTCAAGTACCATAGTAAATATTCAAAATTATATCTGAATTTTGATTTGTTTTTATATGCAAATATTTTACTAGCTACTTTGTTCATTACTCTTGATACACCATATTTAAATCTTTCAAATGAACTAACACATATTTTTGAGTTTCTTGGGCTAACATCTACTTCTACAATATCAACTCTACCCTCAATTTTTTTTATCAAATGCTGAGTAGCTTCACATAATATCTTATCACCCATATTTGGTATAGAATATAATCCTACTACAGCAATTCTTTTTTTACTCATTTTAACAATCCTCTCGAGCTATTTTATTAATATTATTGTTCATACTTATCTAAATGTTCATAAATTCGCTATATGCCGATAAAACATTTTTAGTTTCACCTTGCATTTTAAGCTCTCCTTCATGTATCCATATAACTGACTTACAAAGTTTTTTTATAGTATCTAAATTATGAGATACTATCATTACAGTTTTTTCTTTGTCTTTTATTAAAGACTCCATCTTAGCATAACTTTTTTTCTTAAAACGTGCATCGCCTACACTTAGCACTTCATCTATTAAAATTATATCCGTGTCCATTACTGCCGTAATGGAAAACGCTAATTTCGAGTACATTCCACTTGAGTACGTTTTTACTGGCTTATCAATAAATTTTTCTATTTCAGAAAATTCAATTATCTCATTTAATTTTGCTTTTATCTGTTCTTCGCTAAAACCCATTAAAAGCCCTGATAAAAATATATTTTCTCTACCAGTAAGCTCTTTTTGAAATCCTACTCCGATAGCCAAAAGAGAAATAGACATATCACCAGTATCAATAGTTCCACTATTAGCAGAAAAAACACCTGCTAACGCTCTAAGCAAAGTGGATTTACCACTACCATTTTTACCGATAATTCCAACAATTTGACCCTGTTCAACATCAAAACTAACTCCTCGAACAGCTTCAAACTTATCTCTCTTATCTCTTTTAAAAATTTCTCTAATCGATTTAGGTTTCATAGTCATATAACTAATACGTAAATCTCTAACTTTAATTGCTATCACTTTAAATCACCTTTACATATGTGTTTTCGTGTCTATAAATTAAATTAACTCCAATAATTGATAAAACAATTCCTATTGCAAACCATATCAATAAATATAAAAAATCTGGATTCTGGCTGTATATTAATACTAATCTTGATTGATCCATTAAAAACGCAATTGGATTAGCTTTTAACATTAAAAATACTACTAAATCAACCATATCTGGTTGCAAATAATTTGATAAGCTACCAGAAATTCTATCAGGGATTGAATAAAATACACCTGAAGTATAAAAAAACAATTTTAGTACAACAGTAATAATATTTTTAAAATCTCCAATAAACACACCTAAGTGCATTAATATTGTGCTTGCTCCAAAACAAATAACAAACAAAGTTATAAAAATCGGTATTAAGTAAAACATATAAAAAGTAAACGTAACACCAGAAAATATAGTAAGAATAAATACTAAAACTAATGAAATGCCCATTTTAAATAGGTGAACTCCCATTTTAGTAAAAATAAAAACAAACTTAGGTACATAAATTCTAGCAATAATACTCTTTCGCTTAACTACTAAATTAACGCTTGCAGTAATAACTTTACTAAAAAAGGTCCAAACTGTTAAACCTATAAAAACAAACACAAGCAAATGGTCTTGAGAAGCACCAAAAACGATACTCACAACAAAAGAATATACTAGCATAAAAAGCAACGGGTCTAAAACCCACCACAAACAGCTCAAGTGAGAATTAGAAACTTCTGATTTAAGTTCTGCTTTAGCAGAATATATTGAATAGTTTAAATATGATTTAACATCATTAAAAAATCTCATAAAGAGGAACATCCTTTATTTCCATAAAAATTATCATTTAAGCATACTATACCACACTATCTTATAAATTGTAACACTTTACCAGTCCATAAATATGAACAAAGTATGAACAAATTGTAAATAAATTATGAACAAACTGTGAACAAATTTATTTTTTACTATATATTTGTGATATATTAAACTCTTTACTATGCATTTTAACTAAATCGTGTTTAATATATGTAAAATTAAAATTTACTATAGTTTGCTTAATTTTATCTAAATTTATGTATTTATTTGATTTTATTAAGATATATAATTTTACTCTTAATCTTGATATTTTACTTGAAAAAATCACTTATGGGGGCTATACTAATAGATATATGTAAAATTTTGAAAGGTGCGTTATTAAAATATGAATAATCATAACTATAGAGTTATTAATTCTCAATTGATTGTCGAAACTGTAAAACAATTGTTTTTAGATTGTAATTACTATATTGGGGACGATATATCTAATAAACTTTTTGAATGTACTAAAACAGAGAAATCTGATGTAGGTAAAAATGTTTTAGCACAACTTATTGAAAACAATAAAATAGCTAGAGATGAAAATTTACCAATTTGTCAAGATACTGGAATGGCTGTTATTTTTGTAGAGTATGGCGATAAAGTCTGTGTTGAGGGTATGTCTTTTAAAGATGCCGTTGAAGAAGGTGTTAGACAAGCATACGAAGAAGGGTATTTACGAAAAAGTGTAGTTGATGACCCTGTATTTGATAGAAAAAACACTAAAGACAATACTCCTGCTGTTATATATACCGATGTGGTAGCTGGAGATAAAATATCATTTTTAGTTGGTGGTAAAGGTTTTGGTAGTGAGAATATGTCTGCAATTAAAATGATAACACCATCATCTGGAATTACTGGTGTTAAGGATTTTGTATTAGACACTGTTAGAATTGCCGGCCCTAACCCATGTCCACCAATAGTGGTGGGTGTTGGTATTGGGGGAACATTTGAAAAAGCAGCTCAACTAGCAAAAAAGGCAACTCTTAGAAATATTGATACTTTTAATAGCGACATACGTTATAAAGAGCTTGAAGAAGAACTTTTACAAGATATAAATAAAATGGGTATTGGGCCTGCTGGATTAGGTGGAAGCACAACTGCTCTAGGTGTAAACATAGAAACATATCCAACACATATAGCAGGTATGCCAGTAGCTGTAAATATATGTTGTCACGCTGCTAGACATAAGAGCACAACAATTTAATATGATTATCAAATGAAATAGAGGAAAAGTTATGAAAAAAATTACACTTCCATTAAAATATGAAGATATAGTAAATTTAAGAGCCGGAGAAAGTATACTTTTAACGGGTAAAATGATAACAGGTAGAGATGCAGCCCATAAAAGATTATACGAACTAATCTGCGAAGACAAGCCCCTACCTATAGATATAGTAAATGAAACTATTTATTATGTAGGGCCTGCTCCTGCAAAAGAAGGTTATGCAGTTGGACCATGTGGGCCTACATCAAGCTATAGAATGGACAAGTATACACCAGCATTGCTAGATTTAGGTCTTAAAGGAATAATAGGCAAAGGACAAAGAAACAAAGAAGTAATAAACTCAATAATTAAGAATAAAGCTGTATATTTTGCAGCAATCGGTGGAGCTGCTGCCTTAATAGCTAAAAGTGTAGTGAGCGAAAAACTACTTTGTTATGAAGATTTAGGGACAGAAGCTATAAGACAATATGAAGTGTGTGATTTTCCATGTATAGTAGCTATAGATAGTTTAGGGAATAACGTATATACACAGGGAATTAAAAAATACAATGTTGAAAAACGTTAAATACTACAAATATATTCTGTCAAAACATTCATATATCATAATTTCATTGACAAAAACTCATTAAAATGATATATTTTAAATAATAAAATTACGATTTAAGGGCTTTAACTAGTAATTTTTTATATGTAAATTCAATTTAAAGAAGGATTATTATAAATGAATTCAACTAAAAGATATGCACTATTATTATCTAGTATTTCAATATATAAAAACGTTATAAGTGATGAGATAATATCTGCTTTTTATAAACTGCTAAATTCTACAACTTCAAGCAATCAAGAATTTATTAACTCTTGGAGTAATTTTTATTCCATGTTAGTTCAAACAGGATATCAAGATGATTTTTCAGGTTACGTAAATCAAACAATTCTATATGACGAAAATATATTCACATTAGAAGCAACTAAAAACAATGTACAAAACTTACCAGAAAGCATACAATCTATAGTAAAAACTGAACTTGATATTTTACTACAAATTTCAAATATTACTCCAGATGACATATTTAATGCTTATTCAAATAAAGATGAGTTAGCAGAAATTAGACAGTATTTACCGAACTGGAAAAACAACTCAATTAAGATAGATAGCACACTTTTCATTAGTAAAATTATAAATTTTAATAAAGATAACGGTTATGGCATTTTTGCTAAATATATAGCATTTATTTGGAGAGATAAAAATATAACACCTGTTAAATATCCAGACACCGTTAAATTATCTGACTTTAAAGAGTACGAATACCAACGAAACTTAGTGCTAGAAAATACTGTTTCTTTTTTAAACAATACAAGTGCAAATAACTGCTTATTATATGGTGATAAAGGCACTGGTAAATCTTCTACCGTAAAAGCTATACTAAACAAGCACTATAAAAATGGATTAAGAATGATAGAAATACCAAAAGAAAGACTATGTGATTTTCCAATTATTGTCGATAAAATAGCCAATATCCCTATGAAATTCATTATTTTTATCGATGACTTATCTTTTCAAAAACAAGATGATACTTATGCATCTTTAAAGGCACTACTAGAAGGAGGACTTGCCTCAAAACCTAACAACACATTGATATATGCAACTTCAAATAGACGTCATTTAGTTAAGGAGAATTTTTCTGACAGGCACGGTGATGAACTGCATAGAAATGACACTATACAAGAAAGTTTATCGCTATCAGATAGATTTGGACTAACAGTGAATTTTTCTTCTCCTAATAAAACACAGTATCTAAACATTGTAAAATCTCTTGCAATTCAAAAAGAGATTGATAAAGACGAAAAAGAACTTTTTGCTCTTGCTGAAAGATGGGCTTTACAAAAAGGCGGTCGCTCACCTAGAACAGCAAAGCAATTTATAAATACACTTAAATTTAAGTAAACTATTAAACATTTAAAACATTTTAAAAGGGGTAAATTTTTTATGACAAAAAAACATTTAGCTATTACTTTAGCTATTTGTATGATATTCACTTTAACTTCATGCAATACTGCTAACACGCCAACCACAGACACTGACTTTCCTGTCCAAATTGGACATAGTACTGTAGAATACAAGCCAGAAAGAGTAGTTGTATTATCTGATAACATTGCAGATGTTATGATTGCTAATGAGTATGTTGATGTAATTATTGCAAAAAGTGATGATTGTACTCAAGAAGAGATTAAAGAAGTTCCTTCTATTGGTTCTAGTACAAAACCTACTATATCAGAAATTACAACTTTATCTCCAGACGTTGTTTTTGCAAACTCTGACTTAGATGGTGATGTTTACAATAAGCTAATAAATGCTGATGTTACTGTGTTCAAGATGTTGCCGGCTGATAGTGATGAGGAATTAATTTCTCTTTATCAAAATGTATGTTCTATCTTAATAGGAAAAGAAAATGGCAAAGAACAAGGTGCAAGTACTGCTAATAAAATATTAAATGATATTGATGAATATACTGCAAGTTTACCAAAAACTAATTATACACCAACTGCGTGTTACCTTGTAGATTTAGAAGACAATATTATAACAGATGATATGTATCAATCAGAAATACTTTCATCTGCAGGTGCTATTAATGTGGCTATTGAATTCTTTGACGGTGGCTCTATACCGTATACAATAGATAATATAGTGCAAACAAATCCAGACTACATATTTTGTGACATAGGTTTAAAAGATGAAATTATGACAGGTGCTAAATATAAAAATATGAGTGCTGTTAAAAATAAAAATGTTTATGAGTACGATGATAAATTAATGTTTAGACAAGGTAAAACATTGGAAGAAGATGTTATATCACTAAGTGAAATAATGTATGAAAATATAGAAGGTGTTACTAACGAATTATCACCACAAGATATTTTAACTCAATATGATATCACAATTACAGAAGATATCAATATACAAGTTGGTGATAGCGATGATTATGTTTTTGCTGTTCAAACTAGACTTCAATCTCTTGGTTACTGGGGAGAAAATGATATCACTGGATATTATGGAGAAATTTCTGAACAAGCAGTACAACAATTTAAGTCATTAAACAACTTAGATACATCTCAAAGTGGTCTTAATTCTGAAGAATTTGAAGTATTATTTTCTCAAACAGCTGTTCCAAATAATGCTTAAAATAAATTTTTTAAAAAAATAAAAAGGGGAATTTTATATGAATAAGAAAAAAATTATATCAATCGTTTTAAGTCTAGTAATTTTAATGTCAGCTCTAGCGGTTATCACACCAGTTTCTGCTGAGGAAAAAACTTATGGTACTTTTGATGATTTTGAAACAGGCTTTCGTTTTTCGTACTTAGACCAAATGCTAACTACATTTAGAATAGATGGTTTTATGGACGTAGAAAACTTACCAAATCAAGAATATCCTGAAATTATCAATATACCAGAAACTATTGGTAATGCTATACCAGTATCTATTGACAATAACGCTTTTGTAGCTGTTACTTCAACATCTGTTGTTATTCCTAGTACAATAACATCAATTGGAAATTACGCTTTTGCTAATTCTAAATTAACAAGCGTTACAATTCCATCTACTGTATCTACAATAGGAAATTATGCATTTTTAAATTGTAAAGATTTAACTACTGCAGCTTTAACTTCAAATATTGAAAATATGGGTACTAATCTTTTTGAAAATTGTAGTATACTTGAAAATGTTACCTTAGCACCAAATACTACAACAATTCCAAGCTCTATGTTTAAAAACTGTACTAACTTATTTGCTATAGATATCCCAAGTTCAGTAAAATCAATTGGAGCAAACGCATTTTTTAACTGTTCTTTAACAGGTATTTTTATTCCTGAAAATGTAGAAACAATTGGTATTCAAGCTGTTGGATTTATTGATAATTCAATTAAAAAAGATAACTTTACTATTTATTCAAATTCAAAAGACGGTGCAGCATACGCATATGCTACTGAAAATGGGTTTGATTTTAAATCAACAGTAACTAGACTTTACGGAGATACAACATTTGACAATAAAATTTCTTTAAATGATGTATTGGAAGCAAGTAAACATTTAACAAAAATAATCGAATTGACTGGAAATGATTTTAAAGCTACTGATGTAAATGGTGATAACAAAATAAGTTTACAAGATATATTGGAGATACAACTTTACTTAGTTAAAATAAAACCAGAATTTACAGTCGGTGTAAGCTTTGAATATATCGACGGATTATTATAATAATAAATATAATTCATACTTAACTTTAAATTTTTGAATATATAACAACAAAATTCAAATTCTATAACAAAATAAAACTTCATTACAATTCATCTAAAAACATATTAATTTTTATTTATATTCAATAGCGATAAATTATTTGTAATAAAATTACTTTAATTTTTACAAATATATTTTACATCTTTCCTATTTAAAAATTTTTGTTTTTATGTTATAATTTGTAATGAAGTTTTTTAAAAGGGGTTTTATTGTGTTTGATAAAATACAACATATAGATGAACGTGTTATACATTGGATTGGCACTTTGCAATCTCAAAAAAGAAATACTATTATGAAATTCTTTTCTAAACTAGGTGACAAAGGTTTAGTTTGGTTTGCTATATGTGCTCCTCTCTTAATTCATAGACCTACTCGTATGATAGGTTGTAATATTTTAGTTGGTTTAGTTTTTACTCATTTAACTGGTGAAGTTTTAATTAAACACTTGGTTTGCAGGATTAGACCTTGTCACAAATTAGATGAAAAAGAACTTGTAATTGAAAAACCAAAATATTACTCTTTTCCCTCAGGTCATACTGCCTCGTCCTTTTCTGTATTTGCCGTAACGGTATTTACATTTCCTTTGATTTCAATACCTATATTTATATTAGCTAGTTTGATTGCTTTCTCAAGACTTTATTTAAGGGTTCATTATTTGACTGATGTCGTCGCCGGTACTGTATTAGGCTCTTTATGTGGATTTTTAGCAGTTGAATTATTTAAAACAATACTATACTAATTTAGGAGCTTTATATGATAGATATTTATTCTCAGTCATTAAGCGATTTAGAAATATATTTTGAAAATTTAAACGAAAACAAAGCCAAGGCTAAAATTATATATAAAGCATTGTGCAATGGTTTAACAGATTTTCAACAATTAGATAACATAAAAAAAATCTTGCGTGATAAGTT
>CAYJGB010000029.1:0-24260 GCA_964369405.1 uncultured Eubacteriales bacterium
TGCTCCAGTATCTCCTTTTGCTCCTTGCTCTCCTGTGTCTCCTTTTTCTCCTGCTAGACCTTGTGGACCTGTTGCTCCTGTTGCTCCAGTATCTCCTTTTGCTCCTTGCTCTCCTGTGTCACCTTTTTCTCCTGCTGGACCTTGTGGACCTGTTGCTCCTGTTAAACCTTGTGGTCCTTGTATTCCAGATGGACCATACGGACCTATTGGTCCTGTGTCACCTTTTGGTCCTTGTGCCCCTGTTGCTCCAGTATCTCCTTTTGCTCCTTGCTCTCCTGTGTCTCCTTTTTCTCCTGCTGGACCTTGTGGACCTGTTGCTCCTGTTAAACCTTGTGGTCCTTGTATTCCAGATGGACCATACGGACCTATTGGTCCTGTGTCACCTTTTGGTCCTTGTGCCCCTGTTGCTCCAGTATCTCCTTTTGCTCCTTGCTCTCCTGTGTCTCCTTTTTCTCCTGCTGGACCTTGTGGCCCTATGTCACCCCTAGGCCCTGGTGGACAACAAACACAACACTTCAAACTTTTTTCACAATAATCTGTATCATCTCTTTTATTACAATCACATGTACATTCATCATTATTACAATGATGAGAAACACATGATTCACACGGCGTTAAACAAGTTGAAATAACATCTGCTCTACAACTTGCATCGATGCGATTAGTTTTTGTATTTTTTAACCTCTCTAGCTCAGATGATGAAGAACAATCATTATATTTTCCATACATACTCAAACTATCATCTCCTAAAATTCGTAATAATAGGGTTTTCCCCTTAATCATTTTATGAATTTTAAATATGATTGGTGATTAAGATGACTGTTAAAAACGCTCTATAATATATGTTTTGGTCAGTAAAAACTAAAAAACTTGCAAAAATAGACCCTTACTTGCACTATGCAAATAAGGGTCATTTTATTAAACTTTAAATACTATTTGACTTCTAACAACAATTAGAGATTAAACAGTAGTTTTTCTTGATTTTCTATATCTAGCAAATAATACAGTAGCTAAACCAACTAATGCTAAACCAATGATTGTAAACATTAATGTACCTTGTCCACCTGTGATTGGTAGGTCTGGTTTTTCAACGTTTTTAATTTCCATAAAGTCATATGTAGTTGAATCATCATCATCATAGCTTGTTGCATTTACTGTAAACGAGATAGGTGAATCATTTAGATGATATTCTGCTGGAGCTTTTGTTTCTACTAACCAGTAATCACCGTAAGCTAAACCAACAACTTCAAATGTACCATCAGCAGCTGAAACTAAACCAGTTACTATTGGGTTTACACCGTTTTCAGCATCAGCTTCAGTTGCATATACTACGAATTCTGCACCTGCAAGATGTATATCAGAATTAGTAGAGTCAACTTTAACGAATTTTTTACCACCTGTATATACAACTGGCTCATCACTATCTACTGTTTTTTCTACATCAAAGCTATTGTCAAATGTTAAATGAGCTTGGTTAGGTATATTCACACCTAGCACTGTTGTGTCTGTAATGTCAATTGTTGTAGTATATGTGATACTTAATTCAGTTACGCCGTCTAAAGCTGTTTTGCCACCATCAAAAGTATCAGAAATGAATGTAATTGTTATTAAATCATCTGCAGTAACTTCTAATTGGTAATCAACTCCATCTACTAATTGTGCTGCATCAGCCATTACTTTAATTGATGCTTGATTTAAGATAAGTCTTGAATCTATTTGGTCTGTAACAACATATTTAGCGTAAGTTGCAATGTCAGTTGGAACTACAGGAGAAATTTTCCATGTAGCTGGAGCATCTGCGTCTACATTTGCAGCTGGTCCAAATGTAACACCATCTTTAGAAACAGTTTTGTTAATAACTGGTTCTTTACTATTGTCTATAGTAACTTGTACTACTTCAACTGATGCATCTTTAGTAATACTAAAATATTTTGCATCAACTTTACCATAACCTGTTGGAGCAACTGTCTCTACAAATCTGTAATCACCTTTTAATAGGTTTGGAACTGTTATTTTACCAGCTGCATCTGTTACTAAATCTGATTTAATTACTGCATATGTGTCATCTGGTTGTTTCATTTCTAAATCAAATGTAGCTGATAACCCAGCTGTGATAGTTTCTCCTTCAATTGTTTTTGTTAAAACAACTGTACCTAACATTGTATAGTTTTTAGGGTAAACGTGTACATTGTAATTCCAAGTTTCTTGATCAACGTTTGTATAAGGTAAATCAACTACAAAATTCATAGATTTTGCTGTAACTTTGTCTGGAGATTTTGTTTCAACGATTAAGTATCTGCCTTGATCTATATCACCACCGTTTTGATCATCTTCAAATGTAGCTGTACCAGTAGCATCTGTAATTACAGTTCCAACTGGAGTGTATATATCTGAATCTGGAATATCTGTTTTGTTTTTGTATAGGTCTTCAAAAGCTCTACCAGCCGCATTATCTTCAATTAAATAAGCTGCAAATGTTACCTCTGCAAGTGGTTCATATGTTGGAGGAACATCTAACTCTGTACTAGCAACGTCGTTGCTGTTTCCAATTAAGTCATATGCACCTGTGCCACCATCTGGAACATCATACTTATGTATTGTTAATGATACTGGCTCTGATTCGTCAACAAGTGGATCATTTGCTGCGAATACAGTTGTTGAGAATGCTGACATTAGTAAAGCTATAACAAGCACTAACGCCATAGTTGTTTTAGTTGTAAATCTTTTCATGATTTTAAATCCTTCCTTTGATAAAAATATTATTTTTTTGATAAATTATATAAAGTTTAACTTTAAATTTTAATTAGTTTTTCCTATTCTTTTTCTAAAGATAAAGAATAATGCACCTGCTACCAATATAAACCCACCAGCTACAATATACATAATATAAGGAGTAATATCAGCACCTGTAACAGGTAAATCAGGTTTTCCAGGATCTTCTACATTTATTACTTGATTTAAATCTGTAGTATCAATAGTGATTTCTACAGCCTCAGCTAATAATTGATGACTTTCTGGAGCTTTTGTTTCAACTAGAAAATATGTACCAAGTTCTAAATTAGTAAATATAATTTGTCCATCAGGATTAACTATTTCTAGTTCTGTAGCCGTATTGAAGTCTTCGTCAGTATATGTCCATTCACTAGTCATCGGGTCAAGTGTAGCTGGAACTAATTTAAACTTGGCGCCTGTTAAAGGTTCGTTATTTTCGTCAACTTTATTAACAGTTAGAGTACCAATGTTTTTATTATTGAATTTTACTTCAGGATATTCTTGAACTATTGTGTATTCATTTGCATTTCCAAGCATTTCGCCCGAAGTAAGTACAAAATACACTGGCATAGTTGTAACTATTGCACCATATGCATCTGTACTAACATTTACTATAGCTTTATAAATTTCTGTTCCATAAACTGTATTAGAGTCTGGAACAGCTGGAATTTTTTCTCTAATATAGAATACATTATTTCCTACATCATCTACATCAAATGTTAACTTGTCTGTAAGAGCAGATGTAAATTGTATTTTACCATCAACTGCACTATTTTTAGCTTCTGCAATTACGTTACCTTCATCGTCTAATAATTCGAAGTCATATTGTGTAGTTGAAAGTTCACCGTTTAAGTATTTATAAGCTTCTAAAACTGTACTTGCATTAGATATAGTATTAACATAGTCAATATCCACTACAGTAGTAGAAATTGTAGCACTTTTAATTTGCTCATCCCAAGTATATCCAGATGTTACACTTTCAGTTACTAAAACCTCTGCACCAATTGGTAAACCTGTAAATTCAATGCTTTGTCCATCAGTAATACTTATTTTGCCGTTTGAATCAAGTGCTGCGTTAGATGTCGAACCATCAGTATCTGTAAGCACACCTGTTAAAGGATATACACCAAAATCAGTTTCACCAGGAAGTTTAACTTCTACAGTAAACTCAAATGGAGAAGTATCAGTAGCTGGCGTACTATCAGGATTTAAAACTTCTTTACTTAAGTTAAATGCACCAGTCTTAATTTTATTGGTAAACACTACACCAACGTGAGTTTTATCAAAAAATTCTCCACTTATTTTTTCATACTTAAATATAGCCTCTTTATCATCTGACCCTTCAGCAGAAGATGCTATGTTAACTCCACTAGTCATGTCTTTAGCTACCCAACTAGTATCATAAGCATCTGCATTAGATTCTACAATTTTGACATAATCACCTGGAGTATATTGATTTACAAATGATAATTTATCTTTGTCCGCTATACTAAATTTACCATCTGTTCCAGTGTTCAAGACACTAGAAGACGATGTAGAACTATCATATTTAGTATATTCTTTTTGCGTTGCTAGATTAGTTGCACTAGCTTCACTTTCTCCATAAGTAACCGTACCATCAAACTCGTGTGCACCATATACTTTTTCAGCCTGAGCAACTAACCCAGTGTTAACACCTGAATAATCAACTTGTTTTTCAACCTCTAGTTCATTACCAATTTCTTGGAAGTTAAATGAGAATTCTAAGTTAGACTCAGACATACCTCTTTCCATATAAAAAACTGTTAATTCATGAACTGCTTCAGTATCGTTATTATCAAAAGCTTCTGTTCCATCACCAAAAAGAGAAGGGAAATCAAAGTATTGTGTTGTACCGACACCAGAGGTTATTCCTGTAGTCATATCATATGTACCAGTTGTAATTGAAGATTGTTTTGTAGCAAAATCTATACTACCACTAGCTTTTTTATGGTCTCCACCTAAGTCAAGAACTAAAACACCATCTACATATACCCATACATCATCATCACCTGTATATGTAAACTGTACATTTTCAGAGTCTATCGCTCCACCCTTAGGTAAAGTAAACTGAGCATCAACTCTCATACCAAAACCAAAGTCTTCTGCCTCAGCTTTTTGTGATCCATCTTTGCTACTTGTGTCGTTTTTAGAATCAAACGGGAAGAAGCCCAGACCACTTGCCTCACCATTACTATAGTAAGCAAGTGCATCATACATGGCATAAGTATTACCTTCACCATAATTCATAGTAAGTTCTTTTTCTGCATTATCGTATCCACTAAACCAAATATTATCTTTTCCGTCTTGACTACTAAATATATATAAGTCGTTTCCGGCAGTTGTTTGTGTAACTCTCATAGGCATTTTAGTTTCAACTACAGTACCTATTCCATTTTTTATAATAAATTCATCATTAAAATATGGCATTTCTACACCATTTCCAACTGTTAATGCATTTTCTGAATTTAATTTTTGGTCTACAAGACCTTGAACAGAAATAGAATAGTTCTCTAACCCATTTGAGTTATTAGGTAGATAATTAAATTTGTATAGCGCATTTGCTTCAGTTGAACTCATTTGAGTTGGGTATTGATTGTCACGTGATATACCTACTGAACCAAAGTATCCATCTGGAAATCTACCAGGTGTTTTATCAAAGTAATTTCCCACATACAAAGGATATGTCCAACTATCATTATCTTTAGCATATCTAGCAATATATCCATTAAATGTTTGATATGGTTCCCAAGCACCATGACTATCATACCACTGTGTTTCACGCCATCCATTTTCATATTCATAATCAGTATAGTAATCATAAAATGTTGCATTAACTGCATATAAATTACCTGCTTCTATCTGCTGATTAATTTCAGTAGATAATTCTGCATGATAAATCTCTCCAGTGTGTGTAGCAGGTCCGTCATAAGGCTTCCACTCATTTTGATAATAAACACTATTTGGCTGTATAGTTAAATCATCAGTTTTGTTATTACCATCAACGTTGAAAACTACATTAACTTGATCGCCTGGTAATACATACTTATACACATTAGTCTCCTCTTCAGCTAATGTCATTTTATCACCTGGCCACAGTGTTGGCGTTCCATCATTTCCTCCCCAAATATAAGCATTTGGCGTGCCAGCGCCTGTCCATTTGTAATAAATTACCTGGCCAGAAGCTGCTCCAACTGTCATGTTAGAATTCACTCCAGAACCAATCATAGCAAACACTGTCATTAATGAAGTTAGTAGAATAAGTAAGCATGTTAATACTGCTACAACCTTCTTTAACCTTTTACCAGAAAAAACCGCAAACGATTTTTTCACTTTTGTCATCATTTTTCTCCACCTTTCATAATTAATGTTTTTGATTTTGTTATGAATTTTAAAATCTGTCAATATAACTTTAAAACTCACAGCAACATAGACTTTGCAAAATTTATAAAAATACCTTACCTTATTTTAACATATCAATTTTGCAATTTCTTACGTAAATTATAACTTTTTTTTTTATAATATGTCAACAAGCAAATTTATACAAAATCTACAATTAATTTATGAATTTTACTCAATTTTAAGTTTTTTATTATTATTATTATGAACAAATGTTCTATTTAATGCAAAATTTTTATTTTTAGTTTTCGTTACTATATTTGCAAATTGTAAAAACATTTGTTTATTTTTAATACATTGTGGTATTATCTTGTGTATAAATACTACGATATTTATAAATAAATCAACTGTTTTACTTACACATTCTTTCTTATCACCGTATTAAAGCGATAAAATCGATTTGTGATTTTTTGTTATTTGTACTTTCAGTAAAATTTTTTATCTCTGATTTATTAATCTAATTTTTTGTATGCATTTACATATTTGTCTTTTAAATTTTTGCAAAATTCACAGTATATAAAATCATCAAGTTCAATATTTACATTTATTTTTTAAAAAGTATTGACAACTACTATTTTTCAGTTATATAATAATGCATATACAATTTTATATTTTATAAACTTTGATAGGGATAAAATACTTTTATTATTGCAAAGAGAGCTACTGTTTGGTGAAAAGTAGTGTTTAATATAGTATATATAGCTCACCCTTGAGTTTTTTGTCTGAAATCATTTAAGACAAAACGAGTTACTTCGTTATAAGTATAAGCTTTTGCTTTTAAAGAAACACTTTGTGTTTAAATTTGGGTGGTACCACGGATTAATACATTCGTCCCTATTCCTTTTTTGGAATAGGGATTTTTATATTTATTTTTATTATTAAAAGGAGAAATTATTATGAATACATCTTACAAAAAATATATACCGTTTAAACAAATCAACTTAAAAAACAGAAAATGGCCAGATAATGTTATAGATACTGCGCCTACTTGGTGTAGCGTTGACTTACGTGACGGTAACCAAGCTCTAATCGACCCTATGAACTTAGAAGAAAAACTAGAATTTTTTACAGCACTTTGCGATATGGGTTTTAAAGAGATAGAAATCGGTTTTCCATCAGCATCTGAAACGGAGTTTGAAATTTGTCGTAAACTTATTGAAGAAAATTACATTCCAGAAGATGTTACTATACAAGTACTAGTGCAAGCACGTGAACATTTAATTAGAAAAACTTTTGACGCAATTAAAGGTGCTAAAAATGTAATTGTTCATTTTTATAACTCAACATCTACTTTACAAAGGAAAGTTGTATTTAATAAAGATATGCAAGGTATTACAGATATTGCTGTTGAGGGTGCAAAACTAATAAAGCAACTTACTGATGATTACGACGGAGATACTAATATAAGGTTTGAATATTCACCAGAAAGCTTTAGTGGTACTGAAATGGACTTTGCAGTTGACATTTGCTCTAGTGTTATAGATGCATTAGGCTCTACAAAAGAAAACCCAGTAATACTAAATTTACCTAGCACTGTAGAAATGTGTACTCCTAACACTTATGCAGACCAAATTGAATACTTTATAGGTAAGCTAGAAAAAAGAGATTGTGCAATTATTAGCATACACCCACATAACGACAGAGGTTGTGGAGTAGCTGCAGCAGAGCTTGCAGTACTAGCAGGAGCACAAAGAGTAGAGGGAACACTTTTTGGAAACGGAGAGAGAACAGGTAACTTAGATATAGTAACTATGGGCCTTAATATGTACACTCAAGGAGTAGACCCAGAACTTGACTTTAGCAACTTACCAAAATATAAAGAGATATACGAAAGATGCACAAACTTAAAAATACATGAGCGTACTCCATATGTGGGAGAGTTAGTATTTACAGCTTTCTCAGGTTCTCACCAAGATGCGATTAATAAAGGTACTCAATATATGAAAGAGAGCAATTCTGATTATTGGGAAGTGCCATATTTACCTATAGACCCAGCAGACGTTGGTAGAGCATATGAGCCAATAATAAGAATAAACTCTCAATCAGGTAAAGGTGGTTCAGCGTTTATAATGGCAAACAATTTTGGTTATTATCTACCTAAGAAAATGCACCCAGAATTTGGAGATTTAGTACAAACAGAATGTGAAATAAAAGGTAAAGAACTTACAGCTAATGAATTGTTAGAAGTGTTCGAAAACGAATACTTAAATGCACCAAAGAAATATATGTTAATTAAGCATAAAATACAAGAAGAGGGAGAAAATGCAAACCATACAGTACATTTTAAAGGTACTTTATCAATAACAGATAACAACACTACTAAAGAACAAGTTATAGAGGCAAACGGAAACGGTCCAATTGATGCATTCTTCAATGCAATGAAGACAATCGGTGTAGATTGTTATAAGTTCCTATCTTACAGCGAACACGCTATATCAGAGGGCGCAGACTCAAAAGCTATAGCATACATTGAGCTACTGCGTAAAAATGGTAAAACAATTTTTGGTGTAGGAATTGAAAGTAATATAAATATGGCATCAATCAGTGGTGTGTTAAATGCAATAAATAGAGCAAATCACTTATTAAGTATTGGTAAATAACTAATAAAATTTATAATTGAGAAATTCATAAGCCACAATATATTAAAGAACAACAAGTCTGTAACGGGCTTACGCACTAATGTTAATATTACCAAATCTTTGTAGGGAGCATTCTATATGCTCCCGATTTTTTGTTAATTTGAAGAATTTCGGGCGAAAATGGATTTCGCCCCTACAACGGACTTGTATAATATAGCATATGAACTTTTTTGCAAAAAACATCGACACAGTAAACCTTGCCGATAAGACCTTGAGGTTTCACCTCAAACACCACCACTTTTGAAAAAGTGGGCAAAACTTTTGTGTTATCACGATTAGAGTGCGAAAATACTAGAGTAAAAATTTTATTACTAATGGTAATGTTAAAATTTAAAAAACACTTGACATAACTTCCTATAATTGCTATAATCTAATAGCTGTAAAGAAAAAAACTTTACACCCTTAAAGCTTACAAGACTTTATTTAGGAGTTTTATATGGATAAAAAGTTAAAAATATCTTTGTTACTAGACTTCTACGGTGACTTATTATCAAATAAGCAAAGAGAAATTTTAGATAACTATTATAATCACGATTTTTCTTTAAGTGAAATCGCTGATAACTTAGAGATAACACGACAAGGTGTTTTTGATAATTTAAAAAGAGCTGAAAACAAGTTGATAAAAATGGAAAGTAATATCGGGCTTTATAGTCGTTATGAACGTATGCAAAGTATTATTTCAAAAATTAACGACAAGGCTGTAAATATTATAAACGAGAACAAAAACGATAACAATAATATAAATATAGAAAACAATGCTAATGAAATAATAAATTTAGTGTCTTATCTTAAAGATTAAAGTAAGAAAGGATGATAGCATAATGGCTTTTGAAGGACTTTCAGATAAACTGAGTAATGCTTTTAAAAAGTTGCGTTCTAAAGGTAAACTTAGTGAAGCAGATGTTAAAACAGCAATGCGAGAAGTAAGACTTGCACTATTAGAGGCTGATGTAAACTATAAAGTAGCAAAAGACTTTACAAACAAAATCACTCAGCGTGCTATTGGTTCTGATGTAATGGAAAGTTTAACTCCAGCACAAATGGTAGTTAAAATCGTAAATGAAGAGTTAACAGAACTTATGGGTGGGCAACAAGCAAAGTTTAACACAGCACCAAAACCACCAACAGTTATAATGTTATGTGGTTTACAAGGTTCTGGTAAAACAACTCACGCAGGTAAATTATCTATGATGCTTAAAAATCAAGGTCATAGACCACTTCTTACAGCTTGTGATATATACAGACCAGCTGCTATTGAGCAGTTAAAAGTAGTAGGTTCAAAAGCAGAAGTTCCAGTATTCGAAATGGGAAAAACAAATCCCGTAACTATTGCAAAAGAAGCTATAAAGCATGCAAGAGATTACGGTAACGATATAGTAATACTTGATACAGCAGGACGTTTACATATTGACGAAGAGCTAATGCAAGAATTAGGCAATGTAAAAGAAGAAGTACAACCACAAGAAATATTACTAGTGGTAGACTCTATGACAGGACAAGACGCAGTAAATGTTGCAAAGAGTTTTAATGATATGCTTGAAATCTCAGGAGTAATACTTACAAAGCTTGATGGTGATACAAGAGGTGGTGCTGCCTTATCAGTAAGAGCAGTAACAGGAAAACCTATAAAATATGCAGGTACAGGCGAAAAACTAGAAGATTTAGAAGTATTCCACCCAGACAGAATGGCAAGCAGAATACTTGGAATGGGTGACGTACTAACACTTATAGAAGATGCAGAGAGTAAACTTGACCAAAAGAAAGCCGACGAGCTAGCAAAGAAAATATCTAAAAATCAAATGGATTTAAACGATATGCTAGAACAATTTGAGCAAATCAAAAAAATGGGACCATTAAAAAATGTAATCTCAAAATTACCAGGAATGGAAAAACAAATTGAAGATATAGATATAGATGATAGAATTATGGATAGAAGTGCAGCAATAATATTATCTATGACAAAAAAAGAAAGAGAAAAACCATCAATACTAAATGCATCACGTAAAAAGAGGATAGCCGCTGGCTGTGGTTTAAAGGTAGAAGATGTAAACAGACTTTTAAAACAGTTTGAGCAAACTCAAAAAATGATGAAACAAATGGGTAATAAAGGAAATAAAAAGAAAAAAATGCGCAACTTACCAGGACTTGGTGGAATGCCATTTGGCAGATAGTAATAATTATTTTCAAATTCTCTCAGTAAGTAAAATTATTGGTGAATATATATATTAAACAATTCGGAGGTGACTTTAAAATGGCAGTTAAAATAAGATTACGTCGTATGGGAGCAAAGAAAGCTCCATTTTACCGTATAGTAGTAGCAGATTCAAGATTTCCAAGAGATGGACGTTTTATCGAAGAAATAGGTTATTACAATCCACTAACAACTCCAGCTGAATTCAAAGTAGACGCTGAGAAAGTTAACACATGGATAGCAAACGGTGCACAACCAACAGATACAGTTAAAGCGTTATTTAAGAAAAATAATGTAATTGGCTAATTGAAAGAAGGTTATAGTTATGGAAGAACTAATAATAACTATTGCAAAAGGACTTGTAGAGTTTCCTGACCAAGTTTGCGTAGATACAGATGAGCCTAATGAAGATGGAATAATAGTGTATCATTTACACGTAGTTCCAGAAGATATGGGCAGAATAATCGGCAAACAAGGAAGAATTGCAAAAGCTATGCGTACAGTAGTGCGTTCAGCAGCAATAAAAAACAATACAAAAGTGCTGGTTGAAATAGACTAAAATATTTCTAAGCAAAAATAAAAGGAGCTGTTGATTTTAACAGCCCCTTTTTTTGTGCAAATTTTGCAAAACTCGCAACGTTCATAATATAAAAGTTTTGACCACTTTTCATCACACGCTGAGCGTTAGTTACGCTAAGAGTGTGATTTAAAATTAACAAACTTTAACATTACTACAAATTCAATACTTAATTTAATTCATTCATTACAAGCCCTGTAATTAGTTTTGGATAGAAATATGTTGACTTTTGTGGCATTTTCTCTCCGTTTGATGCTACATCTCTTATTTGTGTAACTTTAGTTGGATTCATTATAAATGCACATTGTGCTGTTTTTTTATCTACACTATTTATTGCGTCCTCAAACTTTTTAACATATGTTAAATTAATTTGTTTAGCCATATTTTCTGCATCTATTCCAAATAATTTTTCTAATATTAGCGTATGCAATACTGTTACATCTAGCTTTCTTGTTGCCTCACTTGCATTAGGTAATAACTCTTTTATTATTTCCTCATCTTTTAATGTTAGAAGAGTCCATTTGTCTTCACCTGTGTACAGTCCAAATGCTTTTTTACCTTCTTTAAATAATTTATCTAAATCTTCTTCCATTGTTATTGTGCCTGTTTTTTCTTCTACTTCAAAATACTCTTTGCACGCTTCTACTGCTTTTTGTGCATCAAAATTTTCTAAATCTCTTACTATTCTATGTGTTGGAAAAACTACTAATCCATCATGTTCCATATCTACAAGTGTCATCATTTGATAGTCTACTCCGTCACCCTCTTTAGAAATTCCATTTTCTCTGCAATAATTTCTATAATTTAGTGCTGTTTCATAACGGTGATGTCCATCTGCTATATATAATTTTCTATTTTCAAAATCTTTGCATATGCTTTCTATAGCGTCTTTATCTGTTACTATCCATAATCTATGCACTACTCCGTCAACGTCAGTAAGCTCTATATCAGCTTTTCCTTTTGATAGCTCATCAAGTTTTATTGTAGTTTTATGTGTTTCGTCCATATATAGTGAATATATTTGACTAAAATTGCAATTTGTCGCTTTCATCAAGTTTAATCTATCTTCCTTTGCTTTTGATAATGTAAATTCATGTGGCAACACTACGCCTTTTGAAAACTCTTCTATTTTTACTGTGCATATCATACCTTTTACTTTTGTCTTTTGATTATATGCTAAAAATTCTTCTTCATATATGTATAATGCTTGTCTGTCTTCTTTTACTAAAATATCGCTTTTTATCCATTCTTTAAGCACTTGTGATGCTGTTTGATATGGGTTTTCTCCGTCTTTTGGAAGTTCAAGCCTTATTATATTATGCTCGTTTTCCTCTATATATTTTAATCTTTGCTCCTCGCTTATAATATCATATGGTGGGCATACTAGTTTTTCTATTTCTCCTGCTTTTTCTGTGTTAAAACGTAATCCATTAAACGGTTTTACTACTGCCATAATAAATTTCTCCTTAATTTAAATTTCTTTATCCTTAATAATTCTATCTTTTTTAACTCTTTTCGTCAAGTGAATTTCAAAATTCTATCTCTATCACTTCTCCATTTTCAAGTGATTTTTTTACATCTATACATCTCTGATTTTTTGAACCTCTAAATTTAAGCATTAAACTTTTTTCTTCTGCTATAAATTTTCCGTCTATGAGTATATCAGTTTCTCGTAGTAGCTCTAACCATTGTGGCTTATTATATTTATTTTCAATTATTTGCTCGTATGTGTAACCTGTATATGTTAGCACATTAAGTCCCATTTTGTGGACTTCTCTTGCAAAATTTACAAGTTTTTCTGCCTGTACAAATGGCTCTCCTCCAGATAGTGTTACACCCATGAGCATTGGATTTTCTTTTATTGCTTTTATTATATTATCTGTATTACTTATATATCCACCTGTAGTGCTATGTGTGTCTATATTATGGCAATCTTTACAATTATGTGGGCAACCCTGTGTAAAAACCACTAGTCTTATACCTGGCCCATCTACTATAGATTCTCTTATAACTCCTGCTAGTCTTATTTCTTCGCCCATTTTAACACACCTTTCTTAATTTATAAATTATTATAGCTAATTATAGCTAACGGTTGCTTAAAAATGCATTACGCTCCTTAAACAACCGTTATATTTTTTTATATCTTTTCTAATGTAGATACATCATGTTTAACTCTGCTTTCTACTTCTTTTAATTTAGCATTGTTAAATCTATCTACTGTACCTACTAAGTAACCTGTTATTCTTCTTATTCTTGCAAACGCTACGTCCTCATCCTCTTTTCTGCCACATTGTGGGCATACATCATTTATAATTCCTGTGTATCCACAACAAGGGTCTCTGTCTACTGGGTGATTAATCGAACCATATCCTATACCAGACTCTTTCATAAAGTGTACTACTCTTTCGAAAGCGTCTAAATTTTCTGTAGGGTCGCCGTCTAGCTCGATATATGATATATGTCCACCATTTGTCATATTATGATATGGTGCTTCTAGTTTAATCTTATCATAAGCTGATATATTGTAATGTACTGGTATATGGAAAGAGTTTGTATAATAATCTCTGTCGGTAATACCCTCTATCTTACCAAATTTACTAGCATCTATTCTAACAAATCTACCAGATAACCCTTCTGCTGGAGTTGCTATTAAAGAGAAGTTCATTCCATATTTTTTAGTAGCTAAATCCATACGTTTTCTCATATATCCTACTATCTCAAGCCCTAAGTTTTGAGCCTCTTTACTTTCGCCATGGTGATAACCTGTCAATGCTTTTAACGTTTCAGCCAGCCCTATAAACCCCATAGTAAGCGTACCATGTTTTAACACTTCTCTAATACTATCATTAGGCCCTAAGTTTTCAGAGTCTATCCACACACCTTGTCCCATTAAGAATGGGAAATTTTTAACTTTCTTTTGTGCTTGAATTTCATAACGTTCTAATAATTGTTCAATAATCAAATCTATAGTTCTATCTAATTGCTCATAGAAAAAGTCTATATTTTTATTACTTAGTATTGCAAGTCTAGGCAAGTTTAAAGAAGAAAAACTTAAGTTACCTCTACCGTTTACAATGTTTCTACTTGGGTCATAAGCATTAGCAATAACCCTTGTTCTACATCCCATATATGCACATTCTGTTTCTGGTTGACCTTCTTTGTAATATTGATTATTAAATGGAGCATCTAAGAAAGAGAAATTTGGGAACAATCTTTTAGCACTTACTCTACAAGCTAGTTTAAACAAATCGTAATTAATATCATCTTTATTATAGTTAATTCCCTCTTTTACTTTAAAAATGTGTATAGGGAATATTGGTGTTTCGCCGTTTCCAAGTCCTGCCTCAGTAGCTAATAAAACATTTTTTACAACTAATCTGCCTTCAGGAGAAGTGTCTGTACCATAGTTTATTGAGCTAAATGGAATTTGTGCACCTGCTCTTGAATGCATTGTGTTAAGATTATGAACAAAAGCCTCCATTGCTTGATATACAGACCTATCAGTTTCTTTATTAGCTCTATCAAAAGCAAATTTTTGAATTTTATTTGCTAATTTTTCGCCATATTTTTCAACAAATAGTTGTAATTCAGTTTCCATATATATTTCGCCGTCATCAAGTTTAGGAACATCGCCACTTTTAGTTTCAGCCATATCTGCAACTTCTAAGATATTAACATCAGCGTTTTCTTCTTCTAATAGTAAGATAGCTGCTCTTGATAAATTTTGACGATATATTCTTCTATAAGTTTTAGCAACACCCTTAGCCATACCATAGTCAAAGTTAGGTATACTTTGTCCACCATGTTGGTCATTTTGATTAGATTGAATTGCAATACAAGCAAGTGCTGAATAACTTGCAATGTCGTTTGGCTCACGTAAAAAACCATGTCCTGTTGAAAATCCAGTAGAAAATAATTTTTCAATATCAATTTGACAACAAGTAGTTGTAAGAGTTAAAAAATCTAAGTCATGTATATGAATATCTCCAGCATTATGAGCCTTAGCATGAGCAGGATTTAAAATATACATCTCATAAAACTGCTTAGCACCCTCAGAGCCATATTTAAGCATAGTACCCATCGCAGTATCGCCATCAATATTAGCATTTTCACGCTTTACATCATTATCTTTAGCATCTTTAAAAGTTAAATCCTCATAAATTTTCATAAGCTTAGTGTTCATTTCACGTTGCTTAGTACGCTCAGCTCTATAAAGAATAAACTCTTTAGCAGTTCTAGTATGTCCATTTTCTATTAAGACTTTCTCAACTGTGTCTTGAACATGCTCAACAGTTGGAGCATTTCCATTTTCATTTTCGAGTGTTTGCTCAACTTTAAGAGCCAATTTCTCTGCCTCTTGATAATTGTTACCACCAACAGCTTGAGCAGCTTTAAAAATAGCCTCTGTAATTTTCATCAAATCAAAAGAAACCATACGACCGTCACGTTTTTGAATCGTTTTCATAATTTTACCTCTTCCCCACAAAAATATATATCAATTAATTATCAACATAGATTAACAATGATTAACATAGTTATCAACACAATATATAGTGTTAAAAACGTCTGAACAATTTAAAATTGTAAACTAAAACCTAGATATAGTCAATTAGATTAAGTGACAAAATTCTAAATATTTTTTGTGCAATTTTATTTAATGATTTCAGAGAATTATGCTATAAGTTGTGTCTGTATAATATTATAATACTATATATAGTGGTGTGTCAAGTGCGATTTCGAAATAAAAACAATTAAAATTTAAATAAAAATTGAATTTTTCCCTTTATAAAGCGATTATTATATATTTATTATTTTTTTCTCAAAAAAAAGCAACGCACTATATATAGTGGTCGCTTTTTGGTAAAAAACTTGTCTTTTTGTATATATTTTACAATATATTTTTAAAATTTCGTGTGTTTTTCTACACTCATTTTACTTCTACTATATTTGTTACTATCCCTACTTTTGTTATATCTATTATTCCATAACTGCTTTTATATCCTTTTATACTTCCAGGGTTCATTACATATATACCGTCACTATAATTTGTAAAAGCTATATGTGTATGTCCATATAATATAATATCCACATTATTTTTTCTACCTGCTTCCATTATTTCTATAAGCGAGTTTTTAACATAATACTTATGCCCATGTGTTGCAAGTATCTTTTTACCCTCAATTATAAATATCTCTGTTTCTTTCAATTCGCTAAGATAGTCGCAATTACCTTTAACTGCAACAATATGCTTTTCTGGAAAATCTAGTTTAAGTGTTTCTATGTCACCTTCGCTATCTCCTAAATTAATTATTATTTCAGCACTAGGCTGAGATAACACAGCTTTTTTTAACGAAAAATAATCTCTATGAGAGTCTGATGTAACTAAAATCCTCAAAATAATCAGTCCTTTATAAAATTTAGTATATTTTTTTAAGCTTTAGCATATTATGTTATGTAAGCTTTATTAACAGGAGGGGAATATATGTCGCAATTTAATAATAAAAACAATAGTAATGATATCAACAACCTAATAAACACAGCGTCTCAAAGGTTAGGTACAGACAAAGAAACCGTTGAAAACGCAACTAAATCAGGAGATTTGCAAAAATTATTAGGAAATATGAACCCAGAGCAATTAAAGAAGATACAAGCTATCTTAAACGACAAGCAAGCAGCAGAAAAGTTATTAAACACACCACAAGCAAAAGCATTACTAAAAAAATATATGCCAAACAAATAAGATAAATTAAATGAAGATATATAAATGATAAAGCCTTACAAGCGGTATAATACAATACGATAATATAGGAGAGTAGTAATAATGGACGATTTAGGAAATAAAATATCTAGTATAATGTCTGACCCACAAGCATTAGAACAAATAAAAGGAATAGCCAGTATGTTGGGGTTAGGCTCTACACCAAAAGAGGAAAGCACACCTTATACAGAAGATATTCAAGCAGTTGCTAATCAAACAGTAACAAGTCAAAGCCCACTAGGTGGACTAGATTTATCAATGTTACAAGGTGACACTATGGAAACGATAATGGGTATTATACCGCTACTAGGTGAATTTAATAAAGAAGATGATAGCAAGCGACTACTTTTAGCATTAAAACCATTTTTAGGAGAAGAGCGCCAAAAAAAAGTAGACGAGGCAAGTAAAATAATAAGTATGATAAGATTATTACCAATGCTAAAGACATTAAACATACTGGGGTGAAGTTACAATGGATAAAATGCAACAAGACGCAATAAACAGAATGAAAGACATGGAAAAACGAGCAAAGAACACACAAGGGTATTACAATCCAAACAGCGTTACAAGTAATACGCCTAGTCAAGAAGCAAGTAATTATAATAATCTAAATCACTATAATTATAATTACAATCACAATCAAAATCAAGTAAAAAATAACAAGCATATAAAAACAGAAGAAAAAAAGAGTTCTTATAAAGAACATAAAGAAAAACACGAAAATGAAAAACATATTAACAATGAGAACATAGAAAAAATAGAAAGTATAGAAAACAATAAAAAAGACAATCTGCTAGAAGAATTGTTTAAAGATAAAGAAAAAACATTAATTCTAGCATTAATTGCCTTGTTGTGTACAGAAAAAACTGATTATGTTCTTGTGTTAGCTTTAATATATTTAATAATATAATTTATACCTATCAAAGATTATCTAATTTGACCGTTTCCGTTTATAATAAATTTCATAGAGGTAAGCTCATTTAGTCCCATAGGCCCTCTAGCGTGAAGTTTTTGAGTAGATATACCAATCTCTGCACCTAAACCAAACTCTCCACCATCGGTAAATCTAGTAGAAGCATTAACATATACTGCAGCACTATCAACACTACTTGTAAAAATTCTTGCGTTTTGATAATCTGTCGTCACTATACATTCGCTATGGCCACTTGAATAATTAGAGATATGCTCAATTGCACTATCTAAGTCTTCTACAACTTTAATTGCTAATATATAATCTAAAAACTCTGTTTCCCAGTCAAGTTCTTGTGCTAAAACTACACTGTCACCTAAAATCTCTTTTGTTAATGCACAACCTCTTATTTCAACATTCTTTTCATCTAGCTTTGCCTTAATTTCTGGTAAAGCTTTTTTTGCTATGTTTTTATGTACTAAAACTGTTTCTATTGCGTTACATACTGATGGTCGTGATGTTTTTGCATTATATATAATATTTGTAGCCATTAAAGTATCTGCACTTTCATCAACAAAAACATGACAGTTCCCTACCCCAGTTTCTATTACTGGTACTTTAGAATTTTGTACTACAGAATTTATAAGCCCTGCTCCACCACGAGGTATTAAAACATCTAAATATTTAGATAACCCCATAAGCTCTACTGCCGATTGTCTTGAAGTGTCTTCTATAAGTTGAATACAGTCTGCTGGTAAGCCTGCTTTTACTATAGCTTCTCTCATTATATTTGCAATACATCTGTTGGAGTTTATCGCCTCTTTTCCTCCACGTAAAATGACTACATTTCCAGATTTTAAACATAATGCGGCTGCATCTGATGTTACATTTGGACGAGCCTCAAATATAATACCGATTACACCTAATGGTACTCTTACTTTTCTAATTTCTAAACCGTCTTTATTAATTTGTCCTGACAACGTTTCTCCAATCGGGTCTTTTAACGACACTATTTGTCTAACTCCTTGTGCCATTCCTAAAATACGTTCTTTTGTTAAACTAAGTCTATCTAGTAACGATTCTGTAAGCCCTGCTGTGCGTCCGTTTTCTAAGTCCTTAGCATTTTCTTTTATTATAAGCTCTACATTTTCTTCAAGTGCTTTCGCTATTAAAAGTAATGCTTCGTCTTTTTTACTTTCTGCTACTAATAATACTCTTGATGCTTTTTTTGCTTTTTGTCCCATTTCTTCAATAATTGTCATATTAATACACCTCTAAATTATATATGTATGTTTTTGTATCTCTAGCACTTAAATGTTGTGCCTATACTATCCCCATTAAAATAGTCGTACAATATATGTGGGTCGTTTCCATTCAATATTATTGTTTCTATATTTGACTGTGTTGCAAGTTGTGCTGCCATAACTTTTGTAGACATTCCACCTGTCCCTCTGTTAGACACACTTCCTCCAGCCATTTGTTTTATTTCGTCTGTAATCTCTTCTACAACATTTATTAGTTTTGCATCTTCATTCTTAGACGGGTCTTTATCATAAAGCCCGTTTGTGTCTGTTAGTATTATTAACTTATCCACTTCTATAAGTTTTGCTACTATTGCCGATAACATATCATTATCACCAAAGTTTTCACCAGCTAACTCATCTACTGCCACTGTATCGTTTTCATTTACTATAGGTATAACTTCCATATCTAGCAATGTGTTTACTGTGTTTTTAACATTATCTCTTGTAATTTCGTTTTCTATTGTTCTTCTAGTAAGTAATATTTGTGCTATCGTATGGTTATATTCTCCAAAAAACTTATCGTATATAAACATAAGTTCACTTTGCCCTACTGCAGCTGCTGCTTGCTTTGTCTTTGTGTCTTGTGGTCGCTCTTTAAGTCTTAGTTTTCCAACTCCAACACCTACTGCACCAGAAGACACTAATATTATCTTCTTCCCACTATTTTGTAGTTCGCTAAGCACTTTAGATAGTTGCTCTACTCTTTGTAGATTTATTCTTCCATTTTTATGTGTAAGTGTTGATGTTCCCACTTTTATAAGTATTTTTTCAGACTTCATAATGTACTCCTATATTATACGTTTTCTTCGTTATATCTTGCTAAAAACGCAAGTGTTCTTTCGTTTGTGCTATCTTCAAAAACTTCTTTAGGCGTTCCATCTTCTATTATATATCCTTCGTCCATAAATATAATTCTATCTGCTACGTTTTTTGCAAACGCCATTTCATGAGTTACTACTACCATAGTCATTTTTTCATCGGCTAAAGAACGTATTACTTTTAAAATTTCTCCTGTAAGTTCTGGGTCTAGTGCTGATGTTGGTTCATCAAAAAGTAGAATGTCTGGATTAAGTGCTAACGCTCTAGCAATAGACACACGTTGTTGTTGACCACCGGACAACTCACAAGGGTATGCTTTTTCTTTTTCTGACAAGCCCATTTTTTTAAGTAAAACTCTTGCCTCTTCTTCAGCTTGTGCTTTTGGTTTTTTTAGCACTGTAATAGGTGCTTGAATTATATTTTCTATAACAGATTTATGTGGGAATAGATTAAAGTTTTGAAAAACTAAACCTAAGTGAAGTCCTATTTTAACACACATTTCTTTGCTAGCATAAACTGCCTTAGAGTTTTTTGAATTACTAGAAGTGGCAAGAACTTTGTCACAAATAACAATTTCGCCTTTATCGATATTTTCAAGTTGCATAATACAACGTAAAAGCGTACTTTTACCAGAACCAGATGGCCCAATAATCGCTAACACTTCGCCTTTATTAACTTGTAAAGATATATCTTTTAAAACTTTAATCTTACCAAAATTCTTAACTATATTACTAGCTTTAAGCATTGTATCCATAATATATTCTCTCCTTATTTGTAATAGCTTAGTTTTTTCTCAAGCAAATGGAAAACTATTGTTACAACTCCATTTAGCACTAAATAGAACACTGCTGCAAATATAAACGGTGTTATACTTACTGCTGAATTTGCAAAACTATTAACGTGATACATAATTTCAGTAACCGATATAACTCTAGCAAGAGAAGTATCTTTTACAAGAGTAATAAATTCATTACCCATAGGTGGTAAAATATTTTTAATAACTTGAGGTAATATAATTTTAATAAATGTTTGAGTTTTTGTAAAGCCTAAAACTTTAGCTGCCTCGTACTGTCCTTTTGGAATACTTTGAATACCACCTCTAAAAATTTCTGCAAAATACGCTGCATAATTAAGAGAAAAAGCTATAATACAGGCTGTTAATCTATCAAAAGTAATACCTAGTGCTGGCATACCAAAAAATATAAACATTAGTTGTAGCATAAGTGGTGTGCCACGCATTATAAGCATATAAATATTTACAGGTACACTTATAATTTTAATTTTGCTCATTCTACCAAAAGATAGTATAAGTCCTAAGGGAATTGCAAAAAGTATAGTAAGTCCAAAAATAAGAAGAGTATACTCCATGCCACTTAGCATTTCTTCGATTAATAATTGATAATTTATATCCATAATAAAACTCCTATGTACTATATATAGCATTTAATCTAGCGTCACAATAAATATTAGACAACATATTAAATTGCTATCAAAATATAAATAGGAAACCTTTTTAACTCTACAAAAAGTTTCCTATTATTTACATTGAATTGTTTTCTACTTATTTAACTGTAGTTATATCTTGTGTAAACCATTTTGTAGAAATTTCTGCTAATTTTCCATCAGCTTTCATCTCTTGTAATGTTTCGTAAATTTTGTTTTTAAGTTCTGTATCATTTTTTCTAAACGCTATTACGTAATCTTCTGCTGCTAAAGAAAAGTCTTCTCCACCATCTGTTATTACTTTATATTTTGTATCTGATGTTGACATATAGTAGCGTGCTACAACTTCATCTATTGCTATACAGTCAATTGTGCCGTTTTCTAATTCTAATAATGCTGTTGTGTAGCTTTCTGTTGGTACAACTTCTGCTAAACTATCTTTTAATTCAGTATTTTTATTAAGTGCTGTTTCTGCTGAGCTTTTTGATTGTACACCTAACTTTTTGCCAGCTAACTCATCTTTTGTACTAAAATCTGCATCTTCTTTTGTAAGTAGTATTTGATTATTAGTCATATATGCATCTGTCAAATTAAGTTGCTCGTCACGCTCAGTTGTGTAGCTCATACCATTCCATATACAGTCGATATTGCCACCATTTAACTCAAGCTCTTTGTTATCCCATAGGATTGGTTGTAATTTAAGCTCTATGCCTAATCTACTACATACTTCTGTAGCTAAGTCGATATCAAATCCTGTTATCTCACCAGTTTCAGTGTCTTTGTAACCCATTGGTGGGAATTCAATATCTAATCCTAAAATAAGTTCGTTGTTTTCTTTTACTTTGTCCCATGATGTATCTGTTGTACTGTCTGAAGTAGTAGTACACCCTGCAAAAGTAAGAACCAATAATGCTGAAATTAATAGTAATGAAATAATTTTTTTCATAACGTAATCCTCCAAAATTCAATTTTATAATTTATCCTCTAAAATTTTATCACAATATCAAACTAAAGTAAAGAGTTTGAAAATTTTTATTTTACAATATTTCCAATAAGTGAGTAGATTTTTTAAAAAAGGATAAAATATTAAGGAAAATAAAAAAAGAAAAGAGAGATAATATGACACATTTAATAGAACTTAGAAATATAAATAAAATATACAGTAACGGAGATAAAAAAATAAAAGTACTAAAAAATATAAATATGCATATAGATAAAGGTGAGCTTATGGCGATTGTAGGAGAGTCAGGTTCTGGCAAGTCTACACTTATGAATATATTAGGGTGTTTAGATTCACCAGAAAAAGGCAAATATATTCTTGATGGAAAAAATGTATCAAATATGAAAGAAAGAGAACTCTCCTATATACGAAACAAAAAAATAGGATTTATATTTCAAAATTTCAATTTAGTACCAACACTTACAGCACTAGAAAACGTAGAATTACCATTATACTATAGAGGAATACGAAAAAAAGAGAGAAAAAACATAGCATATGATGCCTTGTGTTGTGTAGGACTTGAAAAAAGGATAATGCATAGACCATCTGAATTATCAGGAGGGCAACAGCAAAGAGTAGCAATAGCAAGAGCAATTTCAGCAAGCCCAAATATAATACTAGCAGATGAGCCAACTGGTAATTTAGATAAAAAATCGAGTGAAGATATAGTAAATATACTGCTAAACTTAAATAAAAAAGGCAAAACAATAATACTAATAACTCATGACAAAGAGCTTGCAAGTAAAGCTGACAGAAGAATGTGTATAGAGGACGGAATGATTGTAACTTAATAAAAAAGAATATTTTTGACAAAAATGTCAAAAAAAAATGAAAAAAATAGTTAATCTTTCAAGGCGTAAAATATTCAAAATTTTTTTTGTTTATATTGCAATAAAAAAAATAAAAGTTTTTGTTGACATTTCTCAAAAACTTGCTATAATATAAATAACAGATAAATTATCTGTTGGTTTCTTAAAGAAAATTTTAAAATGAAATTCAAGGAGGAATTATTTATGACACCAATTTTGGAACTACATGATATCGACGTGAAAGCATTCCTCGCTGTACTAGACACTTGCGAAGGCGACGTGTTCTTAGTAACTAGAGAGGGAGACCACTTAAACTTAAAAAGCAAGTTATGTCAATTAGTTGGATTAACACAATTAATTGAAGGTGGCAAAATAGCAGAAGCATATATAGTATGTCAAAATAAAGAAGATGAAAGAAAGTTATTTAGATTTAATCTTCTAGGCGACACAGGCCAAGCAATTATCGATTAATTCAAACATTTGTTTTACCATTATTTCAAAAATCCTAAGCGAAAAACATCACTAATAGTGGTGTTTTTTGCTATTTGTAATCGATTTTTTTAATTCGAAACGTGACAACACAAAAGTTTTGTCCACTTGTTCAAAATCTCTAATCGTTAG
>CAYJGB010000030.1:0-21680 GCA_964369405.1 uncultured Eubacteriales bacterium
GTGACCCTCTGCTTGTAAGGCAGATGCTCTCCCAGCTGAGCTATGCTCCCACAACGTTCGCAATGACCTTTGCATCATTAGCGACAAATAATATAATACATTATTTCAGGGAAAAAGTCAAGAGTTTTTTAAAAATTAAGTAAAAGTAGATGTAAATTAATAAAAAAAGATAGATAATAAGTGATTAGTGCTTTTAATTTACTAAAAAGAGCATTTTATGCAATGGCACATTAGTAGATATTCACAAAATTTGAATTATGAAAAAATTTTTGTACAAAAGTGATGACTTTACAAAATTTATGTGTTATAATAACATATAATTTAAAATATAGTTTACTATATTGTTTATATCTAATAGTTTTTATAGTTTTTGGTATATTTAAGGTTTTTTGAGGTGAGATGAATATAGAAAAGGTTATTAATATTGACAATATTGAAAAAACAGTGTCGTTGTTTGGTTGTTTTGATGAAAATGTTAAATTAATAGAAAATGAATATGCAGTATCTATTATATATAGAGAATGTGAAATCAAACTTTCTGGCGAAGAGAAAAATGTGATATTAGCATCTAAAGTAATAGATAATTTGTTGATTTTGATTAATAAAAACGAAACTATCAATGAACAAAATATTCGCTATTGTATTTCTTTAGTAAACGAGGGTAAAGAAGATAGCATACCTAAACTTGCAAGTGATTGTATTTGTATAACCTCAAAAGGCAAGCCAGTTAAGCCTAAAACTCTTGGACAAAAAAATTACTGTGAAACAATTAAAAACAATACTATAACTTTGGGAGTAGGCCCTGCTGGAACTGGTAAAACGTATTTAGCTGTTGCTATGGCTGTAATGGCTTTTAAATCTCGTGAAGTTAGCAGAATAATTCTAACACGTCCAGCGATTGAGGCTGGAGAAAAACTAGGGTTTTTACCAGGTGACTTACAAAGTAAAATAGACCCCTATTTACGACCTTTGTACGACGCTTTATTTGATATGCTAGGAGCAGAAGTGTATCAAAAATATTTGGAAAAAGGCAATATTGAAGTTGCACCTTTAGCATATATGAGGGGAAGAACTTTAGATGATAGTTTTGTAATTTTAGACGAAGCACAAAACACAACTAACGAACAAATGAAGATGTTTTTAACTAGACTTGGATTTAATTCTAAGATGGTTATAACAGGCGATGTTACACAAATAGACTTACCACGTGGAACTAAAAGCGGACTCAAAGAAAGTATTAAGATTTTAAATAATATTGACGATATCGGAATAGTTACTTTTACAGAAAAAGATGTGGTTAGACATAAATTAGTTCAAAGCATAATTAAAGCGTATGAAAAACACGAGGAGGCAAAAGTTAAAAATGGACAAAATAAGGGTAATAATTACAAACAAGCAAAAGGAAGTCAAAATACCAACAGGTTTAAGAATGCTTATAAGAAGATGTAGTAATGCAGTTTTAAAAATGGAAGAGTTTAAAGGTTCAGCAGAAATAAGTGTTACATTTGTAAACAATTCTGAAATTAGAAAGTATAATAAACAGTACAGAAATAAAGATATTGAAACTGATGTACTTTCTTTTGGCATGGGCGAAAACGGTGTTTATGATGTAAATCCTGAAACAGGTGCTCAAATTTTAGGTGATGTTGTTATTTCAATTGAAAAAGCACAAGAGCAAGCTAAGAAATTTGACCATTCATTACAAAGAGAAGTAGGATATTTAACAGCTCATTCTGTGTTGCACTTGTTAGGGTATGACCACGAAGACAGCATAGAAAGACTACATATGAGAGAAAAAGAAGAATATATTATGAATCAATTAGGACTGCCAGCGTCATCAAGCTATATTTCTGATGGTTTATAATCTTTATTGTATTTAACAGTAATTAAAGTGCTCTTTGTCAAATTTCGATGTTTGACAAAGAGCTTTTTATTTCAAAACTAAAACATTTCACAAATAGACAAAAACCCCTAACAACTCAATTTTTCATAGTTGCTAGGGGTTTTGTTAGTATAATAACACAAATTATCTTCTGTTATTAAAATTTCTGTTGTTTCTTTGTGGTCTGTCACCTTGTGGTCTTCTTGGTGGTAGTTCGTTTTCTGGTTTTAATCCCTCTACCTCTATTAAAGCTTCTCTTCTTGATAAGTTAAGTCTTCCTTTGTCATCAACCTCTAATACTTTTACTAGTATTATATCATCTGCATTTACTACATCGGTTACTTTTTCTGTTCTCTTAACATCTAATTGAGATATATGGCATAAACCTTCTTTACCTGGTGCTATCTCTACAAATGCTCCAAATTCCATTAAGCGTGTTACTTTGCCTTTGAATATTTCACCTGGTTGTGGGTCTTTTGCTATTGTGTCAATTATTGATACTGCTCTTTGGCATTTTTCTAAGTCTAGTCCACTTACAAATACACAGCCATCTTCTTGAATATCAACTTTAACTTCGCATTGTGCTTGAATTTCTTTTATTACTTTACCACTTTTACCTATAACTTCGCTTATTTTCTCTACTGGTACTGTTGTAGCTAATGTTTTTGGTGCGTATGGTGATAACTCTTTTCTAGGCTCTGCTATTGCTTTTAACATTACATCGTCTAAAATTACGTTTCTTGCTACATGTGTTTTTTCTAACGCTTCTTTTATCATCTCTGGTGTTAAACCACTGATTTTTAAGTCCATTTGTATTGCTGTTATTCCGTCATGTGTTCCTGCCACTTTAAAGTCCATATCTCCAAAGAAATCTTCTAAGCCTTGAATATCTACCATTGTCATCCAACGCTCGCCCTCTGTTATAAGTCCACATGATATACCTGCTACTGGTGCTATGATTGGTACACCAGCGTCCATTAGTGCAAGTGTTGAACCACAGATTGAACCTTGTGATGTTGAGCCGTTTGAAGATACTACTTCTGATACTAATCTAATTGCATATGGGAAGTCTTCTACTGCTGGAATTACTGGAACTAATGCTCTTTCTGCTAATGCTCCATGTCCAACTTCACGTCTGCCAGGTCCTCTGCTAGGTCTTGTTTCACCTACTGAGTATGATGGAAAATTGTAGTGGTGCATATATCTTTTGTACTCTTCTGTGTCTATTCCGTCTAATAGTTGTTGGTCGCTTACAGGTCCTAGTGTTGCTATTGTTAATACTTGAGTTTGTCCTCTTGTAAACAGCCCTGAGCCATGTGTGCGTGGTAATAGTGATGTTTCTGATGCTAATGCTCTTAAATCGTCCATTCCTCTGCCGTCAACACGTTTTTGCTCGTCTAATAACCAACGTCTTACTATATATTTTTGAGTTTTGTACATACATTCGTCAATTTGTGCTGATTGTCCCTCAAAAACTTCGTCGAATTTTTCGTGAACAGCCTCATAAATTGGTCTAAGTCTTTCATCTCTTACTGTTTTATCATCTGTATCAAGTGCGATTTTTACATCTTCTATACAGAAGTCTTTTATAGCTTCAAACATCTCAGCTGATGGCTCTGTGCTAGGGTATGAGAATTTATCTTTTCCTATTTCTGCTTGAATTTCTTTTATAAATTTGATTATCTCTTGGTTAGCTTCATGTCCTGCCATAATTGCGTTGTACATTTCGTCGTCAGTTACTATATCAGCACCAGCTTCTATCATAGCAATTCTATCTTCTGTAGATGCTACTGTTACTGACATTCTTGATTTAACTCTTTGTTCTTCTGTTGGATTGATGATATATTCACCGTCAACAAAACCAACGCTTACACCACTAATAGGTCCGTTCCATGGTATATCTGATATTGTTAATGCTATAGAAGTACCTACCATAGCTGCTATTTCTGGTGAGCAGTCTATATCAACAGACATTACTGTACAAACAACGCTACAATCGTTTCTAAGGTCTTTAGGAAATAGTGGTCTGATTGGTCTGTCTATAACTCTTGATACTAAAACAGCTTTGTCAGATGGTCTACCCTCTCTTTTAAGGAAAGAGCCTGGTATTTTACCAACTGCATAAAGTTTTTCTTCAAAATCTACAGATAGTGGGAAAAAGTCTATACCCTCTCTAGGTTTAGCAGCTGCTGTAACTGCTACGTTTACTACAGTGTCGCCGTATCTAACTAAGCAAGCACCATTTGCAAGTTGAGCTATTTTACCAGTTTCAATAACTAATGGTCTACCGGCAAACTCAGTTTCAAACACTTTAAAATTTTCAAACATAAAAATGTCCTCCTAAAAAATAAATTATATTTTACAAGGAAACACAGCTTAGCAATAAAACAGAAATTTACATCAAAATCAGTATTAAATACCTGTTTCACTGCTAAATCACATGATGCCCTTGTAATTTAAAAAATTGACAACAGGGCAGACGGATACTACCGTTTGCCCCGATTTGCTTTGATTATTTACGAATACCTAATCTTGCGATTATTGAACGATATCTTTCGATATCTGTTTTGATTAAGTAGTTTAAAAGACTTCTTCTTTGACCTACCATTTTAAGTAGTCCACGTCTTGAGTGATGGTCTTTTTTGTGCTCTTTTAAATGCCCTGTTAAATCGTTTATTCTTTTTGTAAGTAAAGCGATTTGTACTTCTGGAGAACCTGTATCTCCTTCTTTAAGAGCGTACTCTTTCATAATAGCAATTTTTTCTTCTTTTAACATTGTGATTATCCACCTTTTTAAATTATTTACCCATAAATTTTTTAATGGCAATCTCAGGAAAAGGTAGGTGTATTCCTTACAAAAGGCTTGTTCCTTTTTCCGAGAAAGGGGTATTCCAATTGGTATTGTAACATATAGAAACATAATTGTAAAGAGTTGTTTTACATTATTTACTTGTTTTATATTTTAATTTTAATTTTTTGATATTACATCATCTTCTTCTACTAATTTTTTATATTGCATATGTTGTATGTCGTCATAAGCCGATAACATAGGCTCAACCATTTTAGGCTTTTTACTCGCCTTACGTGTAATATAATTTTTAGTTATTTTAATTACTGTACCTGATAGCAGTAATATTCCTATCAAGTTTGGTAAAGCCATAAGCCCGTTTAATGTATCTGATATTGACCATACTAAATCTAAGCTCATAATAGATGCAACTATTATAAAGAGTGAGAAGAAAATTTTATACGGTACTACAAATTTTGAGCCAAATAAATACTCAACAGACTTAGCACCATAAAACGACCAACCAAGTAGTGTTGTAAAGGCAAATAATATAATTGCTATTGATAACATAAACCCTGCATATTCTCCGAAATGTTCAGAGAAAGCATATCTTACTAATGGGAACCCATCAAGTTTATCAATCGTAACGCTTGAAATAATTACTTCTCCATTATCGTTAGTTAAAACATTTCCGTTAGCATCTGTTTTTGCTACTCCTGTAATAGTCATTATATTTGAATATACAAAATCATCACTTGCTTTATCTTTATCTGATAACACATTTAATTCTAACACTTGACCATCTGGTGTGGTAAGCTCTAAAGTTTGACTATCTGCTAAATTATTTGTATCTTCTATAAGTATATCGTTTGCACTAGTGTTTACAAGTGGAATTTCACCCTCGTAGTTTGAGCCATTTACAACTTCAACATATTGAGTATCGGTAGTAACATTGTTAATAGCTTTATCAATAGTAACAGCATTTCCTGTAGTGCTAGACAAAATAACGAAAGCTGTAAGAGTACATATTAATATTGTGTCAAAAAATACTTCAAAAATACTCCACATACCTTGTACAACAGGTTCTTTTACATTTGAAGAAGTATGTACTATAACACTTGAGCCAAGACCTGCCTCATTAGAGAAAATACCACGCTTAAATCCCATTTCGATAGCTTTTTTCATAGCGTACCCACCAACACCACCACCAATAGCAGAAAAGCTAAAAGCACTTTCAAAAATGCTAGTAAACACATAAGAAATTTTATCAAAATTTAGGAATAGCACAGACAAACAAAGAACAATATAAAAGATAGCAACAAAAGGAATTATTTTCTCAGCGACCTTACCAATACGAGAAATACCACCAATTATTATAACACCAATTATAATAGCCAAAACAATACCGATAGCTATTGAAGGAATTTCAAGCCCGAACATTGGAACAAAAGCAGTAGTAAGAGAAGAGGTAATAGAGTTTACCTGAGCAATATTACCCATACCGATAGAAGCACAAATACAAAAGAAAGCAAAAGCAACGGCTAGTATTTTACCGATTTTCTTAGAGGATTTAGATTTATCAAAGCCATTTTCGAGATAGTACATAGGGCCGCCACGCCAACTTTGAGTGCTATCTTTTTTTCTATAGTAAATACCTAAAACATTTTCAGAAAATCCAGTCATCATACCAAAAAAGGCAGAAACCCACATCCAAAAGACAGCACCAGGACCACCTAAGACGATAGCAGTAGCAACGCCAGATATATTACCAGTACCGATAGTGCCAGCAAGAGCAGTGGCAAGAGCCTGAAACTGAGAAATAGAGTTTTTGTCAGTAGATTTAGTAACAGACTTTTTCTTAAATATGGAGAGGAAAGTATTTTTTAAAACATATTTAGATTTAAAGATTTGAAAAAACTTAAGTCTAAAAGAAAAGTATATACCAGTACCTATAAGTAGTATTAGCATAGGTACTCCCCAAACAATACTATTAACATAATCGTTAATGGTAGAAACAACATCAGAAAAATTCATCAAACAACCTCCAAAGGTTATAATAAGTATATTTAAAAGCCACGTATAATCATATCACAAAAACGAAAAAAATAAAGAAAATAATAAATTTATTAATAAAAAGTTAAAAAAATAACGATATATACAGTTTTTTCTTAGAATAGAAAGAAAAAATTTAAACATTTATCGAATAAAAAAACGTAAAAAAACTTGATTTTTTATAATAATAATGTTATTATAACTTGTAGCAAACTAATAATAAGGAGGTTTTACTATGCCTAACATTAAATCAGCTAAAAAACGTGTTAAAGTAACAGCAGTAAAAACAGCTAACAATAAAGCGTTTAAATCTGCATTAAAAACAATACTTAAAAAAGCATACAGTGCTATTGAGAATAACACAGCAGATAAAGAAGCAGCAGTTAATCTAGCGTACAAAAAGTTAGATCAAGCTAGTGCAAAAAACATTATGCATAAAAACAAAGCAGCTAGATATAAATCAGCTCTTGCTTGCAAAATGAATAAAGCAGTTTAATTTATTGTTTTATAAATCAATAAATGCTTTTAAAAAACACAAAGTGAAAACTTTGTGTTTTTTGTTTTGCAATTATTCATATATATGTGGTTGTACTTAATATTTATTACTCTGTGTTTATTATTCTATATTATCTTTCATTTCTGTAAATTCGTCACTTTTTTCTGGTAATATCATTATTGCATTATCTATAAGTGTTATTGCCTCTTCTGTTTTACCATCTTCTACTAAAGCATTAAATTCTTCTTTTATGTTTTCTTCGTAACTTTCTGATGTCAATTTATATAATCTGTCATATCTATTATCTTCTTGTAATACAGGTTGATTTCGTGTTACGGTAAGCAATGCTTCTTCGTAGTTTTCTTCTTCTAAGAGTTTATTTACATCATCTTCTATTCCTTGTGCCTCAAAACTTGTATACGCTTTTATTAAATCTTCTTGCTTTTCTCGTATTTCTGGGTCTTCATCTAGTAGATAATACGCCTCGTCTATTGAGTTTATCAAGTTGTAATAATCTTCTCTAACTCCTGTAAAATCTGGCATACTTAAAATTTCTTCTTTATACTCTATTTTAGACTCCTCTAATTGTTTTTCAACTTCCTGTGTCATAAAGTCTGTTCCCTCAAGTTTTGAGTAATAGTATACAGCACCACTATAGTTTTCATTTTCGTAGTCATATTTTCCAGAGTAGTAATTTAAATTATTGCTTGCTTTATCTGCTAGTTCTTTATTTTGTATGTTTGATAACGCAGACAATGTTTCGTTTACTCCGTTTGCATATACATTCTCGTTTTCACACACTTCTATACACTCATCAATTAATGCGTTTGCTTGTTCATCTAGCAAATATTTATCAAGAGCATTATAGCTAGAGTAATTATTATATACAGAGGCTGCTGACCATGGGTCGTTATTTTCTATAAATTCATTAAACTTTGTTAAAGGAGAATTAAAAAACCAAACAACAGTAATTACAGCAAATATTACAACTGCTGAAATTATAGAAATAATTATTATCTTACCTTTATTAGATTTTTGAACTTTTTCACTCGATTTTAAATTTTTCTCTTTCAAATTAAAACTTCCTTTATATTTTATTAATGTCTTGATTAGCTTTCTTTAACCTAGACAAGCACTTTATATCTGTAAAACGTTCGTATTTTGATGGTCTGATTTTCAGCATAACTATAAGTGATAAAACAAACAAAACTAGACTAATAGCTAAAACAATGTAATATATATATGTCATATCCTGAGGTATCATACCAAGGAAATTAGGAGCAATGCTAAACAATAAATTATAAGTAAAGTGCATAAATATTCCTAAAGTAATTGAATTATATTTTACGGCTAAAACACCAGTTATAATACCAAAAGGTAATACTTGTAATATATGAGTAATTTCTCCGTGCATAAGTGCAAATAAAAGTCCTTGTATGATTACTGCAAGTACAATTGGCATACCTTTTCTAAATCTTGATAAAAATAAACCTCTGCACATTATCTCTTCAATTATAGGTGCCATTATAACAATTGACGCAAACGCTAAAGGTAAACTATTACTTGTATAAGCTAAATGTTCTTGGTTATTTCTTAATACACTGCTAAGTTGAGGAAAGTTAATAAATATAACTGCTGTTAATGATGCAACTAAATAAAAGTCTGCAATCACATTAACTACACTAATTGGCAAAGTTTTTAGTTTTACTGGCTTAATGCTTGTTTCTTTAAAAAAATGTTTTTTCCTTATTTTAAATATAATTGCAATAATTATTAATGTTAGTGTTGCTGTAGCTATTGACAAATAATTTCCAATATAAAGCATATCGTTTTCTAAGTTTATTTGTACATAAGATGAATTTACAGGAATACCACTTTCTACCATACTTTGCATTCTGTTATTTATATCTATCATAAAATAAGACTCAAATGACAAATTTAAGATTTGAATTATAACAAGATATATTACATAAAACCCCAACCCACAACCTAAAGCTATAAAAAATTTCTTCATAAATTACCTCTTTAAATTATATTTTATCGACTATTTTCTACATATAATAATAAATTATATACAAAAAAATGTCAACAATATATTTTAATTTTTAATTATTATGTATTCAAACTTTATTTACTCTTGTTTTTTTTATTCTCTTACGTGTTTTACTTGCAACAACCTTTTTATTATGGTAAAATTTTTAATTATATACATCTTATTTTGAGGAGAGATTTATTTTATGTGTGGTATCTGTGGATTTACCGGACAAGTTATCGATAGAGAAAATACTATTAAAAATATGACTGAGGTTATCACTCATAGAGGACCTGACAGCAACGGCTTTTTTGATGATGATTTTGTTTCTATGGGTTTTCGCCGTCTAAGTATTATCGACTTAGATGCAGGACATCAACCTATTTACAACGAAGACAAAACTATGGTTATTAATTTTAATGGCGAAATATATAACTACAAAGAGATTAGAGAAGAATTAATAAACTTAGGTCATACTTTTACTACTCATGCAGACACTGAAGTTATTCTACATGGTTTTGAAGAGTGGAGAGAAGATGTGCTTCATAAACTGCGTGGTATGTTTGGATTTGCAATTTACAACACAGTTGACAATTCGTTGTTTATTGCTAGAGATTTCTTTGGTATTAAACCTTTGCACTATACTCAAGTAGGCGATAATTTTATATATGCATCAGAAATAAAAAGTATATTAGAATTTCCAACATTTGAGAAAAAATTTAATAAAAAGGCACTTGATAATTATTTATCTTTTCAATATTGCGTGCCACCAGAAACTTTTTTTGAAGGTGTTTTTTGTCTTATGCCGTCGCATTATTTATGGTATAGAGATGGTAAAGTAGAAACTACTAGATATTGGGAACCTACTTTTAACCCAGATAACAATATGACAGAAGAAGAAGCTATTGACAAAATAGAAAAAGTTTTTGAAAATAGTGTAAATACTCATAAAATTAGTGATGTAGAAGTTGGTTGTTTCTTGTCAAGTGGAGTAGACTCAAGTTATGTATCTACTTATTTTGCAGACCAAAAAACATTTACAGTAGGTTTTGATTTTGGAGAACGTTACAATGAAATAAGTTGGGCAGAAAGATTATCTTCTAAAATAGGTGTAGAGCATCACACAAAATTGATAGGCTCAGAGGAGTTTTGGGGAAGTGTCGAAAAAGTACAGTATCATATGGACCAACCACTTGCAGACCCGTCTTGTATAGCGTTGTATTTTGTATCTAAGATAGCTAGCGAGCATGTAAAAGTTGTGTTATCTGGAGAGGGAGCAGACGAACTTTTTGGAGGATACACAGTATATAATGAGCCTAGAGTATTTAAGATGTATCAAAAGATATTACCTTATAAATTTAGAATGTTTTTATATAGACAAGCAAAAAAACTACCTGATATAACAGGCAGAGGTTACATTATGAGAGGAGCAAGACCTATAGAAGAAAAATTTATAGGTAATGCATTTATGTATGATGTAGACGATAAAAAAAGAATATTAAAAGATGCAACAATAGTTACAAGACCACAAGACTTATGTAAAAAGTATTATGACAGAGTAAAGAATTACGATGACGAAACAAAAATGCAATATTTAGATATAAACTTATGGATGGTGGGGGATATACTACTAAAAGCTGATAGAATGAGTATGGCAAACTCGCTAGAGTTAAGAGTACCATTTTTAGATAAAGAAGTATTTAAAGTAGCATCAACAATACCAACAAAACTAAGAGTGAATAAAAAGAACACAAAGTATGCAATGCGACAAGCAGCAATGCGACATTTACCACAAGAAACAGCACAAAAAGAAAAATTAGGATTTCCAGTACCAACAAGAGTATGGTTAAGAGATGAAAAGTATTACAACGTGGTAAAAGAGAAATTTAGTTCAGAAACAGCTAAAAAGTTTTTTAACAGCGATGTTTTGATTGAGTTTTTAGACGAACATTTTACAAACAAAGAAGACAACAGCAGAAAAGTATGGACAATATATATTTTCCTAGTGTGGTATGATATATATTTTAAAGAAGATAATTAAGATATAATTGTAAAAAAAGACAATAATATTAACGAGCGGATTTATATTCGCTCGTTATTTTTTATCTTTTTGTAGAAAGTTGGTGGTTGAAAAGAAAAATTTCCTTATATAAAAGTAGATTTATATCAAATTTTATCTCAATTTTAAAGATGTTACCGCATATTTATTATATTATAGAAATTTAAATAAATGTTTATGCATAATGAATAAAACATATAAAAAGACAAAAAATAAAATAAAATTCACAAAAATTTTACTTATCAGTGAGGTTAATTCACTAATTCGTGCATATATATTTAATAAATTATATAATATTTATAAGAGCTTTATTATTAGGAGTTGATTAAATGGCTACAAATAAAATTAATAAAAATTTAGATGATAAAAATAAAAAAACATCTGTTAATAGTATGGACACTAAGAAAAAATTAGGTACACTTTTTAAAACATACAGAGTGTTTAATGATTTAACTCAGAGCCAAGTTGCAACTGCACTAGGTATTGAAAGGTCAACATACACATATTACGAAACAGGTAAAACAGAACCAAACATTAAAACTACAATGAAAATATTGAAAATATTAGGCATAACATATGAAGAATTTATTAGATGTGTAAATTATCAAGAAAATAGTAGTAATTTAAATTTACACGACTATCAAGAAAGTGTGACAGAAGAATTACACTCAGCAGAAAAAGAAAGTATATATGAGCTATCTGATGAAGAGCAACAATTATTGATTAATTTTAGAGTGATGAGACAGGAAGAAAAAGAAAGTGTCTTAAATTCAATGGAAAAGTCAATAAAAGATAATAAGTAAAGTGTGTTAGGTTATTTAATATACGATTAAAAGAGTCAAGTTTTACACCGAAAGGCAAAACTTGACTTTAATTTTACTTTAATCTGTTATAATCTATCAAAAAGCTCTCAGTATTTTTTTAAAGTGCTTTTTATTTTGTTTTGAAAATTATTTACTTAATCTTTACTATTGTAAAACTGTATGTTATAATTTATTGTATAAATAAAAGGAGGCTATATGGTTATGAGCAAAGTTTTAAAAGTTTTATGGGTTATTTGTGGTGCACTTGTTATACTAGGTGGTATTTCATTTATATATAATCCACTAGCAGGTTTTTTAATTACTGAATATATCATTGGTGGTGCGTTAATATTAGTAGGGATTATTAGTATTTTTGCATACATAAAAGCACATAAGGAAATGTTTGGTGCTGGATGGATATTAGCAGAGGGTTTAATTTCTTTAGTTCTTGGTTCATTGATTTGCTTTAGTGGTATTGGAGATTTACTTTTCTCTTTTACAATTGCAATGGCTTTAGGAATATGGTTGATGTTCTCTGGTGTAAGCCAAATTTCAAGGTCTATGGAGCTTCACAAACTTGGAGCTAAAGGCTGGGGCTGGCCAATGTTTTTTGGTATAGTATGTTTAATAGCAGCTGTATCATTCTTCTTTAATCCAGTGTCAAGTGCAATAGGAACAGTCAATTTCTTGCTTTCAGTAGTTATGATAATAGCAGGTGTATCGTTGATTTCAAGATGTTTTGTAAAAGATATAGAAGAATAATTTAAAACACAATATTGATAGAAATTAAAGTAACGGAGCAGTCATAATTAGACTCGCTCCGTTGTTTTTATTGTCGTGTGATAGATAATATGAAATTTAAAATAAAATATTATTCTTCATCTTCATATGTGTTCCTGTTTAAATGATTTTCAACAAGACTCTTCTTTATCATTCTTCCGTTTATAAATATATAATCATCATTGCCTTTTAACATATCTTTTGTTAGATTTAAAGAATTTAAATCTTCTTGACTTAAAGTTTTGTTTTCAACATTACTTTGTGGTTTTGATGATGTATCCGTTATTAAACGCTCTATTTTAGGATAAGCTAAACTGTTAATCAAGAATGCTATCAACATAGGTAATATAATTAATGATAACAAACAAGAAAAGATTACTATTAATATAAAGTTTGATAATAGCATAAATATACTGCTTACTATAGCTGTTATCGCAAGTAAAGATAATATAATTACAAAATTTGTAGGTATTTCAAAAACTGCCATTAAAGCAGCATTTTTCAATATGTGAAATATTTTTAAATCTATTGTTATTGATAATATCGGAACATAAAACATAGTTGCAAATATAAGAATAGCTAATATGACAGCTAACCCAAGCATAATAAAAAACATTGAGTTTTGCAATCCAGCAGAGTAGTAAAGAACAATCGCAAAGTAAGATATAAGTATCAATATGTAATAAATAATTCCGAGAATTAACATTTGTTTAAAGTTTTTCTTAAAACCCTCAATAAAAGTTTTATGCTTATTTACAGTATTACCTATTATAATTTCTTTAGCTACATATGTAAGACCACCATAAAATGGTGCTAATATGATTACTGGTATCAAGTATAGAAATATGCTCATAGGTATAAATTGATTAGATAGTAGTAATAACAGTTGTAAAATTATAAAAGGGATAGAGAAAAATAAATTAGATATAAATAGTTCTTTAAAATTGTTCTTAAAGTTTTTAAACATTGTATTAAATATTGTGTTTGATTTAGTTTTAGTATTAGACATCTTTTAATTACTCCACTCATAGATTAATCAAAAGGAAAAAAGACTGGAAAAGCACAAGGTGGTTAAAACATCTACTGAAGCACTAACAGCAACAAGAATTACCATATTAGCAGACATAATAAAAAAACTGCTTAGATTTAAATTGCTTAGAGATTTATTTTTGTCTTTATCTTTGATTAATGATTTAAATATTTTTTTTGATAAATTGAAACTTTCTTTTCCTTGAATAAGCATAGATATTAACGATATTACAGTAGCAGGTAACATTATCAAAACATAAAAACCAACGCCTGTAAAACTGTATGTACTTGCAAGAAAACCTGCACATAGACCTACACCAAAGCCTTTTAAAAAGGTGGTTATAGGCATAAATATAAAACCCCACGCAGAGAACGCCATAAGAACTTGAGCAAGATAAAACAGAAAATAAGAGCATAGGGAAGTCATAAAGACTACTACTAATGATTGTTCTAACCTAAGTTGATAATCTGATAAAAATATAAAATCTAAAGATATTAGAGTTTGTACATCGATATCTTTTGAAAATATAGAGCCACTTATAAGCCCTAATATTGCAAAAACACCTAATAAGATTACAATACCATATCTTTTGCTTACATACTTATAGTCTGTTACAGAAAAAACTTTATTTTTATCTTCTCTTACTACAACTGGTTCTTGTTTTACTGCTTGTTCTTTTTTACTTTGTGGTCCTGTCCATATAACACCTTTCATTTACATTCACTCCTAATAAACTTCGTTATAGAATTATATGCAAATGTCTTGTTATATATGTTTTATTTTCCTAATTCTTCAGCTCGGTTGCTACAATTTTGCATTGCAATCTTTATTGAGTTATAAAAATCTTTTTCTTCTAATGTTTTTATAGCCTCAATTGTAGTTCCACCTTTTGAGCATACTTTATTAATTAATTCACTTGGAGTATCTCCAGACTGTTCAATCATAGATGCACTACCTTTAAGTGTTGCACATACCAACTTTTGAGCAGATTTTTCATCGATACCTTGCTCAACAGCAAAATCAATCATAGCTTTAGCAAATAAATATACGTATGCAGGGCTACTACCGTTTACTGGTATTACTGTGTTCATTAAATTCTCTGGTAGTTTTTCACAAACTCCAGACAGTGCAAACATATTGTACACTATGTTATAAGACTCTTCATCAATATTATCTGATGGGCATATTGCAGTAGCTCCTTGACCTAATAAAATAGGAGTGTTAGGCATAACACGTACACAAGGACAATTGCATTCAAGATGAGATTGGATATAGTTTATTGATATACCTGCTGCAATAGATACAAATACTTTATTAGTAGTTACTTCTGCTTTTAACTCAGTTAAAACTTCCTCAAAACTTTGAGGTTTTACAGCTAAAACAATAATATCGCTTTTGGATAATAGTTCTAAATTGTTTTTACAAGCATTTATATTGTTTTTAGTAGCTATCTTATTTAAGCTATCAGAAAAAACATCAAATACATATATATCTTTATTATCTATAGTCTTATTTTTTAACATACCGTCAATTATAGCTGTAGCCATATTTCCAGCACCTATAAAACCAACTTTTTTACTCATAATACTTCCCCTTTAGGTTTTTATTATATTTTACAGTATTTTATATTAAATTGCAAATGGAGCATAGCAATTATAACTATGCTCCATCTGTTTGATAATAAATATCTGTGAGGTTCGATACATTAGAATAAATTTAATTAACAGTTCCATGGATAATCCATATTATATTTGTTGTTATACCCATCTTGTTTGTAATCATTATAACAGAAAATTTCTAGTTCGTCAATTCTTCTATACAGTAATCCCCATATACATTCTCCACCTGCGTGGTGCCAACATATTAACTCATCTTGTATATCTTCATCATCTACTTTGTACATATTTCTAACAGTCGTTGTAGAGCTGAATTTTAAATAGTCTGATGAACAATAACCTATAGTACCACTGCTAGTTTTAACTTTGTACCAATCTTTATTTGATGTGCTAAGGATAGTTAATTTTGAATTGTTTGACATTATTGTTATTGTGTCGTATCCAGTTCCAGGGCCTTCTCTAAGTCTTAACCCACTACTAGCATTTACATATGCTGTTGTTGAATTAGATGTTGTTGTAGATTCTACACAATCTGTTAGTATGTCGAAAACATCGTCGTTATATAATGCTCCTGGTCCTAGGTTGTATACAAACATTACTAATGCATCAAAATGTTGTTGAGCAAACTTAATGTTGTTATCTTGCATAAATTCATTTACTGATGATGCAAATACATCTTCGTTCATAGTATCTACTAAATATGCATAGGCTTCATCTCGTGATATGTTGTTGTAGAATGTTTCGCCTCCAACTATAACGTTACCATGTCCAAGTGTTGGAGCATATGTAACTAATGGGTCATCTGTAACTTCACTTAAAAAGCCTTCGTAAGTTGCATTTAATTCTATGATTTCATCACTTGGACGTCTAATATCAAAAGATGCTGTTTCTGGGGAGCTTGCATTTGCCACAAATGCAGAGGTGTTACCATCGCTACAAGTTGACCATGCACTACTACTAGATGTTTTAGAATACGTCTTAACATCAAATTCACCAGCTTCACCTATAACGGTTGAGCCTTTCCAAATGTAGTTACCACTGCTATCAGTAGTTTTTGATGATGCTGTAACAGTTGTTGATACACCATCTATGTCAACAATAAATTTAACAGCTGTTTTTTTATTGTCAGTAATTGCATAGAAATAAACTCTATCGTTTAAAGTAGCAGAGTTAGGCGAAGTATAAGCAAATCTTACAGGAGCAGATGCCGTAACAGTTACTACGCTAGTTCTAACAACTGAGCCAGATTTAGCAGTTATAATTGCAACGCCTTCTTTTTTGCCATAAACATAACCGTTTGATTTATCTACAGTAGCAATAGAAGTGTTACTACTTGTAAAAGTTGTGCTACTGCCATAACTACGAATGTAAACAGATTTATCTACAGGTATTGATGATGTAGTGTTAGATATAGAAAAGCTACTACTTTGAGTAGTTACTTGTATAGATGTTTTAGCAACGATTTTACCGTCTTCATCTTTAACAGATATTGTAGCAGTACCAGCCTTTTTACCAGTTACAACACCTTGACTATCTACAGTGGCGATAGTAGTGCTACTGCTTGAGTAAGTAACTTTTGCTCCACTAGGTGTGATAGTAGGATTTACATAAGAGTGATTACCAACATAAATTTTAGTAGCTGTTGGATTAAGTGTAACGTTAGTATCTGGTAGAGGTTCTTCAACTACAACTTTGCTTGTATCATATACTTCGCTGCCGTCACTAGCAGTACAAGTTATTGTTGCACTACCACTAGATACAGCAGTTACAAGTCCTTTTGAAGTAACTGTAGCAACGCTTGTGTCGCTTGATTTAAAAGTTACATCTTTATTTGTTGCATCGCTAGGTGTTAGCGAGTATGTATATTGATTAGTTTCTCCGACTTCTAGTGTAATTGATGTTTTATTAAGTTCTAAAGCAGTTACCTTTATATCGTTTGGAGTAACTACCACCATACAATTATCTTTTTTATAGCTTCCGTCTGTAGTTGAGGCTGTTATAAATACAGCTCCAGAGGAAATAGCAGTTATAGTGCCGTCGCTAGATACAGTTGCGATTTTGCTATTTGAAGAAGTATATGTTAATTCTTTGTTTGTAGTATTAGCAGGGGATAGTGTACCTGTTAGTTTGTATGTATCATCTTGAGATAAAACAAGGTTAGATTTATCTAAGGTTAAATTTGTAGCAATAACATCGGCAGGGTTAACAGTTACGCTAAATTTATCGTATACTTCGCTACCGTCTTGTGCTACACAATATATTGTAGCGCTACCTTGTCCTACAGCTTTGAAAAATCCAACAGGCGATATATCTACAACATCATAATCAGTAGATACAAAAGTAACACGTCTATTATTAGCAGAAGTTGGACCGACAGAAACTGATATACGATCAACATCTCCAACTTTGTAAGTGGATAGATAATCTTTAGTAATATCTATACTTTCTACAGGGTTAGTTACATCGGATTTTTGCTTAACAATAATAAGTATTTCGCTTTGAGTTTTGCTATTATCGTTAGCAGTACAATTAACATATGCATACCCTGATTTTATAGCAGTATAATCTCCGTTTTTATTTACAGTAAGAACATCAGTGTTCGATGAAGAATAAGAAAGACTTTTATCAGTAGCATTAGATGGAGAAACATTAACATTTAATGAGTTAGTTTCACCTACATATAAGGTTAAAAAAGACTTATCAAAACTAAGCCCATTAATTAATATTTCGTTACTAGTCGCCTCTAAGCTGATTAACTGAGTAGAAATTAACGAAAATGTAATTAAAATCAAACATATTACAGAAAAAATTTTTTTGTTACGTTTTGTAGTAATTTTACATGAATTATCCAATTATAAAACCTCCCTAGTATAAAAACCTAAAAAACCCCAATAAGAACAGATGTTTATTATACAATGGAGGACTAAAAAACACAAGATGTATTTAAAAATAATCAAAAATTTATATAAATTTTACAAAAGAAGATGCGTGAATTTTACACAAATTACAAACCTGTAACCTTTAAAAAACTATTTGATAATAAATTTTCTATATTTTTTAATATATACTGAAATAACTTTAGTTAAAGCAATATCGTAAACTAAAAAGAATATATTGCCTATTGCTAAAAGTAGAAGCGGTATATTTATATTAAAGATGATAAAATTTTCTGTAGGTATGTTAAATAGGTTAATAGCTATAAAGTATAAAGCTACCATACAAATATTAAAGATTAGAATTTTTAAAGCTTTAGATAATATTTTATTATCGATTTTTTCTATACTAGCTTTTAAAATAGGATAAAAGCCAAAAAAACATATGTAGTATAGTACAGCTTCTTTATCTGAGGAGATTAACAACGATACTATGGAAGTAGCAATAAAACTACTATAAGCAAATGGTTTTCCAAAATCTATAACTATTACACAAAGTAAAGCACCTGCAATTACAGGTAGGGAATACGTTCCTACAGTAATTACAGATGATAAAATTAATATTAAACTGCCTAAAGCAGTGATTATACCAGATACAGCCAATTTATAAGTGTAAGATATGCTTTGTTTCAAACAAAAAACTCCTTTTTAACAACAAGTGATTAAGTCGCCTCCACAGCACTCACAACAACAGTCAGCGCATAGTAAACCTGTACATATGTTACAACAACCTACTCTTGAAGTTCTGTTTACATTTGTTGTGTTGTATCCACCGTATGCACCACTTTTTCTGCCTTCTACATGGTTTAATGCTTGCTTATATTCTAGGTTGTTTGGGTCCATATCGCACGCAGTTCTAAAATGTTTATGTGCTTCTTCTGTCCAACCCTTTTTAAGTAGTATTGTGCCTTTTAAAAAATGCCACTCTGCATCTCTTGATGGCATTGGTATTCCGTCAAGTAGTTGTTCAGCATCTGCTGTTCTTCCGTTTTTTATTAAATTTCTAACATCAGGATATTTTGAGCTTGTTGTGCTACCGTAAGTGTTATATGTGTTATATCCGGATGAGTAAGGGTTGCTATACCCATTGTTTGATGGGTTATTTGCATTTTTTCTTTGATGTACTACTGTATCGTATGCCTCGTTTATTTCTTTCATCTTCTCAGATGCCATATCAGCTAGTGGGCTGTTTTGGTAATTATCTGGATGATATTTTTTAGCTAGCTTTCTATATGCTGATTTTATTTCGTCATCAGTTGCGCTTCTCGAAACACCTAGTACTGAATATGGGTCTTGCATAAACGTAAATCTCCTTTTTTGTAACTATCAATATATTATATTCAAAATTATTTTTTAGTTCTCATCTTTGCTATCTTCTTCTTTGTCTTTTTCTCGCTCAAATATCACTTGTTTTTGCATATTTGCAAGCCCTTGAGTGATTATATTATCTATTATATCATTAAAATGCGTAAATTCAATCAAATTATATGCTTCTATTATCTGACTTACGTTATAATTTAATGTTCCGTTCAATTTCTCTTTAACTTCGCTTGTTTTAAGGTCTTCTATGTTGCTTGTGATACTATTTATATATGGATTAAATCCACCTTTTTTTATGTCGTCTTCTAAATCGTCTGCTGCATCTATCAAGTACACCCATTTACCTAAATAGTATCCGAAATGTTCGTATATTGCTTTCTCACTCTGCGTTTTTGATAACAGACTCATCATATCCGAAAGCATTTTTGCTGTTGGGTGACTCGCTTTATCTACTCCACAATTTTCATCTTGCTCAGCTAGGAATTGGTGTTCAAGCATTTCTTTTACTATATTATCAATTTGTGGATACTCTTTTTTTGCTTTTTTTCTTATATGTTTTGCATATGGTATCAGTAATCGGACAGGTATACTCTTAAAAAAAGACTTATCTTTTATATCATCAAGTAATTTGTAATAAAATGTTATCACCGATAATGCTGATGAAGTTTTTAACGCCTTGTTATCACCAGTACAGAAGTTACATCTTTTTAGTGGGTTAAACGAACATTTGCCAGCTTTAAACTTAGGGCAAATATTATTAACACTCATATCAATCATAGCGTAAAAAGTACAGTCATAGCTTAGAATAAATCTGGATATAATTCCATAATCTTTTCCAAGTTGTTTGCACAAGCTACAGTATACACCTCTGTAGGCTTCAAAATCTTTAATTAACATATTTGGTTTATATGTTTTAATATATCCAAACAAAGTTAAAACCACCCTAAATATATTTTCTTTATTAGTTTACCACATTATACCATAAAATTAATTAACTAAATGTAAATTTTTAAAAAATAGATAAAGTTTATTAAGAAATTATGAAAAACAGCAGAATTATATATTATATTATGTTATAATGATATATAAATTTTGTAAAATTATGGTAGGGAGAAGTATATATGAACGTATATGATTTTGATAAAACAATTTATGATGGAGATAGTACATATGATTTTTATATGTATTCACTTAGAAAAAATCCAAAAACATTTTTAAAAGTACATAATGCTATTGGTGGAGCGATTAAACATTATATATTTAAAAAATGCACAAAGACACAATTTAAACAAGAGATGTATAAATTTTTAAAATACGCAAATGCAGAAAATGAAGTAAAAAATTTCTGGGATAAAAACGAAAACAAAATAAAAGAGTGGTATATGTTAAATAAAAAAGAAGATGATGTAATAATATCGGCATCACCACATTTTATATTAGACGAAATTTGTCAAAGGTTAGATATAAAATATCTGATAGCATCAAATGTAGATGTTAAAACAGGGGAGTACTATGGAGAAAATTGTTATGGAGAAGAAAAAGTAAAGAGATTTTATGAAACTTTTTCAAAAGTGGAGATTGACGAGTTTTATTCTGACTCTTATAGTGATTCACCATTAGCGAAAATATCTAAAAAAAGCTACTTAGTGGTAAAAAACGAATTGAAACCATGGTGATGGTTGTAGGTTTTAAAAGATTGATAATAAGGTGCTAAATAATATACCTAAGAGTATGAAAAAAGCTAATCAAAAAGGCTATGTCATAAACTACAACAATTGATAAAAAGCCTTAAATTATAAGAAAAAATCCTTGTAGCTTTCTACAAGGATTTTTTTGGAGGCGACACTCGGATTTGAACCGAGGAATCAGGGTTTTGCAGACCCATGCCT
>CAYJGB010000031.1:0-21036 GCA_964369405.1 uncultured Eubacteriales bacterium
CCATATCCTTCTGCAGATACTTGCATTATACAAAGACTAAGTAACATAACTACTATCAACATACAAGCTGTTATTTTCTTTAACATAATTATTCCTCCTTTAAATTTAATTAACAAACAATAATTATTATAATTTCACATAACAAGTTATGTTATATTTTAATTATATAATATATATAAAAAATTGTCAATACCTTGATGAAATTTAAGAAATTGATACAACATCACTTATATCAACGACTCCATTGTTATTTACATCTTCTAAATAATTTTGAATCTTATTACATGATATAATTCTTGAAAGTATTTGTTGTAGCGTAATAGAGTCAGCAATACTGATAGTACCATTCATATCTAAGTCACCTTTTTGATAATTTACTCTATCTAAGTACCAATATATATTATCATTTGTTCCACTTGAAAATAAAGTGGTAATTGAATTTTTTTGCAAATAAAGTGCTCCACTACTAAAAGAATATCCATTATTATAATCACTATTGTAATATTGTGTCAATCCACTACTACTATTAGTAATCATAACAGGACCTCCAGCATTGATAATATATTTATCGGTTGTCGAATTTCCCACAACTAAATCTATATTATTGTTTCCATTATCTTTATATAGCCACATATAACTACTATCTAATTGAGTGTTGCTACTGTTTTGCACTAAATTTACTGTATTGCTTGTTTCATTATATTTTAATAAACTATCATCTGTAAAGTTTCTTATCATATAGATTCCATCTGTATCCATATCTGTTACATACATATCATCAGTGCTCCAAGCTACTGCATAATCTACATTAATTTTTTCTGGTGGTTGTCTAAGTTCTATTGTGTAAAAACTACTATTATCACTTAAACTGAAATAACACATCTCTGTAGAACTATTTGCAAGTGTAGAGCTTGCAAGTTGGCTATTAGAATTAGATACATATAAATCTATATTAGTCACTTCACCGATATTGATGTTGTGAGCAGCTGAAACTTGATTATATATACTATCAAATTTATTGTCTTTTAACCAAGACACACTTACATTCATATATTCTGCACCGTAAGCTGGTTGAAAAATGTTGATTTTAGAGTCTCTTTCTTGCAATGTTCCTAATGAATATGTACCTTGTATAACAATGCAAACCATAGTCCATAAATCCGCAATACCTGCACCTTGTCTTTCTGTAATTCCATCTGTCATATATTCTTGTGGTTCATTAACTGGAGATGGTAATACTTTTCTATGACTTGATGCAATTACAACTGATTTAATTAATTCTTGGTGAATGGCTAGTGATGGTTTAAGTTCAATTAATTGCGCTATCATAGCTGTTAACACTGGTGCAGAAGAACTTGTTGCTCCTCCTCCAATATTATTCGGTAAAATTACATCGGGTTTTTTTACACCGTTTGTATTAATATAGCTACCACCGTTCTTATCATCAGGATATAAACTACCTCTCATAACATCATTACTATTATTAACATCATTATTATTATCAAAAGGTATACTTACATATGATTGTATGCTAAATTCTTCATATCCACTTGATAAGAGAATTTTCTCTGTTCCTATTCGTGAATCAATGTGATAAAAATCGCTATCAACTATTCCAACTAGTTTGTAATTATTTACGATTTCATAATTTTTATCATTATCACTTACGGAAATTGATATACGCTTACCTAATAGATTATTTTGATTTTCATATAGTCCTCCATATTTTTTTAGAATGTATAATCAACACGGTTTAGGCTGTGACTAATCATATGGAATATAACATTTTTTAAATCTTGAGAAACATATCCAGTAATTCGTGCTTCGAGACTACTTTTTATAGCCCTATCATACATATCAACTTTTAAACTGTTTTCTCTTGAATTTCAAGTATACTGTCCAGTCCCGTTTATATAAGTACCAAAATATTTTATATTTGAAGACCTAAATTCTCCAGTTGATGAATATTTAAAGCTTGGGTAAATATTAAAATAGGAAGCTGAATTTGGGTGTGGTTTTGTAAGAACATATTTATCTCCCGAACTTACATTACTGCTAGTATTACATTTCATTAAATCAGCAGTAGCTATTAATGATGAAAAAGTTAGTGCTGAAATTCTAGAAATTTTTTGTTTTTAATCATTGACAATCTTCTAAAATTTATAATATAATACTGTTGAAATTTTATCATAATTGGTTATATTTGTAAATATAAGCTATATTATATATTAGTGAATATAATTATTTCGTGCATAAACAAGTAATTGTCATTTACATTTTATAAATTTGTTGTTAGAAAAGAATAATTATAAATATAAAATTAATTATGTAAAAAAATAAAAGCTGTTAAATTATTAGAATCACAAAAAGATAAGTTTTCTATCAACACAAAGATGAAATTTTTAAAATTAAGAATAATGCTCTAAGATGATAAAAGTCAAAAAGAAAGCAATTTTTGAAAACTCGCAAATTTACACGAGTTTCGAGAGTTTAACTGCTCATAGGGTAAACTTAGCACTCAGCTGTATTAAAGCCGAAATACGGCGATATTTTTCATTTAAACGACACGTACGAACATATGTTCCTTTCTTACTCTTCAACAATCTATAAATCCACAACATATTCTAATTAATTCTATTAAATAATAATGATTAATATCTGTTAATGGCAAAATGAAAAAACATCAAAAAACCGTCGCCCTTCACAAACAGCAAAGAAATGCTGGCTGAGTGATAGTGAGGGTGACGGAGAGAATAGCAAAGCGAACCTAACACACCCTCGAAAAAAAGTATAGCATTTCATTGCTTCGGTTTGTAAAGGGAACGCTACGCCGACTAGTAGGTATAAAATTGTTAGCACGGGTTCAAGAAAGAATAGATGGATTGTAAGATTGACTTGTTGTATCAAGATGATAAAGTACTCTTACTAATTTTTTAGCAACGTGAGACAGAGCCACATAATAATGTTTGCCTTCAGAACGTTTTTTTGCAAGAAAAGTGTTAAATGTAGGCTCCCAATTACAAACATAAGCAGCTCCATTAAGCAATGCCCAACGAAGATATCTCGAGCCACGTTTTTCCATCTTTGCGCGAGAGACTAACTATTAAAATGCCAAAATATTATACAGTTGAATTAAACAAAAGATAGTTGAAATAAAAAGCAGTGGAAGAAAAACAGTAGATTTAACAAGAGAATATGGAGTGTCCAAAACAACAATTACTGCATGGGAAAAGCAATTTAAAAATAGTGGACAATTTGGAGTATTAGCTAATCTTAAAGATAATGATTTAGAGTTAAGACGCTTAAAAAAAGAAAACAAACAATTAAAAATGGAGAATGATATTTTAAAGCAAGCAGCCTTAATCTTCGCCAAAGAATCGAAGTAATTAAGGCTAATCGAAAAAAATATAGTATAACAGCAATGTGTAAGTTTTTAAAAGTTACTCGAAATATGATTTATTACAAGTACAAAGAAGATAAAGTTGATAGTGTACTTGAGAATTTAGTGATAACAGAGTTTATAAAAAGCAGAAAAAATTATGGAGCTCGTAAACTTAAAAAAGTTTTAGTGAAACATGGCTATTATGTTTTGAGAAAAACTATATCAAAAATCATGAAAAAGTATGATTTAGCATCAAATTACATTACAGCCACTAAGAAAAACAAGAAAACACTTAAAGTTAATAATGATGAAACACCGAATAATCTTAATAGAGAGTTTTCTGGCAAATCAACATTTGAAGTTGTTGTAAGTGATTTAACATACACAGTAATTTTCTCTGAAAAAAGTGATTTAAGAAAAATTAAATTTTTTCATACAGATAGAAGTTCTGAATTAAAAAATGAAGTGATAGAAAACATTTTGTAAGCTTTTAATATAGACAGAAGCTTATCAGATAAAGGGACACCTGTGGATAATTTTGTGGCAGAATCCACATATAATATAGTTAAACGTGAATTTGCAAATCGTGAATTTGATAGTTTGCATCAGCTTGAAGTATTATGGTTTGATTATGTTAATTGGTATAATAACGTCCGAATTCACGGTAGTTTGAATTATCTAACACCAGTAGAATTTAAATTAAAAGGCATTAAAATAGAAAAGCTGTAATTTGTACTAAAATGGGTATACATATCCATTTTTCTTTTGCAAAATGGTTAACTGTTTTATAGCAATTCGTTATATTAACTATTATTTAATAAATTAATTTTTTATTGAAATTAAAAAAATATTTAGTCCTCCTGCAGTATATTAATTATACAACAGAAGGACTAATTTTTTTATTTTTTACACAGACATATTTCTATAATATGTAAAGTTTTACACTCGTAATATCACTATTTTTTTCAAATATTTTCTTGCTATCTTCTACACTTATTTCATGTTTTTGTGATGTTTTAATGCTACCATCACTAAACTCTAAAACCATCTTGTTTTCTGTAGATTTAATATAACTTATAGGTATTGAGCAAATAGTGAAATTTATTGTGCCATTTTCGTTAAACTCATCTTCTCTAATGAACGTACCATCAAATAAAATTTGTCCATTTTTTACTATTACTCCAAGCTCACCTCTACGCATTAAAACAGATTCTTTAACTTGTCCAGTCATTCCTGGTTGCTCGCTTTTACCATTAAAAGAAGTATGTGAGTATGGTTCTATAGGAATTGTACCACATTCTTTTGGTGATTTTCTGTAAATAAATCCTTGTAAAAGTTCGTTATAAAGTTCGTATATATTTGTGATATCATTGCCTTTTTCTTTTTCTCTTTGAACTGTTTCTAATATTGCTAATAAAAATTTTGCATTTTGATGCCAATATACACAGCCAATACCCTCAAACTTGTACATCACTTCACTTCTACCGTTAAACTTATTATGTGAGAATTGTCTTTCAAATTCATCAATTAAACACTTACATATATCACTTGATATATTCTTCTCTTCTAGTTTTTCTGTTAATACTTTTTGAGTTATAATATCGCTATCAAAATGTAGTGAACCGTTTATATCACGATTTACAATCCCTGTAATTGGCTCTATGTCTAGCGAGAATTTGTTTTTATCATAAAACTTTTTCGTCATTTTAATTGGGTATAAAGTGTGGCACTTTAATTTTTCGCTGTATAGTTCATCTTTCATACTCTCAACTAAATTACACACCTCAACAGCACTTAAAAGTCCGCTGCCGATAATTGACGATTGACCCTCTAGCATCATTTTCATAGGAGAAACGCTAAAGTCATCATTTAAAAGATTATAACTTGAATAAGTAGTAGTCTTATTTTCTAAAATTGTGTAATTTACAGCATTTTTTGCACTCTTAATTAGATTTTGAATAACCTGATTATTAACTAAAACTTTATTACTCATTCCATTTTTATAATAGTTATTGCGGTACTGACTAAATGAATATCCCATAATATCTAGAAGAACTTTTTCATTACCCTTATAATTATTATCATACTTTTCTAAAGTAGATTTTATATCTAAAAGCCATTTATAAACATTTTCACTTATATAAAATTCATCTGATTCCGTTGAAAAATTATTTTTCAAGAAATCTAAATAAGCACTTAAATGATATACTGTAACCATAGATAAACCTATTCCAACAATTGAGTTGTTTGCATCATTCCACTCTGGACGTTGAGTATTCATCCAAATGCCTCCACCTACTAACAGGTTAGATAATTTTGATAGAAGTACAACGAGTAGTTTTTCAGCAAGTGTAACTGTTAGAACTTCCTCATTTTTTAAGACAAGTCTTGCATCGCTACCAAAGGTCTTTTCTAGTTCCTCAATTTGACAGTCTTTTTCTACGTCAAAGTAAATTGTGTTTTTACTATCTTTTAAAATGCTGTCATAATCAGCAATAACATAAGGTACGTTTGCATAACTAAAATTATCGAAATTAAGCATTTGTTTAATTCTATTAGGGAAATGTTTGTTAAGCCCTTCTAATATTCTTAATAGATATATTACTTGATGGTCACCCCAATAACCTAATCCACCAAATGGATTTTCTGGTTCTGGTTTTTCCCAGTCTATCCCCTTTTTGTTTATTCTATATGGATTGTATCCATCAAATGTAGATGCATTTACAAATTTTGTAACCATGTTCTCAAAGTAACATGGATATGAATATCCTAGTGCTTCCCAGTTTTGGAATATATCTCTCCAGTTACCCTCATAATTTATTACTTTTTCGCCGTTTTCGCCCTTGATTTCGATATTAAATTTATTCCATGGTCTTGATGGGTCACCATGTCGCCTTGAAAAAGTTAGAGGCATATATTCAAGTGCTAATCTATAAATTGTTTTATCTTCTTTTGCTGTTTCTTTAAGTTCAATAATAGTTTTACAATTTACAATTTTTGAAAGTACATTGCTATTTTCTAATGCTTTTTTGTTTCTAATTTCTACAAATTTAATAAAATCATTATAATCAAAGTTGTACCCTTCACTAAAAACACCACCTCTCATACAGTTATAAAGCGTATTTAGATAGTGAGTTGCACAAGCTACTTTGTCGTTTGTATCTTGTATTCCATCTGCTTTTCTAACAATTTCTATAATATCGTTTGTACCCTTTTCAATATCTGAAAAAACTTCTTTAAAATCACCAATTTCAACATACTTATATAGGGTTTCTAAATCACAGTGGTTATATCCATTATCAAGAACAAAAGAATACTTAATCTCCTCATCTTGACCAAACTCTTTTGAATAAGTGATATAGTAAGCTGATTTAGTGCCGTAGCTATCACGGTTTAGGTCCTCTAAATTTTCGTCTGCAAAAGCTTTAATAGCATCTGGAGTAAGATACACATCTTTGCAATTTAGAGTGTTATACGCAACGTTGCATTTTAACATTTCTTGTGCGTTTGGTGTGTCATTAATATGTGCAGTAAGCGAGTATAACGCAAGGTTATCCCCTACAAGTTCTGCTGCCTTATATGCATCTGCAAGTGTTGAAGAGTTTGCTTGTAAGCTATCATTAACACCATAAGGCATAATATTATTTAGCCCATCTATCACTTCTACTTTAACTTTACTACCTTGGTTCTTTATTAAAGAACTTTTTATAAATCCATATTTTTCGCTACTTTCATACTTATATGAATATGTCAATTCTAAATCGTGATTTATCTCTTCAAAAATAACGCTATTAGCATAACAAGATTTATAAATATTACGTGTAACATTGTAATTAAGTGTTAAACTTTGTTGAAATGGTTGCCACAGCTTATCTTCAACTCTTATAACAGTTTTTGAACCTGTTTCGTAGTCAACTGCAAGTTTATCGTCAGTAACATATGGAAACATATTTCCACTTGAATTTTTTCTTCCTGCTGTAACTCCACCATTTGATGATACAAATATCCATATATCATTTGAAGATGGAACTACTATAAAAAACGGTTTAAGATTATCATAATTTTCAATCTTATAATACTCTACGCCATTAATAGTGACAAAATTATCTGTATTGCTCATATTGTTGTCCTTTCTATTTTACTTCACTCTACTAACCTTTAAAGAATTAACAACCATACCGCCCTCACCAAAGAACAAATCTACATATACATTTATACTTGCATACATATCAAATTCAACATGGTAACTGCCTGCACTTTCTCCTTTTAATGAATACGTACCCATTTCTTGACTATTTACTGACACAGTAAGTGGTACTTGTGCTAATTCCGGAGCATCTGCATACAGTTCAAAATCTAATGCATATCGTCCGTTTTGCTTCATTGCTAAATTAAATTTATTGTGTATTCCTCTTGTTGTATTAAATGAAGTACAATCTATATTAGTATCTGTGAATGCTTCGAAATCTCCTACATTATGGACTTTCATTGATGTGTTTTCTGGTATATTCACACAATTAACATCTATTTTATCTTTACTGCAATTACATCTTAATAGTACACTTAAAATGTTTTTAGCAGTCCTTACAAGTTCATATCTAGTTAGATTACCTATTGATAATTCTATTTCGCTGTTATCCTCTAATGCGTTTTGTTCGCTGTTTGTCGTTACCATATAAAGGTCATTTTGAGATAAAATCATACTTGCTGTATCATTTATTGTTGCAAACTCTCTCTCTTTATTCATTGTTGCCCACCAGTCAGTCATAACAAGACCGTCATATCCCCAATCGTTTCTTAAGACTGTTGTATTCAAGTCATAATTTGACGCTGAGTGCGAGCAATTAATCGGGTTATACGCTGTCATAATTGAGTATGCTTTACCCTCTTTAACTGCTATTTCAAACCCTTTTAAATATATTTCTCTTAATGCTCTTTGTGAAACTGTTGCATTAACTAACTTTCTTTCAAACTCCTGATTATTTGCTGCAAAGTGTTTTATAGTTCCTGTTACACCATATTTATGCATAGCTTTTAATTGCGCAGCTGCCATTTTTCCACTTAATAATGGGTCTTCACTAAAATACTCAAAGTTTCGTCCGCAAAGTGGGTTCCTATGTATATTCATACCAGGACCTAGCAGCGTATCAATATTATTTTTAACCATTTCTAGTGCAACAAACTCCATAAGCTCTTCACAAGCTTTTAAGTTGAATGTTGAAGCAAGTGCTGTACCATTTGGTATGCTCATAGCCATAGTACCACTATCCATTCTAATACCAGATGGTCCATCTGCACAACACGCTATAGGAATTTTTCTAACCTTATTTAAATTTTCAGTAACACCACCAAATGCTGACGCTGTACCTGACGTTACTTTCGGTGAGCACATTCCTTCGCCTCTTGTTAGGTGTATAATCTCTAAGTCGCTTAAATCATTTGCAAGCTGTTCAACTGTTATTTCTCCACTTTTCACCATGTCGAATGTGTAATTGTTTTCAGTTTTTATGAGATTGCTTTTTCTTTCGTTTTCAATTCTATCGTAGACATTGTAGCTTCTGATTGGTGCATTTTTGTAAACTTCTAAATATTTGCCACTATTAATTTCACTTTCTAATCTCTCAAATTCATCAATAGGTGCTAAAGCGCTATTTACTTTTTCTATTATTTTTAATTCTTCTAAGGTAAATGTACCTGCAACTGTTGTATTCAGTGAGTCAAAACCTATATGGATAGTATATTCACCTTTTTCAAGCACAAAAACACTGTTTTGTTCATCAAAACTTGCATAGTTGCTATTATCAACTATTAACTCCATATCTTGACTTTGACCTACTTCTAGTTCTTCAGTTTTCGCAAAAGAACAAAGCACTTTGTATGGTTTGCAAAGATTATCTATAGGCGAAGTTGCATAAAGTTGTACTATTTTCTTGCCTTTATATTTTCCAATATTCTTTATAGTAAAGTCTATTCTAATATCAGTATCAAAATGATGTAGACTATTTACAGTTATTTCGAAATTTGAATACGATAGAGAATGTCCAAAAGGGTATAAAATTTTTTCTGTACAAAAAGTATTAAAATATCTATAACCTACAAATATATCTTCTTCATAAATATTGTTAGTTTTATCACCAAAATTTTTACTTGATGGATAATCTTTAAGTGTTTTTGCAATGCTATCTGTTAATGCACCACATGGATTTACATCTCCACATAAAACATCTGCATAACCATTGCCACTTTCAACCCCACCATGCCACGCTATCAAAACTGCATCAGGATTAAGCTCATCTACAAATGACATATCCATAACTCCGCCTATATTAAGCAAAACTACACATTTTGAAAAATATTTACGAATAAGCTTTAAATTTTGTTTTTCTGTGTCTGATAAATAGTAACTACCACCTTGAGCTAAACAATCTTTATCTTCACCTGCAAGACGACCTACAACCATAATGGCTATATCAGAAACATCATTTGCTTCTTTAACTATATCTTCTGTCAACAGCATTTCCTCTTGTGAAAAAGGCTCTTGCGACCAGCCTTTCCCTTTATCAAAAGGATTTGCTTCTATAAATTCCTTATAAAGATTTAACAACTCTTTATTAATTGTCCTTTTACTTTCTATACCTTCTACAATATTAACTAAGTATGGGATATTTACCATGCCACCAGAACCTGTTCCTGAGTAATATGTTTCAATTTGTGTCCTACCAAACAGAGATACTTTTTCATCTTTCTTTATAGGTAGTACGTTATCATTTTTAATTAGCACACATGATTCGGCACAAAGTTGTCTTATCTTTTCATAATATTTTTTATAATCCAGTGTATACATAATGGTATTCTCTTTCTAATTTTTTATTGTGGATTGTGGCATCTTATAAACTGTCCTTCTGAAATTTCTTTTTCTTTTGGCATCTCTTTATAACATTTTTCAGTAGCATAAAGACATCTATTTTTGAATGGGCAACCAACACTTTCTGGTGTCCACATTGAAATTTCGCTTTCTTCATTTAATTTTACAGGCAACTCTACTTCGCCTTCTCTTTCTGGGTCTGGTGCTGCTGCTACTAGCAGTTGAGTATATGGGTGTCTAGGACTTATAATAACCTTATCTACATCGCCATATTCTACAATATGCCCTGCATATAAAACAATTATTCTGTCAGCAAAATATCTAGCAGTTGCGATATCGTGCGTTATGTAGATAAAAGATTTTCCGTGTTCTCTTTTAAGGTCGTTCATTAAATTTAAAACACCTAAACGTATTGAAACATCAAGCATTGATGTAGGTTCATCTGCAAAAATAACTTCTGCTCCGGCAGCTAATACACGTGCAATATATGCTCTTTGTTTTTGTCCACCAGAAAGCTGATGAGGATATTTTACACCTTGTTCCTGTGGTGGAGTTAATCCAACCATTTCTAAAGCATCATCCATACGCTTTTGCATTTCTTCTTTTGTGCCTTTATGATATAACTTTACTGGTCTTTGTAAATGATAATATATTGAATGCAATGGATTTAATGCTGAAAATGGATCTTGAAAAATCATTTGAGCTTTTTGTCTATACACTTTCAAATTTCTACCTTTTAATTTATGTACATTATCACCATTAAAAGTCATTGTTCCACTGGAAGGTGTATGAAAACGCATTGCAATACGGCAAATTGTAGATTTACCACAACCAGACTCACCAACTACTGCTAAGGATTCACCTTTGTATAAATCAAAAGATACATCATTTAAAGCTCTCAAAGTTTTTGATTTTGCAAAAAGAGATTTTCCACTAACAGAGAAATCCATTGTTAAATTTTTAGCACTAAAAACTATTTCTTTTTTATCCATAATGTAATCCTTTCTCTAATACTCGTTATTTGATTCACTTGTCAGCGGATTATGACAATAATAAAAATTTGTATTTTCTTCTGTTTTTGATGGGTCTACCTTTTTACACTTGTCGCTTCTCTTATAACATCTAGCATAAAATCTGCAACCATCTGGAATGTTTTTTAAGTCTAGTGGAGAACCTTTGATACCCTCCATATACTCAATTTTTCCTTGCAATGATGGAAAAGAGTTTTTTAATCCAAATGTATATGGATGACTCGGTGCTTTCAAAATCTTTTTAGTATTTGCTTTTTCTACTATTTTACCTGCATACATTATTGCTACATTGTCACAAAATTCCATCATAAGGCTAATGTCATGTGTAATAAATAAAATAGAAAAACCAAACTCTTCTTTTAATTTGTATATTCTTTTTAATATATCTCTTTGTACAACTGTATCTAGCGCTGTTGTTGGTTCATCAAGTATTAATAATTTAGGGTTAAGTGCTAACGCCATTGCAATTACAGCACGTTGTCGCATTCCACCTGAGAATTGGTGTGGATAGTCTTGCAATCTTTCCTTTGGAATACCAACTAAAGCTAATAATTTTTCGCTTTTTTCTCGTGCTACTGCTTTGTTTTTTGTAATTCCATGATATTTAAATATCTCATAAAATTGCACTTCAAGTGTTGATACAGGGTTTAAGCAGTTCATCGCTGATTGGAAAACCATACTAGTATCTTCCCAACGAAATTTTTGTAAGCGTTTTTTATTATACTTTAGTATATCTTCACCATTAAATAGTATCTCACCATGAGATATAATTGCAGGTGGCTTATGTAATTTCATAAGAGAATATGCAATTGTTGATTTGCCACAACCAGATTCTCCAGCTAAACCTAAGCTTTGTCCTTCTTCAATTTTAAAACTTACATTATCAACAGCTCTAACATAAGAGCCATCACCTGTTATATAATCTACACATAAATCTTTAACTTCAATTACAGTAGCCATTACTTCGCCCCCTGACTTGCTGCATTAGCTTTTTTAATTCTTTTAATTTCTATTTTTCTAGCCTTATAATAGCTTTTCATCATTTTTTGTGCTTTTAATTTTGGATTAGATACTTCATCTATTGAATAGTTTACTAAGGTTAATCCCATACCAATTAATACAAGACCTGCAATTGCACCTACTACTTCAAAGTAGTAACCACTTTGGAAAGCACCTGTATTTCTTGCGTTGTAAAGAATTGTTCCCCATGTTACAGATAAAGGATCACCAAAACCTATAAACTCTAATGTTGCATGAGCCATAATTGAGTAAATAAGTGTTCCTACAAATGCTGATGATATTATCGACAACATATTAGGCATAATCTCAAAAAACAATATTCTAAATTTATTTTCGCCCAAAGTTTCAGCTGAGCGAACAAAGTCTCTATTTCTTATACTCATGGTTTGGGCTCTTAACACTCTGGAGTTCCATGGCCATGCGGTAAAACCAATAATTAAACTTATGAGCAATGGCGATACGCCGTCCTCCATCATGGAAGCTACTATCAGCAATAACACGATGTTTGGAATGACCATAACAACATTAGTTACCATGCTGACAACTGATTCATATTTTCCGCCGATATATCCGGCACTTATTCCTACTACCATACTAAGTATTGTAGTTATTATTGCTGCAAGTAGTCCAACTATAAGAGATTGTCTACCTCCGTATAACGTTTGAGCGAATACATCTCTCCCGAGTCTAGTTGTACCTAAAATATGTTCGCTACTTGGTGGTTCGTGATATGCATCATATCTATAAAGTGGGTCATGCGATGTAAACAGAGATGGAAACATTGTCATTACAAGCACAACAAGTATAAAAATCATTCCCACAGTAAATCTAGGATTACCTTTTAAAAATTTTAATATACGAGAAAACACTGTACCATTTTTCATAGTAATTTTATCCTTTCAATTTTTCAAATTTCGCTAATATAACTAAACGTAGTAATACTAGTTTATATACTTTCTTTTATTTGCTATTTTTTCGTCTTGTTCTAGGGTCTAAGAACAAAATTGCAAAGTCTGCCATTATATTTGCTGAAAGCATTAAAATTGTAGTCATTAAAAGTATACCTTGCATCAAAGGATAGTCCCTATTGCTTATAGCAGAAACCATAACACTTCCAAGTCCTGGATAGTTAAAAATTTGCTCTATGATAAGGGAGCCACCAAGCAATGAACCTACTTGCATAGCAAGTGTTGTGATAACTGGTAACAAAGAGTTTCTAGCTGCATATGAAAATATTATTTTTTTCTCAGGCAAGCCTTTTGCAATTCCCATAGTGATGTAGTCATCACCAAGTTGATTTATCATATTACCTCTCATACCCATAATACCACCAAGTCCTGTTATGACAATTGCTGTTATAGGTACGAACGCATGATAAAATACGTCTTGTAAATATTCAAATGTATTTGCTGGTTCAAATAGTGGGGTTACTGCATACCCTAATGGAAATATACCAGTATAACATAGCCCAAATAATAAGGCTATTGCTGTTACAACTGATGGAATATTAGCTAAGAATTGTCCTCCAACAGTTACACCTGTATCAAATGCGCTGCCTCTTCTCCATGCAGCTAAGATACCTAATAGATTATTTATAATAAAACCGATAATTAATGCAAAACTCATTAAAAATACAGTCCATGAAAGTCCTCTTGAAACTGCTTCAGTAACTGTAAGTGGGTAATAATAAAAAGATACTCCCCAGTCACCTTGCAAAATACTACCTATGTAGTTAAAATATGATACTATAAGTGGCTGCGTTGAACTGTAACCAAACATTTCTTCTATAGAAGCAATTACTGCTGGGTCAATTTTTGACCCACTTTGAGCAAGCTCAGATAGATACATCTGTACAGGATTACCAGGCATTAAGCGAGGTAAAAAGAAGTTGAGAGTAATAGCTCCCCAAAAAGCGACAGCATAAAACCCTAATCGTTTAAGGATAAATTTCATCAACTCAATCATTCCCTTTTCTGTGGATTATTAGTAAAATTATAGGTCGCAAGCTTCAAAGCTTTTCTTTGGTAGCACTGCGACCTATTTTTTAAGCATAGTATTTAAGTTTATTCTATTGAATAACAATTCAATTATTATACGCTCTAATATAATATTATAGTGTTCATGAGAAATTAATTTTAATAAACAAATAATTTCACCCGTCTACATAATTATAATTGCTATATTATTCTACTGGCTCTAATTTCATAAGTTGCAACAATTTAGAGTCATGCATTGAAAGTGCTGGGTTACCTGTGTTATTTTCCTCAGTTGACCAACCTGTAAATCTTGCATCACTATAAACAAACCAGTTGCCATTGTAGAATAATGGTATATTAATCATATTTTCTGCAAAATGGTCTTCTACTTGTTTAGTAATAGCTAATACTTCTTCTTCTGAAGATGCTGTTGGTAATCTATCAATTAATTCTGACATTTCTTCATTAATGTAATTTGTTTGACATACAGACCACCATGTTTCTGTTAAAGCTCTTGAAGCATCTCCAATTGTATCATAATAAAATTTGTAAATATCTCCAGCTTGACCATTAGCTGTATAAAGCATATCCCAGTCACCAGTTCCCCAACTTTGGATAACTAAACCTAAATCTTCAGCTTTAGCAGAAGCATTAATTCCTACTTCTCTCATACCTTCAACAGCAATTGCAGCACCGTCGTTCCAGTCTGTCCAACCTGCTGGAGAAACAACATCAATTTTAATTTCTTTGCCAGATGGTGTTTCTATAAATCCATCGTCATTAGTGTCTTCAAAACCTGCATCAGCAAGCATTTTTTTAGCTGCGTCTACATCATATTCAGTGTATTTTGCAGTTTCAGCTTGTGCATCATCAGAAGTATAATTTAAAAGTGCTGGTGGTAAACCTGTGTTTGGAGGAACTGTATCTGCTAGATATCCATAAGCTGCTGAGTCGATTATACCGTGTCTATCAATTGCCATAGAAACAGCACGTTTAAAGTCAACATTATTAAACGCTTCAAGGTTACCCTCATCTTCACTCATGTAGTTCATTGAAATTCTAACACCGTCATTCATACCATACCAGTATTTTTTATGCTCATCACCTTGAACATATGTTTCTTCAATATTTGGTATCATGATATGAGCCCAGTCAACACTGCCAGATTGTAAAAGTGTTAAAGCAGCTTCATTTGAACTATATTGAGGCATTCTTAACTCATCAACTTGTAAATCATCAGCTTTCCAATAATTTTCATTTTTTGTTAGTACAACCATTTCTGATTCAAACGATTTTACATTTGAGAATGCACCTGTAACAACAGGTTGGTCTACATCATATATAAAAGTTGCAGGATCGTCAATTTCGCTCCAGATATGTTCAGGAATCATCCATTTGTTGCTAAATATTGTATTTCTATGGAAACGGTTTTCTGTATTCATTACTATTTCAACTGTATAATCATCTACCTTAGTAATAGAATCAAATTTACCTTCTGTAATTGTTCCATCTTCTGCTGTTCTGTCCCAATCGCCATTTCTATCAATTTCCGCTTTGTCTTTTGAGTATTCATATGAGAATACAACGTCGTCAGCATTAAAATCTTCGCCATCGCTCCATTGAATACCTTCTCTTAACTTTATCGTTAAAGTTTTGTTGTCAGATTCAGATATAATGTCCTCAGCTAACCACATATTTTCTTCATTGTTATTATATGCATCAAATATTAGTAGTGGTTCATACATAAACCCTTGAATAAATCCATATACACTTTGAGCCATAGGGTTAAAGTTCTTTACCCAACCTTCTGAAGTATCTGACATTATTGTAAGTGAATCAATCTTTTCTTCTGGACTTGCCTCTTCGCCTGCTGGGTTACAACTTGCAAGTAGACCTATTACCATACTTAGTAGCAATGCTGATGTTATTATTTTTACAAGTGATTTTTTCATAAATAATTTCCCCTTATTCTAAAAATTTGTTGTGTTAAAATATTTTCTTGTTCGATTTATAACATTTCGGTCATATTTTATAATTTTTCTGCCTTGTAATTTTGTTTGATACTTAAATACTTCAATTAAATTACAAGGCTTTATGAAAAAAAATTAGAAAGCAATTATTTGACTTCATGTTATATTAATGTTTTAATCAATCTTTTTTACAGATTGTCCTCTTAATAGCTCTCCTTGTACTTCAACAATTCTTGGTAGATATGTTTTTGGATTTTCAATAGCATCTATAAGTATATCTGCTGATTTCTTGCCTATTTCGGTGGTGTTTTGCTTCCAAGTCATTAGTTTTGGTTTAATAACTTGAGATAAAACAAACCCATCATAAGCAGCTACACTTATATCATCTGGTATTACCATACCTCTTTGTGCGATAGCATTTCTCCCTCCAATGAAAGAAAAGTCATCTTGATAAAAAATGAAAGTAGGTGGGTCAGGTAAGTCTAAAAATTTATGTGTAATCTTTTCAGTTGATTTTACATCATGAAAATGCCCTTCTACAATATACTCCTCTGGCACATTTATTCCTAACTCATTACAAGTTTTTAAGAATGATACACGACGTATTCTACTAACAACAGTATCTTCTCCGTGGACGTAGGCTATTTTTCTATGGCCCATCTCGTGAGCGTATTTGAGCATTTCACATATTCCTTTATCGTTATCGGAAATAATAGCACTGCAATCATTAAATACGTAATCAACTGTAACAACTGGAATGTCACTATTAACTAATTCAACAATCTCTTTGTCTTTAAAATCACCAGCTAGTATTAATACTCCATCACACCCATAAGCATTTGCAAACTCAGTTGGGGTGACTTTTCGTTTTCCAACTCTATCAGTAACAAACATAACTGAATAACCATAATTTTTAGCTCTTTTAATAAACGGATTTACGATAGTTGCAAAAAATTCATGCTCAACACCGCTATCAGTATCATCTTTGAGGAGAATTCCTAGCATATAAGATAAATTTGTTTTTAACCTTACAGCCGCTATATTAGGTGAATACCCCAACTCGTCTGCAACTTTTTGAACTTTTTCAATAGTTTCTTTACTAATATCGCTTTCATTTCTTAAAGCTTTACTTACTGCTGTAGCTGATATTCCACAGACTTTAGCAATTTCTTTTAACGTTACCATTTTTCCTCTTTTCCACACTACTTTAATGTTAAAGTACAATGCTTTTTTTTATAATTTGATATTGGATAGCTACTCCGATAATTCAAAAAATGCATTGAATTTGTAAACATAACGCTTAAATTAGCATAAATATAAACACGTGTTATCTTAAAAGTATATAGTTACTTTATCGATAAACTAAGAATAACGCATTTACATATTTTTGTCAATAGTTTTTCTTATTTTCTTTTAAAATTACATAAATGTCAACTTTTTTTGTGTATTTTAAACAATGTTTAATGCCTATTCAAAGCTTTTACTTTTTTTCTGTTTAATGTTCTTGAATTTGACCAAAACATAGTTATAAAATTTAAATATATTAATTTATATAATCAACTTTACATTTCAATCTCGATATCAAAGTATTTTTCAGTAAAATATGTTACTTTTTCAATATCTCTCTTTGTGTGATTAGACTGTTTAGGAGCAACTACCCACTTTTCTTCAATATCATTTTTACGATGAATTATAGCTATCAAAATTCACATTAACTATTATACATTAAATTAAATTTAATTCAACATAATTCTACTTATGTTTTATTTTCTTTTTTGATGTGCAGTTTCGATAATGGCTACCATTCAAACTTATATTCTATTCGCATTTATACATTATAATTTTTAATAAAAAGCGACTAATCTATACGAAAAGTCGCTTTCAAAGTGTTATGTTGTTTGTTTTATATTTATTTCATATTACTTTTTGTTGCCAAAACCATTTGCTTTATGTTGGTTTATGTTACTTTATAAAGTTCACTAAACTTCTATTACATAAAACTTTTATTATGGCTGTTGATTTGGTAATTCTGACACATATAATACTCCGTCTACTTCTATCCATGCTTTCACATATAGTGTTTTATCTGTGTCTGTTGGCATTACTGCTACATAGTTGTAACGTCCGTCACCGTTCATTACATTTGTGTCAGTGTATTCTCTTACTATGTTACTATTTGTTTGTTGTGTTGTATCATCTAAATATTGTCTAATGTTTTCTTCTGTTACATCACTTTCAACTGTTGAGCGTATTACTCCATATTTTACTTCTGTAGCATCTTGATAACCTGCTGCTACTATTGGGTAATATGCTTTTGTTGTGTTGTTATCTTCTGTTGAGTATGATAGAACTCCTACATTTATATCTACTCCTTCAATCGCTGTTCCCTCTAATATTGGTTCAATAATTGAGTCTTCTACAATATAGAATGCATATACTTTGCTATTAGTTACAGACACTAAATGGCTATTGATTTTCCAACCTATAACACTATCTTCACCTGTGTATGTAGCTTTTACTATTTTTCCATACACAACTTCTGTATTGACTGGTGCATTATCAACTGTAATATCAAGTTTATCAAGATATTCTAGACTTGCAGTTACTTCTACCATTTTAGGTACTTTGTTATATACAAGTGTTTTATCTGTAGTTATATTCTCAAATTCACTATCTTCAAAATCTGGTACATATTCTTCAGTTCTTAGTTGTGGTAATACTGGTCGAGGTGCTGTTCCACCTGTTACTACATATTCTTTCGCTAATACATCTCCATCTGTGTTAACAAATGTTACTAGTTTTAGTATTTCTTCTGTAGCTTGTACATTTGTATATGTTGTTAATTCTGATGAAATAATAAATATATTAGTTAATCCATCATCTTTTTGACCTTGTTGTACTGTATTATTTGCTACTATTGAATATTCTTTATTTGTTTCTAACCCACTAAATGCTATTGATTGATATTCTACATCAGGTGTAAAACTAACAACTTTTGATGTATCATCAAATACTGATGTTTCTGTATTTGCTTCTACTTGTTCTAGATAGTTTAGTTGAAGTATATTTGCTACTGTTTCATTCTCTGGAGCAGTAATTCCACCTAATGCGTCTATTGCCTGCACATCATGTTGTGCAACTGCTATTACTGTTGTTTTTGTTCCTATTGAAATTGTTGCACCATCTAGTTTTGTACCAGTGGTACTATAAGCGCCACTTCCGATTGCTGATGGACAAATCTCATATTCATCAAATCTAGAACCACCAATAGCTGTTACAGTAGGATTTCCACTTATTATAATTGTGCCTCCTTGGCGTAAATAACCACCACCGATACCTGCTGCAGAGTTACCTCCGATGGCAGTTAATGCTCCACTACCTTGTATTGTAACACTTGCTGTTAAAGTATCATTCTTTTGAACTTGTATTCCAGCGAAACCGACTCCACTTTTTAATACGTTTTCGCTGTTTTGAGCTAATATTAAATTTGCACTTGCATTTTCATATATATGGAATGCACCTATATTCGGCATATATGATAAATCAATGTTAACACCATTTAAAGCAATGTCATGTTCGCCACTTAGAACTGCAATTTTGTTTTGAGTACTAGTAGTTATATCATCTTGTTCTATTGTTACTGTGCCTGAGTAATTTATCCATATTTCATTAGTTTTACTATATTGTTTATTACCGTTTTCAACTCTAAAATAAAGACTGCTTTCATTTATTTTTAGTGTTGGGCTCAGCACAGATGTACTATCAGTTACTGATGTAAAGTTATTTAGCTTATCATTAACAGTAAACTCAAGTGTTGTTATACCGTCTGCGTTTACACCTTGTTGGACTTCTTGTCCTTTCATTACAGTATATGATTTAGTTTTCTCTAGATTACTAAATGCTATTGATTGATATTCTTTATCTGGTGTAAAACTTGCTGTTTTAGATACACTATTAAACACTGCTGTTTCTGTATTTGCTTCTAGTTGTTCTAGATAGTTTAGTTGCAGTATATTTGCTACTTCTTCATTCTCTGGGGCAGTAATTTCCCCTAGTGTATCTATTGCTTGTAGGATTTCTACACCTCGTGCCACTGCTATTACTGTTGCGTTTGAGCCTATTGAAAGTGTTACACCCTCTGGTTTAGTATAACTTGAACGATAACTTCCAATTCCTATTGCTGATGGATATAGAAAACCTATATTATTCCTTCCACCACCAACAGCAGTTACTTCTGCATTTTCACTTATTATAACTGTACCTGCTCTACTATATAATCCACTACCGATACCTGCTCCATGAGTTCCTCCGTTGGCGGTAACTTTTGAATTTCCACTTATCCTGATTATTCCTACTTTACTATCATAACCTTCGCAAGAGATACCGGCTCCATGAAGTCCTCCATTGGCGGTAACTTGAGCATTTCCATTTATTGTGGTTATTCCCAATACACCACCAATGCCCGCTCCACTAGTTCCTCCAGTAGCTATAACTTGTACACTTTCACTTATTGTGACTGTGCCTGCATCACCGTTTAATCCATCACCGATACCTGCTCCATAGTAACCTCCATTGGCTGTAAGCATTCCTTCACCTAGAATTGTTACACTTGCTGTTACATTATCTTTTGTTTGTACTTGTAGCCCTGCAAAATTATCTCCACTATTTAATGTATTTTCGCTGTTTAGTGCTAGTGTTAATGTTACATTAGATGCACCTTGTATGTCGAATGCACCAGTACCATCATTTTCTGATACATCTACATTAATTCCATTTAAAGTAATGTCGTGTT
>CAYJGB010000032.1:0-19078 GCA_964369405.1 uncultured Eubacteriales bacterium
AATATGTCCTTTAGTATCGTTAAATACTATTATTGTCTTATGTTTGCAACAAGGGCATTTTATACTTTTCGCTTTTATATAATTATTTATCTCTCTTATATTTACACTCTCCTTATAACTAATATTTGTTGGTATATTAACATCATATCTAATCATAGCAATCTCCTTTTCAAATTTATATTGACTTATTTTGTTTCGTGTGATATTATAAATATACGAAATATATTACGCTTAGATTTTAGCACGAATTTTAATTCATGTCAACAGTTTTTACGAAAAAATATTCGTTATACAGAAAGAGGTTATATTATGGCATTTAACGATAGATTGAAAGAAAAAAGAATTGAGGCTGGACTTAAACAAGTTGAGCTTGCTGAAATTATAGGTATTAGTGATAGAACTATTCAAAATTATGAAGCCGGCACATCCAAACCTAAAAATTTTGATTTAGTTTATAAAATTGCACAAGCACTAGATACTACTATTGACTATTTACTAGATAACAATGATAACCTTGCACTTAAAGCACATAAAAAAGGTGGGGCAAAATGTGCAAGAGATATAAGAGAGTTAACTTCAGAGGTTAGTGGTCTGTTTTCTGGTGGTTCTTTGTCGGAAGATGAAATTGATGCAGCAATGAAAGCAATAAATGAAGCATACTGGATATCAAAAGAAAAGAATAAAAAATACACACCAAAAAAATATTTGAGATAAATTAATTTAGTATTATATTGGAGGGAAAACCTTTGAACACTATACAAATTGCTGACATAGCTAATAAGTTAGTATCAAACAGTGGTAGTAGAAATCCATTTACAATTGCTAGTGACTTAGGTATTGAAGTGATATTTTGTGATGATTTTGATACATTAAAGGGAATGTACTCAATAATCAAACGTAACAGATTTATATTTATTAATAGCAATTTAGACGAAAATATGCAAAAAGTAGTTTGTGCCCATGAAATCGGACACGACCAGCTACATAGGCACTTTGCTAAAGATAAATTTTTACAAGAATTTATGCTTTATGATATGACAAGCATTCCAGAATATGAGGCAAATACACTAGCTGCTGAAATACTAATTGATACTGATGAGATATTAGAAGATATTTTAATTTACAACTTTTCAAATGAACAAATAGCTAATAAATTAGATGTTGATTTAAACTTAGTTAATTTAAAAATATCATGCCTTTATAAAAAAGGTTATAATGTAAATCCTCAGTATTAATTTAATCCACAATGTAAAACAACCTAATCACTTCACGTTATGTGGTGATTAGGTTGTTTTGTCAAAATCATCTCATATTAGATAAATTATATACTATTATTATAAACATTGACAAATTAATATATATTTTGTATAATTAATATGTGGTTGTTTTTCACTATATTATTAAGAGGTGTTATTATGAGGAAAGAGAAAAAAGTACTATTACTAATTGAAATTAAAAACTCTAGTGATAATTATGCTAAGCTAATGCAACTCATAGAATTAGCTGAATTCAATTCATTTAAAAACATACATGTACAATCAAAAAATTCTGTTAAATTCAATGAAGATGAGGATATATTCAAGAGCATCCACGTACAATCGAAAGAAATCACTGAATCGTATGATGAAGTCTTGAAGACATGCCTAGAATCATCTAACAAGCAAGTCAAATCTCTAGATGATTTCTTAAAATCTGTTGAAAACTCTAAAAATAATAATCGTGAACTTGAATTTTATTACGCAGTTATTATTAATAACAATGACAAATTTGATATTGTAAATCTACAGAATTATTTCCTTATACTACAGCTTTATGAATCAATATGCAATAAAATTACCTTAATTTTTAGAGGCAAAGATGGCAAATGCTTACAAGATGATATGTATTTTAAATTATCTCATTTTTTACAATTTATTAATAAAAATTTTAAAAATATTTTTGTACTAGATAAAAATAATAGTTTAATAAAACTAATAGAAAATAATGATGGTGTCCAAAAAACTTTTTTGCCTTTATTTGAAATTGATGAAACAAGCAAAAATTTATTGACTAAAAATATTAATATTAAATATAATATTTCTTCTTTGACTACAGAATGGAAATATTTGTATAAAAATTTCACGGTACCTGATTCTACGGAAACATATACAAAAATATCAGAACTTTTAAATATTAGCAGTAAAATTTTATTCAATAATTTAAATGGTAATGATTTTAATAAAAACATTAATATAAATGGTGAAAAAAAAACTCGTAAAACTTTATTACTTGAAATATTTAAAAATATTTTTAATGGTGAAAACATAAATATTATTACATTATTATTTTTTTCTGCTCTAATAGCCACAAATTCAACTGAAGATTTATGTGATTTTGACAAAATAAAAAAATACTATAAAAATATAATAAACTTATCACAAGCAGTAATTGAGCTACTCGATAATATAGTTAATCACTCTCAATTAAAAAAAGGTTTTTTTACATTTCGAATTCAAAAGAATGAAGAACATATTAACAAACAATTTAAAAAATATGATATTTTAAATAAAACAGCATTAGAGATTTATGTATCTGATATTAATATAAATAATAATATAATTTCAAACTTCGCAAATAGCCAAAAAGGAGCTTTTCTATACGATTATTTAAACACGACTAAACTATCTGATTTTTTTGAAGAAAATTCAAATAGTGTTAATACACCATGGTCAAAACTTAAAGAGACACAAAAAAAGGGGTATTGTCACGGTTTGTATACATTTAGAGATTCTATAAAAACATTTAATGGGGCATTTATAATCAAAAGTTCTGAAACATATTTAGCAAACGAAAATCATTACTATTATAAAAATTATCAACAACACATTGAAAGTTATGTTGATTTGTTTGAAAAAAAGCAATCACTTCCTGGTACACAGTTTTCATTTATCATAAATAATTTACAGAATAACTTTATTGAAGAAATTTCTTTTGATACTAATATTTTCAACACAACTTATGATGATTTAGTTAATCTTCTTGATATTGATTTATCATGGACTGGAATTGAATATGATATATTTGATAGGCACTTAGCTGGAAATCATGAATACAATTCACAACTTTACAAAGAAGATCTTATTAAAAAAATTAAATACGATATAAACAAAGATATGAATAAGTGCATTAATGATGAAAAATTCTTAAATGATATCAAAAAAACTATTTTAAATATTGATTTAAGTAAATTTGATAATTATTCTAACTTTAAACCTCTTGAATTGGATGTACTCTGCAAATGTTTACTTACTTCTAATTATTTTTCTAATTACTATTGTATAGTTTTTGATAATGTTGATTCTAAGTTTGTTTCTAAATTTGTTTCAACATACAAAATAGAATATAATTCTAATGATGAAATATTAAATATTTTATTTAAGCCAAAACAATTAAATAATGAATTCTGTTTTGAAAATGCGACTACTTTATACAACATTTTAAAAAACACCGATAACGCACTACTAGAACAATCAAAAAATGTTTTTGCAGTATATCTTATTTTTAAAAAAACCGCTGATACAAATATGTCTATGTTCGAAAGTGAAATGTATAACAGAGCTAAAAATAATATTTTATCTTCGAATAATTTAAATCAAGGCTATAAAATCGAAAATACTCATTTAAGATTAGGTAATAAAATACATATTGACGATTTTTACGAGATGTCTTTATTTTTTGAAAATATTCATTACGCATACTACACAGCCTATTTTTTATTAAAAAAAATAATGGAAACACTTGAGAATTTAGATAATGTTGATGAAGAAATACACACCATTCTGTTATATGGATATGCATCATATTCAGGCAACCTAGTGTGGTCGATATTACAAATGTTAGAAAAGCATCTAAAAAACAAATCTAAAACTATAAAAATAGAATTTGCTATATATCAATGTGATTTACAGTTAAAATCTACTAAACGAAGTGTTCAAATGTATTATAGTTTTGACCCAAATAAACTAGAACATGAAAAAATTCACTTAATACAAATCGTCCCTATTGTTTCAACATTAAAAACATTTTATAAAATGAATAATACTCTGAATTTCGATTTAAGTGAAAAAACTGATAAAAAAATTACAATTGATTCCAAATTAAATTTAACAGCATGTTGGGTAAAGAATGATGAAATTCACTCATATTTTAATACAGGTAAATTGTGGACAAAAATAGACAACACTAATAAAAAAATTGAATTACCTAACAAAGAAATAATCCATTTTTTAATATCTATTGAGAGTATTTGGAGAGATCCATTAGAATGTGAAAAATGTTTTCCTACTGATGTTTTAATGGAATATCCATTAGTTGAAACTGATTTAACCTCTACTGTACCTACTCAGCAAATGTACAGAGAGAATCTTAGCAATTACCAATATCTTTTAGATGAACATGAAAAAAATATTAATTATCAACGAATATCTAAATTATATAAACATGTACATTATAAACATGTAAAAAGAGGAGAAAATCACTATCAGTATTATATAATTTTAAGAAACTATTTTTTGGCTAATAAAGATGATATAAAAAACTGGATTATTAACTTGAATAAAAATTGTACTGATGAAAATGCTAATGCTTTTAATATACTAGTTATTCCAAAACATGAAAGTAATGTAGAATTCGGACAATTTTTTCACGAATACTATTTTAAAGGAAATGCTGACAGTATTATAATAAACACTGAAAAAGTGTTTAGAAGTAATTTCGAGTTAGAATATCAAGGGCTGAAATACAGAATTGATGAAGCTATAAATAACAAACGTGAAATTAAATTTTATTATTTAGATACTGGTCTGTATAGCGGTACTACATTTAGACGAACAGAAAGTCTTATTTTGTATTTTTTCCCCAATCATAATAAAAGATATGTATTTGAGCGTGTATTTCTATTATTAAACAGAAACTCAAATAAATCAAAAGAAAATTACGTTGATAAAGAACATTTTCATAGCTACGTACATTTAAATATTTCTGCAATAAGATCTTTTGGTGATAGTTGTATTGTCTGTACATCTGAAAGTGAAGGGAAAAAATTACATAAAATTTCTGTTAATAAAGAATTATCTACCTATTGGTTAAAGAAAAAATCAGACCGTAAAATTACTGATTTTTCTAGTCTGGAAAATAGCGAGCTTAAAGATTACTTAATGTTAGCATGCACACATCACGCTACTAATTTAATTTCCTTAAACCGAGGTAAAAATGTTGAATCCTATTATAAAGCAATCATAAAATTTTTGTGCGAGTTAATTGATAATACGATTTCTGAAAAACCTTTATTTAAATTACCACTTAAGAAACTAGAACATGAATATTTAAACATAGATAGCAATAACAATTTGTTAAAATTAGGTTTTAAAATATTATCAAAACCTTTTTTAAGTTATGATTACAAGCATAAATGTGCTATTCTTGATATATTATTATTAATATCAGAAATTTTGCTTGATAACATTTATATTAAAGAGAATAAATTATATCATAAAACTAAAGAAAATAATATTGAAAATATTTCTAATAAAAGTTATATAATTAGTAGTTTAAATGATGTTGAAGAAATAATCACATATATAGAAAATGATGACAAAATGGTGGAAGTAGAATTCATTGTTAAAACTATTTTTTTATGTTTATCCGAGATTAAAAGTAATTATCTATATAACGAAAACACAATATTATCTTTTACAGATTTAATAAACAATATAAATTTACAAACATATAGCAAAAGCTCAGTAGACGATTTAAAAATTTTATATGCGAGTTGTGTTCAAAAAGTAATCAATACCAGCAGTGATGAAATAAAAAGCGTTAAACTGGAAGAAATCACAAAAAAACTATTTGAAGATAAGAGTCACTACGACAATAAAAATTTACAGTCTATATTAGAATTATTATATATGGAGAATATACAAATTATTTTTAATGCCATATTAGAGATAAATACATTTGATTGTGAAGACAAAATTTCACAGTACATTTCACAGTACATTGATAATAATAGTAACTTAAATAAATTTATTGACAATACACAAGATGTATTAATTGCTTTAAAAGAGATTTACAAAATTTTGAATCAAACATCTAAATCAGGTAATGATAATATAAACAATGATATAGTAAATAAATATAAAAATTTTAAAAGTGCCTTATTGGATTTAACTAAAAAACATTTTAAAAGTTCATATCATGATGATTCTGTAATTATTTTTGGTTTGCACTCAGAAAAAGCAAATGATAACAAGAAAAATTATTTAAACTTACCTGAATTTTTTGTAATTGAAAACATTGACGACATTGAGCTAAGTACAGAAAGTGAAAATATACTAAATAAAAATTGGGGAAACATTAAAACAATCATAAATGATGCTAATCTAATTTCAAAAGGTTATTATTACATTGAATCAACTGCTGACAGTGAGAAAAAATATGACATTATAATACAAATAAATAATGTTTACGACTTAAAAAAATATAATATAGATAATGATAATATCTTAAATTTATCTCCTATATATATTTATATTCAATCTAACTCTAGCCTACTTTCAAATTTAAATTTAATTAGATTGATACTTATGTTTAGAAATAGTTTAACATCTTGGTTAATTAAAGATTTTAACAACAATACTTTTTCACAATTTGCACAACAGAAAAAAATCAGTAAAATATTGCTTAAAGATAGAGTAGCAGACCACATTGATGTCGATTTGCTTTCATCTATGCAAAAAACTGTTATGACTATTGCTACTGATGACAATGGAAAGGGAAATCTTCTGAATACAATGCTAGAAAAAGATTATATTACATCAGAATTCAAACTTCCAAGACCAACTGACATTTTAACAGCAAGCAATCTAAATGATACTGTTTATTTTCATTTAATATTATCATATGTAAATGCTAAAATAGCAAGGTTATATAGAACAGTAATATACTGTGAGGTGTTTTATGAAAGCTTATCTTCTAACTTTATGCAAAAACACTATGTTCGTAATGATGAGCTTAATAACAATAAACTTAAAAGCCCATTAATATCTCTTGACCAAATATTAGAAACTAAAATTTATAATCGTTATTACCGTACGAATCTATTTTATCCATTTTATGGGCTTTGTAATTTTGAAGTTCAAAACACTCCAGTAATTACAGAAACTTTTAGTAAATTTATTTCAGATTTACGTGAAAAACTATCTATTTTTAAGATTGAATCTAACAATGAATTCTATTATTCAGTTGAATATTTTGCTTGTTTATTCATAGACTATATTTATTCAGCTATGAAAAATAGTGAAATATGGGTTTCAAAAAAAATCAGCGAAGATGTAGTTTTACGGATAAATGAGTGTATAGAGAAAAAAGATAAACTAACAACAATTAAAATATACCGTATACAAAACACTGAACATAACTGTGATACACTAGTTATAGAAAACGCAACCCATCGTTTTAATAATAATAATGGGTTGTCGCTTATCTCGTTTGAGTGGTATATAGATAATTTGTTCTCTTTAAACAATGACCAAAAACTTAACAACGAATCTAATAAAGAATCTGAGGAAAAAACTAATAAATTGATATATTTTGAAAAAGAGCAAGTAGCTGAAAATAAAATAAATATTTTTCGTCTTAAGTTAAATATTTTGAAAAAGGAGCAACCTAATGACTTATAATTTTTATGTAATAGATGATAGATTTAATAGCATTTTTAGAGATTTTAATTATTTTGTATATAGTTATTATATACTACACAGAGAATTATCTTTCAATAAAAAGATTACTGAAATTGACAATATAAATATTACTTATTATCACTTATCAAATGAAATAACTAAATTTGATTATGAAATTGAATTTAAAAATTTTGCAGATAGTTTAGACACTGAAAAATTAAAACAGCTTGATATTGATATATCCAAATCACCTGACTATCGTCACATAGATATTAATGATTTTTATGATAATGATAAACTAAGTAACACTGTTAATGATATTATAGCTGATAAATTTGAATTTGAAAATAAAGAAAATGAAACAAAAAATATTGTTTTACTTGATTTATTTCTTAGAGAAAATTTAGATTTAGATACTATAATGCAGCAAAAACCTGTATTATCTTCACATATTTATAAACATTTAATGCAAACTAATAAAAATTTATTAATTTGCCCATATACAAATTACCATGACGATAATTCAAATTATTTAGATAATTGGACTACTCTTATCAATGACAAAAATACAAAAGTATATAGTCGTGGCGACTTATTTCTTTCGTATGGAATTAATAAAAAATTATATCATAATATATTTAATGATTGGAATGATTAAAATGTGCACTGCTTCTGAATTTAAAGACATAATAAATACGCGTGATTCTTGTCTCAGACATAACGATAAAACAAATTTAGTATACCAATATAGAAATTTTGATCTTTTTTGGAAGATTATCAAAAATGAAGAAATGTGGGTTACAAATATAAGGTTTTTTAACGATTCCCAAGAAGTGCTTTTCGGAGAAAAATTATTAAATAAACTCTACAATACTAGTGTAAACAATATAAAAAAATCCGATTATTATGTCATGTGTTTTTGTAAAGAAAATGATATATTAAGCCAATGGAGAGGTTATGCCCCTAATGGTGGTGTATCTATTGGATTTGATTTTCATACACCAGTGCCATTTTCTATTAAAAATATTTATGATAGTAATAATAATTATACAAAATTTGCTGACACGTCTTACGTCCATTATATAGAGCCAATTAGTAACAATATACAAGATGATTTACTAAAAGAAAAAAAGAAGAATTTGGAGCAAACAACCGGTATAAGAGCTGATGATATAGAACATAACATTAAAGCACTAACTAAGTATATGAAACATAAAGGATTTGAAGAGGAAAAGGAATTACGAATTATTTTCAATAACGAAAACAATTCTATCAAAGATTCAATTGATTACAGGGAGGACCCTTCAGATACAAGAAAATTAATTCCTTATATAAAAATCAATGCTGGTTCAACTAAGTATGAGCAAAATGACTGCTCTGTGAGATTACAACATAACTCTTCAAAAATTATTTTTTCAGATTTAACTATGAAATTAGCAAAACACACTGCATCGGTTTACACTTGTAAGAAAGAAAACGGTAGTAAAGATGATAATATTTTAGATGATAGTAAATGTTTTGGATGTACATCACGCCATTTTTTTAATAGTGGTTTTATTGAATGTAAATACAATACTAACAGTGCTAACTATGCTTTTGGATATAACAAAGAAAATGAATGTATTTATATATCTCAAGGAAAAAACCAAGAAGAAGTCTTTTATATAATTTATGATTATATTAAAAAACTTGACCTATTAGATGAAATTAAAATATGGTGTGAAGGACATTTTCCAATACGAAGTGTTAAAATAGGTCCTTGTGAAAATCAAGATGAAATATACGAATCAATCTTACATTATTTTAATCAAAAGTATTGGTTAAAATTTGTGGATATAACAACTTCTAACATTCCTTATAAGCAACCTAGATTATAAAATACATAATTAGTTAAAAGAAAGAACAACCTAATCACTCCACGTTATGTGGTGATTAGGTTGTTTTATGTTATTTAAGTTCTGGCAATCCAAGTTCTTTCAAAAACTCATTATGCTTTTTTTTAGCATCAGAGATAGATTCTTCAATATTATCAAGCTGTAGCTTCACTTCTGAAAGGTCAATAATTTTTTCCTCTTTTGCAGTGCTTACATATCTTGAAATGTTAAGATTATATTCGTTCTTTTTAATTTCTTCCCTGCTAACTCTACGAGAGTATTTTTTATCATCTTGTTTACGGAATTGATATGTTTCAACAATTTTTTTGATGTGGTCATCACTTAAAACATTTTGACGTTTTTCTTTATCAAAATATTCACTAGCATTGATGAACAATACATCATCATGCTTTTTACATTTTTTTAATACAAGAATACAAACCGGTATGCCTGTTGAAAAGAACAAGTTAGGTGGCAAGCCGATAACTGTATCAATATTTCCATCTTTTAAAAGTTTTGTCCTTATTTTTTCTTCTGCACCACCTCTGAATAGAACTCCATGAGGTAATATAATAGCCATAGTACCTTCTTCGCTCAAGAAATGAAATCCATGTAAAAGAAACGCAAAGTCAGCTGCTGATTTTGGAGCAAGACCATAGTTTTTAAATCTAAAGTCTTGTGCTAGTGTGTCAGTTGGATCCCATCTATAGCTAAAAGGTGGATTAGCCACTACTGCGTCAAATTCAATTTTCTTAGAGGGGTTCATTTCTTTTAAAATATCCCAATCGTTTAGTAGTGAATCGCCATGATGTATTTCGAACTCTGAGTCCTTAACACCATGCAATAGCATATTCATTCGAGCAAGGTTATAGGTAGTTATATTCTTTTCTTGACCATATATATGACCAATCTTGTTTGCTCCGAGTTGTTTTCTAACATTTATCAGTAGTGAGCCAGAGCCACAAGCAAAGTCTAATACTTTATTAAGTTTATCTTTTTTGCCAGTAGATGGGTCTTGACAATCTAATGTTACTATCTGAGATAAAATCGTAGAAATTTGTTGTGGGGTATAAAATTCTCCTGCTTTTTTACCCGAACCAGCTGCAAATTGTCCGATTAGATATTCATAAGCATCTCCTAAAATATCTACATCAATTGAAAAACCAGATAACTCTACTCCTATTTCAGCCACTATTGAGCATAGCATAGAATTTCTGTCAGCATATTTTTTGCCTAATTTTTCTGAATCTAGGTTAATCTCAGAGAACAAGCCACGAAATGTGCTTTCAAAAGATTTTTCCTCAATGAATTTAAACCCCTTTTGTAATGTTTTAAGAAGCATATTGTTTTGAGTTCTTGCAAGCTCAAACACATTACTCCAAAGATATTGAGGCTCTATAACATAATGAATTTTACGCTTCATTTGCTTCTCAAACATTTCGATATCAGCAGAGTTTTTAATGTACCATAATGCTAATGGTGTAGCTCTAATATCTGATAAAGATATTTTTTCATTTCCAAAAATCAACTTTACATTATCTTCTGAATATTCCTTCGCATACACTAAGTAATCGCTTACGCTTATCAGTTTATCATCATCTTCATGGCTGAATTTACTAATTTCATTTTCGCATTTATCATAATCACTTCCAAGCTCTTTTTTTACAGCGTCTTCGTAATTATCAGATAAATAACGCAAGAAAAGGAATGAAAGCATATAATCACGAAAATCATCAGCATTCATTGCACCACGTAACTGGTCAGCAATTTTCCATAACAATTTTCCTAATTCTTGTTGTTGTGTTTCACTCATTGTGTTCTCCCTCTATTTTGGTATGTATTACAAACTTATATTTGTTCATTAATTTATTAAATATATCTATAAATCGTTCTTTATTATCTGGAACCATTTCTTTTGCTTCATATTTAAAAACAGTTTTATGAGAAAGAGTATTTACAATCATTGCAATTTCAGCAACATCAGTTATGCCTATTTGCTCTAGCACATAAGAAAATCTTCCTACCCCTAGAAATGAAGCAATATTCTCTAACACTTGTCTTAAAGTTGCAAAATGGTAGGCATATATTTTGTCGTCGTTAATAGCAATTTGTATAACTTGTAAAAGCTCTAGGTGATATAAGAAAACATCATTATAGATGCTCGTAATTTCAATATTGCCGTCTGTTTTCTTTAGAATGCATTTTTTCACTTTGTTTTTATATGAACTCGCTTTTTCTCCTTTGGATAGCCAATCGGCAAGAATAGAAAATATCCCTACATGATGAGTTGTAATAATAATTTTTCTATTTGTATAGTGTTCTTCTATCAAATCCATGATAGTGGACGCTGTTATAAAAATATTATGATCATCAAGGCTTGATACTGGATCATCAATAAAGAAGTGTGTATTTTGTGTTCCAGTCCAACCTTGTATATCAAACATTGTTAGAAATAGGCACCAGACAAACGCTTGTTGTTCTCCTCTTGATATTTTTATAGAAACACTACTCTCACTTATATCTTTGCCTAATTCATAAAAAGAAATAGATTCAATACCTTTTTCTGTATCATCCTTATAGATGTTAAATCTAAAGTCAAATTTAGGCTTATAAATTGATAATTTTTCTCTTAGCTTTTCTTCATCTAAAGATGAATGATATTGATTTAGGCTAGAGTAAATGATATTCAATGTCATCTCATCATTATTCCAATAAAACAAATCTTCACTATAAGCGTTATAATAAACGCCTGCATGACTACCTTCATTCAATTCTTTTGTTAAATTTTTATATTCAACAGATAATCTTGTTTTGCCTGTACCATTGAATGCAAAAAGCAAAACAATATTTTCTCTAAAAGCTTGAATTTCAGAAGCTACTTCTTTTATTCTCTCGTCTGAAATCATCACTCAACCTCCTCTACAGAAGGAAACAATCCTTGCATAAGTCCTTTTTTGTGTTCTTTTAATTGTTCAATTTTATTAGACTGCTCCGAAATCAAGTTATCAACTGATGATAGGCAGTCAGCAATTTTTTGTTGTTCTTTTTCATCAGTAGGAATTGCTACACTTATTGTTTGATATGCAGATATATAATATCTTTTATGCTCATCAGCATTAAATCTTATTGTTTGCATTAATTCATAGATAAACTTTAAATTATTCTTATTTTTTGCTTTAAGAATTTTAATTGCAGAAGATTTAACTTTAAAAGTAAAATCAACATATTTGTTATCAACCGTAAAATCATCGAAAATTATAACAGGAGTATCCGTATATAGTCCATTTGTTTCAGATGTGTAGCCTAATACAAATCCTTTATTTGCAGTCAAAACCGGTGTACCTTTATTGATGTATTTTGTACTTTGAACAATATACTTATCTGGTCTTTCATAATCCAATAAATTACTAATTTGTTGCACTTCCCACTCTCCACTATCCCTAAACTCTGGAAATCTCCATTCTGGCATGGTTTTTCCCTCTGTTGGAAACAGCTTTTGCATAAGTCCTTTTTTATGGTCTTTCAATAATTTTAATTTCTTGCTTTCAGCAGTTATAAGCTCATCAAGAGAAGTTAAGCAGTCAGCGATTTTTTGTTGTTCTTCTCTTTTGGTTGGCAATGCAATAGGCATATTCAAAAACTTAGCATCTGAGATACTAATTCTATCAAATCTCGCACCTGTATTGGCTTCATCTAAAATATACTTATGCCAATGGTTTGAATTGAAAAAATGTTCAAAAAAATCATTTTCTTTGTTCCTAAATCTAAATACTGTATATAATGGCGACATAACGCCTTTGCCAATATGATTTTTTGATATTGGTCCCACTGGAGCATTAGCAGAAATTCTAGGATTATACACATAATCATTTTCATCTACAACAAAATAATTTGATATATTTGCCGTTGTAACAATATCTCTTTCGAAATATTTTTTTTGGTCTAAGATACCATCTGTTGCAGAATTTGTTAAAACTCGTTCTAATAAACAATTATTCTTATCGACAACTTTATCAGCAAGTGTATTTAACATTTTTTTATTCCAACCGTCTTCAAATTCCTTAAATCTCAACTTAGGCGCAATAATTTTCTCTTTATTCTTCATAAGCGCTAAGCCCCGCTATATCTCTGCCATTTGCTAGTTTGTTAAGAACAGGAATTAAATCTTCCATAAGCTCTAATTCTTTATGTGTTCTTGCTTTCCAGCCTAAATCCAATGGCTCAAGTAAATCATTTAATTTTTCTCCGTCAAAAATCATTCTTGAAATAATATTATCGACAAAAACTTTAACTGATACCGCTTCAAGAGAGAATTTTTCTGCAATTTTAACTAGTTCAGCATTATTCTTTTGGTCTTTGAATTTTTTATAGCCTAACTTAACATCATTTAAATTCAATTCCACATTTTTGTCTAAATACGTGATATATTCAATGATATCTTCACGTTCATCAATGAAGTTAGAGTTCGAACATAAAATGCTTATAAGTTCCTCTCGTGATACTTTTTGTGGTTTGTTAGGCTCATTTTGAGTATATTTTGCAATTAATCCCATTATATAATCATAATCAATTACAGCAGAAGAAAACAGAACAAACTCAAAGTCTATTTGCTCTATCTCTTTGGGTGTGTCTGGAGTAGGTTTTTCTTGCTGTGATTTTAAAATTTGTGCTGTTTCAATATAAGCTCCCTTAAACGCACGCAATGTATCTTCTGGCAATAATTCTTCAATATGCTGTGCTTCTTCGGTTTTTATGTCAGTGTATTGGTCTAATTGTGTTTTTAAACGTTGAATTTCTTTAAATTTATTTACAAACTCACCTCTAGCCAAATCACCTTTGATATTAGCCACTTCCTCTGGTTTACAATCTAATCCTTGTGCTTCCATAAATTTCTCTAGTTCTTCTACTGCTTTATCTAATTTCTTAACTACAATCGGTGCAGCATCAACAAGCCAAATTTCTTTGACTTCTTCGGCTGTTTTCTTGCCTGAAAATAGTGCAATAGCAGCATCAACTTCATCTTGTTGCTCTCTAAAATCTATGATATTCCCATAAGGCTTTGTATCATTCAATACACGATTAGTTCTTGAAAATGCTTGAATTAATCCATGATGTTTTAAGTTTTTATCAACATATAGTGTGTTCAAATACTTTGAGTCAAAACCAGTAAGAAGCATATCGACAACTATTGTAATATCAATTTTATTTTTATGTGCGTAATCATCATTTGAATATTTTTGGTCTTTTATTCGTGTTTGTACATCTTGATAATATAAATCGAACTCATTTATATTGCTAGTTGTTCCATATTGCTTATCATAATCAAGCATAATCGCTTTTAAAGCTTCTTTCTTTTTATCTGGCTCAACTTTATTGTCCATACGTTCTTGCTCTAAGTCTTCTTGTATCTGTTTTACATCTTTGTTACCATCAGCTGGTGGGGAGAATACACACGCAATATTAAGCGGAGTGTATTCTGCGTCACTTAATAATAACTCATTTTGGACATTTTTAAACTCACTATAAAAGTCTATAGCATCATTAATTGAAGCTGTAGCAAATATAGCATTAAACCTTCTATTACTTGTAACAGCTTCATGTTTTTTGAGTATCGCAGAAACTATTGCTTTTTTTTCAATATGATTTGCTTTCTTAGCTATTTTTGCATTGTCTGGTGTAAAATAATCAATGTGAAAACGTAAGACGTTGCGGTCATCAATAGCATTCGTGATAGTATAGTCATGAAGTTCTTTTTCAAATACATCTTTTGTTGTTTTATATGTTCCAATAGTTCCTTCGATTTTTTTATAAGTTGCATTTTCTTCAAAGATAGGCGTGCCAGTAAATCCGAAAAGCTGTGCTTTAGGGAAGAATTCCTTGATTGCATCGTGACTATCCCCAAACTGTGAGCGATGGCATTCATCGAAAATGATTGCAATTCGCTTATCTCTTAATGGAGTTAATCGCTCTTTATAGGTAAGCAAGCCTTTTTCTTTTTTCTTTTTATTTCTCTTACTATTTTCATCAAGAGCAATACCTAGTTTTTGAATAGTGGTAACAATTACTTTGTCTTTATAATCATCAGAAAGCAATCTGTTTACGAGCATTTCTGTATTTGTGTTATTCTCCACGCAACCCTCTTGAAACTTGTTAAACTCGTCTCTGGTCTGCCTATCAAGGTCTTTTCTGTCAACAACAAATAAGCATTTCTTAATATCATCGTTATATTTTAATAATGTTGATGCTTTAAAAGAAGTAAGCGTTTTACCACTACCAGTTGTATGCCAAATATATCCGTTTCCACGATTTTGCTCAATACAGTTCATAATCGCTTTAACAGCATAAATTTGATATGGACGCATTATCATAAGTTTTTGTTCACTTACGACTAAAACCATATATTTATTAATAAGCCCTGCTAAAGTGCATTTTTTGAAAAAAACATCTGAGAACTCATACAGCTTAGTTATTTTCTTATTATCTACATCTGCAAATTGATATATTGGTAGAAATCTTTCATCTGCATTAAATGCAAAATGTTCTTTATGATTATTAGCAAAATAGTAAGTATTTGTTTCATTGCTAACTACAAATAGTTGCATAAAGCACAACAATGAATTAGTATAACCATTTCCCTCATCATTTTTATATTCTACAATCTGCTCCATTGCACGCTTCGGAGTAATATGTAATGATTTAAGCTCAATTTGCACAACAGGTACACCATTGATTAAGATAATAACATCATATCTATGGTGGCTATTTTCTGTATTTATACGTAACTGATTTATAACTTCGAACTCGTTTTTACACCAATCACTTATATTAACGAGGCTGTATTGCAAAGGAGTGTCATCATCACGCTTAAACGTATTCATTTCCCTTAGACTCTTAGCTGCTTCAAAAACATCTGAAGTTATTATTTCATCTTTTAATCGTGAAAACTCTGCATCACTTAATTTAACTCTATTTAATCTTTGAAAATGCTCTTTAAAGTTTTTTTCTAAGTCATTCCTATCTTTAATATCTGAACGATACACATATCCTAATGAAACAAGCTTTTCAATAAAAGATTTTTCTATTTGTGGTTCAGTTCTCAAAAAAAACACCCCTATCCCCTACACTATTTCGACTATAAATAATTACACATTACATTCTATAATGAAGTTTATTATATCAAAATTATTAAGAATTTACAACCAGTTTATAGAATATTATATTCCTTCTCTGTAATAATACTTTCTTAATCTTTTACATTATTGGCTAGCCACTGTGACCATAGCCCATGGACAGCTAAGGTGCATAATTATCCCTTGTGAGTGGGTATTTATTTTAATAGCTTGTAGTAATTTGAAGATGTTGCGTTGTTTCCTCTAAACCTTTTTTCTTTTTGAAGATATTTATGTTTAATTAAATCATCTATTGCACGTTGTACTGTTCTTTTAGATAATCCTGTATCACTAGATATTTTGCCAAGAGATGGAAACGAACCTCCGTCTTTATCTGCTCTATCTTTTAAATTCATATATACTATTCTTGCTCGTGTTGGTAAATCAATATCGCTGTAAAGTTCGCCGAATAAACTCAAACTAATGCTCCTTAAACTTTATCTGACCCTTGTTTTTGATTAGAGTTTGTTCATTTATTAAGGTTTTATTTACAGCTGAGATTTCTTCATTGTTATTTGACTTATTTTCTGATTTACCAGTATATTTTTTAGTTATACTTTGTTCTAGTGTTTTCTTATCTGCATAGCATATTTTGTGCTTTTTACTTTCTTTTCTAGTGTATTGTTTTTCAAACTTTATTCCCCAATCTAAAAATAAAGGAAGCTTTGTTTTCATAGGATTAGTGCCAGTCTTCATAACTATAAAATTACCTTTAGGTATAGATTTTAGTTCATCTGATGTTAGTAGTGGACGTTCTATCATCTGTAGTGATTTTGACGGAGCATTACTACCTTGACTTACACTACCACTCATAACAGTTCTGCTACCAAGTGATTTAGATAGAATTTCAGCTGTTTTAGAGTTTGGTGCAAACCCTCCAAATATACTTGTTTGTGTGTTATCAATTATTATTTCACTACCCTCGTCACCATAGTTTTTCTTTAATTGTGCTATAGATTGAATTATAGGTACTATGGAAATTTTTCTTGACCTGCTTGCTGAAAATATCAATTCAAGTGACTGTATTGGAGGAAGTGTCCCCAATTCATCACAAAAGAATAGTACTCTATTGTCAAGTTTTCCACCTTTTTCATCTGCTATTACTAAGAGTTCTCTGTACAATTGTTGAATTATTAAACTTACCATAAAAAACTTACTCGCATCTTCTTCTGGTAAAACTATAAATACTGCACTTTTTTCATTGCAAAACATTTCAGCGTTTATTGACTCATTACTACATAATATCGTTTCAAGTTCTGAATCTAAGAATGCATTTAATCGTGATAATATTGTAGACAACACTGAAGCCATAGCTTGTTCACTAGTGTTAAGAGCTGCTCCACTAAGCCACTTAGCTTTATGATTTTCTGGCAACTTTGCCATTAGTAACTGAAATTGATTTTTACCTTTTACATTTGATGGGCTTGCTAACTCTTGTACTAACTTAAATACTGATATTATATGTCTAGTATCTTCTTCTCCATTTTCAGGTCCTAAAAACTCAGCTACAAGTAGTATCATACAAGTAAGTAACCCCTCAGCAGCATCGTAAAAGAATTGATTTTGTCCCATACTTTGGTCAGATGTATTTATTATTGTTTTAGCAGTTATTTTAGCATATTTTTCTGCTTTAGCTTTGGATATTATATCGCTATTATCATTAAGGTAATTATCCATATATTTGTTGCTTAGATATAATAAATTGTTTCCGTCACTCATAGTAGGGTTTCTTAAATCAATCACTGACACATTATATCCGTAATATTTTTCTGCAATATATCCATAGTTATTAAGTAAATCTTTTTTAGTATCTGTTGTTAAAAAACTAACTCCACTAGCACATGAATACTCTATATTGGGATACAAGAAGTATGCTGTTTTACCTGCTCCACTTGCTCCTATCATAAGGCAGTGAACATCTGCTGTATCAACAAGTGCTGTTACTCCATGATTACTTTTAGAAGTTCCAACTATAATACCTTGTTCATCTTTTTGAGGTAAGTTTTTTCCTTTTCTCCATAATCGTGGTGTGAATTTAATATGCTTATATGTATTTTTAATTTCTTTACGTGTTGCAAAACGAGCAGTACCATGTTGTCCGTTTCCAACTGTTTTAGACTTTATATTATTGAGAGAATAAAAGTGAGATATCAAAGATACTCCACCTATAAAGCCAACTATACAAAGTGTAGCTATTATTAATGTTGTTATTTGGTTCAATTATATTTTTTTCCTTTCATTTTTATTTATATTCAATTTTTTCCCACCAACTCCTCATTAAAATCCTTACCAACTGGAAGCTCCCTTTTAACAATAT
>CAYJGB010000033.1:0-16662 GCA_964369405.1 uncultured Eubacteriales bacterium
CCATTCTTTTCAATCATTATTTTGCCATACTCGTGTAAATCTACACATTCAAATAGATTTAGCAATATTAAAATATTCAAATCGTTTTCGAATTTTTAATTTAAATATTGATAATAAATTAATTTATGAATTAATTATGAACTTTATTTACAACATATTAACAATATGGAATTTTTGTAAATTTTTTATTATTAAGTTGACTCTTTAATAATATAGTGTTAATATTGTAAAAGTGTTCGAACACAAATATTTTTTATGATAAGAAGGAGTTATCTAAATAATGATTTTGTTTAATAATATTCACATAAAAATTCTAAGTTTTATCTTAGTAATAGTAATAACAATTACTTATAATGTAAGTGTTTTAGCGATGGAGTATGATGTTAGGTCACAAATTGATTTATATCAATACGATGCTAATTATGTTGAAAAATTAGATATTTTGAATGAAAATGAAATAGAAAATCTTAAAACTACAGAAGCTAATGAGCTTTTTGAAGAAGCATTTAATATATCTTCAAAATATTTTACAGAAAAGGAAGTTAGATTAGCAATTGAAGAGTGGTCATCTGTAATTAAGTTAAACTCGTTAAGTAAAACACAGAAGTCTACTAGTACATATCTAAAAACAGCGTCTACATCTACTAAAGGTAATAAAACATACACTGGCAACGTAGGTTTAGCTTGGATACGTGATACTACATCAAAGGGTTCACCATTATCTCTAGGAGAAATAATTTCTGGTTGTTATACTATTGAAGTCGACTATTTACCTTGGGAAACTGTTGCAACTATACTTGCAGCTGCTTCAAAAGAAACTGTTTTTGATAGGCTTAAAGTTTGGGCTCTTGGTGGTGTATCATCTACATTGTTAACTACTTTAGTGTGTACTTCTCTTGGAATAACTGGAGCACCGGCTACAATAACAGCTGTTATTGTTAGTGCTGTAGTATCAATTGGATGGGGATTATTGAAGCAATTAGATAAGAATAGAATGTCTGATGCATTTAATAAAATGAAAAAAAACGAGTGGTTAAGAGCTGATTTTATGACATATGATCATCAAATATATCGACATTATAAATCTTATAAGCCAGTTTCACACGTATTTAAAAATCCATTTAATCAATATGGTAAGTGGTATTCTAACGATTACGGTATAAAATATTCTTATTAATAAATTTTAATTAACGTAAAGGGAAATGTTTATGAATACAAAAAATAGAGCGAAACAAATCAAAATAATAAAGTGTACTATAATTATAATTTTTGAAATAATTTTAGTTACTTCGCATTATTTAGGAATAGAATATGTTTTAAATGATTACCTAATTATTTATGGAAATGTAGCATACATTATTTTTATAGTTATTGCTTCAATAATATTGGGAATATATATAGAAGTATTAAAAAAAATTAATAATTTTTCATCAATAATCAATATATTGATTATTTTTACAGGTATATGCCTATCAATATTTTTACTAAATAAAATTTTGCTGTAATTATGTAATAATTTTCAAGTCACTATATGTGGCTTGTTTTTTACATCTCCATACTTATATCAAACTTATTATCCTTAAAACCCATTTCTTCGCTAGTTCTAAGAAAATAATTATCGCTATTCCACAAGCTTACATAACAGTTTCTATCGCATACTTTAACTTCTCTCTGTTCTAAAATTTCTCCCACACCGTCTGCACTTTGTGCAGTTATCTCTTCTTTTAACATTGCTAATTCCTTAGCATTAAGTGGTGCATTTATTTCTACTCTTGCTACACCAAATACATCTCCATTCACCTCCTCAACATCTAATAGGTAACTTTTAACTTTTGCGTTGACGGTGTCTATCTTATCATAATATTTCATCAAACCCCTTTCTCCAAAGTCCTGTATTTTATTAAGTTCTTCTTTTATGTTTTCAGTGTAACCTGATAGCTCATAACTTTCTAGTTCTTCTTCATACTCACTTTGATACGAATAACCATAGTCATCAATCTGCTCAAATGTTACAATTTTTAGTGGCATATAGATATTTAATGTTTGTGTGTTATCTTGAATTTCTAAATTCATATTTAGATTAGTGTTTAGTATTTTTATCATATCTTCGTTGTAACCTAAGTACGATATGTAACCTTGATGTGTAAAAACTCCTTTTTGATTATTAACTTTTTCTTCTCCATATCTTGCAAAGTCTATATATTCTTCTAAGTTTTCATCATAATTAAAATATCCACTTTCAGCTATTAAGAATTTGCCATATTCTTCTGGTGTTTTAATATTTTTATATAATTCAAATTCAAACATAGATTTAACTAGTGTGGATAGTTCTTCTTGAGTTTCTATTTGTATGTTTTCTGCGAGTGCTGTAAGTTGCTCCATACTAGAGTTATCAAGTTCTTTTAACTGTGCTGTTACATTGTTTAGCATATCTATATTAGTAATATCTTTTTTAAGTAGTTGATATATTTCAAATGATGTGTTGTAATCTTCTACTTCAATTGTTACTTCACCTAAAGAGGTTACATCTAGTCTATCTAGTGCTTTTACTATTTCAGATTCTTGGCAAGGTAGGTACAAAAAATCCCTATCACTATCTGTGTTTAAACAAAGTGTGATAGGGTTATTGTTTCCAATTGGTGCAAAACAATTGCCGTTATATATTGTTACTTCATCATTATCATTCACATAGACAAAACCATATGAAGTTGGTAGGGGAGTATTGTTTTTCATAATATCTACTACATACTGCTCACCGTCAAAGGTCTTTAGATATTCGACACTAGCACCTCCATTTGCATTTAGGTATAGTTGCTTACCTTTCGCATTTAAGTTGCTAAAATCGCTTACAAGGCTGTAGTGGTGCGTGTTTAACGTAAGGTTTATCATATCTTTTAAGTTATCATAATTTTTAGCTTCACTTACAGCATAAAATATATTTTTATCAAAGTCAGACAGTAACTCAAAGTTTTTAGTAAAGTAATTTAATTCTTCAAGTTTGAAAACTTTATCTTTTAAAAGTTTATTTGCTCTATCGTCATCATATATTTCTGTAATTGTTGCTGTAGATGAATTTGAATTATCTATTTCTAGTTTATTACATAGTTCCTGTAGGTCCTGTTCTTTTATTGGAAAGTAGTTACCTGCAGTTGAGTTTTTAGTTTTAAAGTTTATATACATTTTTTTCTCCTTATTCGTGTACAAAACGTGTACAGCGTGTTAAATTTTATTTTTTTATTTTTGAGCATACAAAAAGAGGCAACTTAATGTTACCTCTTAAAATATAAACACATAAAGTATTAATTAATCTCAATTACTTTATGTGTTTTCGTGTGTTATTCTATTTTTATATTAGTGCTTGAAAACCCTTTAAAACCACTTAATAGTGTGGGCTTAGGTTCAATTCCCCTCAAATGGCTTTGGGGAGTATAATTCAAGCACTTAAAATTGCAAAAACATGATGGGCAATTATCTCCGTTTTCCTCCGAGAAGCTCCGATTATCTTCGCTTTTCTCGTTGGGGAGTATTATTGTCCCATCCTTTTGTAAGGGTGTGACGGTTTTGCTGTTTGTAAAAAATTTAAATTAGTTATACTTACTGGATAGAATATATGTTTTATTATATTTGCATATTCAGAGAATAGAAACATATTTATATTTCTGGTTAGTTGATTAATTTTCATAAATATGTATAATAAATAATAAGATAAATAAAATAAATTGGGGTGCATTATATGAAAAATAATGTTGTTAATTCTTATCAAAATAGTACAGAAGAACTTAGGTTTGATATAAAATCACGAAAAATTGAATTTATTAATACCACACGTATTATAGATGAACATATTACAAAAAAATCTAATATATTAGACTGTGCAGCCGGTACAGGAGTGTATGCATTTTATTATGCTGACAGAGGACATAATGTTACTGCTACAGATATAACGCCTCGTCATATTGAAATAATAAGGGAAAACTTAATAACAAAAGATTATAAAATGAAAACAGCTGCTTTAGATGCTACAGATTTATCTGTTTTTGCAGACAATTCTTTTGATGTAGTATTTAATATGGGACCTTTTTATCACTTGAAAGATAATGAGCAAAGAGAAAAATGTATAAGCGAGTGTTTAAGAGTGTTAAAACCAAACGGACTTATATTTACAGCTTATATTTCAAGATATTTTATTTTTCAATTTGTAGGATTAGCTAATAGTAATTTTATTGATAAGAAATTATCCCAACAAATTTTAGATACAGGTATAGTAAATCACGAAGATGAGAAATGTTTTTGGACAGATACATACTACACAACAATTGAAGAAATGGAAAGTTTATATAAAGATTATAATGTAGAAATAGTAGACCACTTTGCACAAGATGGCATTACACCTTACTTCAAAGATAAGATTGAAGATTTTACAGAAGAACAATTTGATATTTGGTGTGACAACCACTATAGAATATGTAGAGAAAAATCTCAACTAGGAGCATCAAACCATATTATAATTGTAGGAAAAAAGTAATTTTTAATTTTTTAACCTACAAATTATAAATATTAATTGAATTATAGGTTATCATATGATATAATGTAAATATTAAATGATGGAGGAGATTATATGATAAACACAATTTTGATTGAGTATAAAACTTTACTTGAAAAAATATACGATATACAATTGTCATTAGATTCATTACCTCGTGGATATATATCAAAGAAAACAATTAAAGGAAAAGAATATTATTATTTACAAAACAGAGAAAATGGAAAAATCACTAGCAAGTATATAAAAAAAGAAAATGTTAATAAGATATGTGAACAGCTTGAACAAGTTAAGCAATATAATAAAGAACTTCCAACATTAAAAACTAGATTGTTAGAGATAGAACATGGAATAAAGCTAATTGATAAAAATACCAGCAGAGAAATTATTGTTTTAAAGCTATCTTATAATATGGATTTTTTAAATAAAGAGCAAAAAGATAATAGTATTATGTTTGCCAATGCTATGAACTCTATCGAGGGTATATATGTAAGCGAAGTTACACAAGGTAAAGTAGATGATTGGAAATATGGAAGAAAAACTTTTAACCAAATATTCAATGAAACTCTAAATATGTATGGATTTACCACGGAGGTAAACAATGCGTGACCCTTATTTATACGAAGAAATTAATGTATTAAAAAATCTTGCAAATATAAAAGATAGAACATTGCTTGCCAAAGCTGAGGCAGATATAACAAACTTAGCAATGCTTGCAATTTACAATCAAAAATACGATAAGTTTGAGGTAAGTACGCTTTTAGATATTCATAATATAATTTTTGGGCAAATTTACGATTGGGCTGGAGAATTTCGCACAATTCAGATAGTGAAGTATGAAGATGTATTAGGTGGAGATACGGTTAGATACACATCACCAAATAATATAAAAAAAGAACTTACAAGCGCAATGAAAGAAATATCAAAACTTAAAATGAGTAAAGATGATAATAGAGAAGTAGTTTTCAAGCTTGTAAGGATTATAGCAAATATTTGGCAAATACATCCATTTAGAGAAGGAAACACTAGGGCAATAATTGTATTTGCAGTGCTTTTTGCAAAATCACTTGGATTTACTGTTAAACACGAATTATTAAAGACTCACTCAGCTTATGTAAGAAATTCATTAGTATGGGCATCTCAAGGGATATATTCTAAGTATGAATATCTTGAAAAAATCTTTTATGATTCAATTTTAGATGATTCTATAAATAGTGAACATATTAAGACACGTAATGAAAATTACGATATGATTGGAGAATACAAGATTAACCAGTATGTTGAAAGACCACATGAATATATAGAAGAATAATAAAATTGTATTAAAGTTTTATCGTTGCTTTTGCAAAGGAGTTTGATTACAAACTTTTAGTAAGAGATAAATATTGTAACTCTAGTAATACACAATAAACAAACCTGTGCCTAACTTATAAAGTATGGCACAGGTTTTTAGTTAAATATGATTGTATATACTGGAGTTTATTGCTCTAAGATATTTAGATACATATCTAGTCTTTCAATTAAATATTTTGCAAACATCATTTCCATGGGTTTTAAATTGTTGTTGGAATGATATTCATCAAATGCATTATAATAACTTAGTCTATCTGTAAATTTAATATCAATTGGTGGAAATCCAGCTTTCATAAGTTCTAGATTTACAAGTAATCTTCCAGTTCTTCCGTTACCGTCTATAAATGGGTGAATTGATTCAAATTCTATATGAAATCTTGCTAATTTTCTTGCAATAAATTCTTCACTTTTTTGATATTCTAAGAGCAGTTGTTCTAGCTTAGGTTCAATTAAATAAGGCTGTAATGGCTCATGCTTAGCGCCCATAATCATTACTGGAACTTTTCTGTACACGCCTCTATCTTCCTTTTTGTCTGCTAAAATTAAATAATGAATTTGTTTTATTATACTTTGCGTAAGAGAAATATTATCTTTTACGAGTTCCGCAATAAATTCAAAAGCTTCTTTATGTGAAACTGCCTCTATATGCTCTTTTAAAGATTTTCTATCGATTGTTAATCCTCTTAGCACCATATCAGTTTCTCTTAAAGTTAAAGTGTTACCCTCTATTGCATTAGAATTGTAAGTATACTCAACTATAAACTGCTGTGAAAGTCGCTCAGTTTCACCTTGAGTTAGTGGTCTTCTTTTATCAAGTTCAGCTTTTTTATTAATTATTAAATCAAACAAATTATCATTAGATTTATATCTTGAATCTACAGGTTTTGAAGCTTTTTTTGGAATTTGCCACTCCTTACCTTTTTTAAAAGCACCAGTAACTTTACCTTCAGCACATAGAATTCTTACTCGCCTGTCTGATATTCCCCATATTTTAGAAGCCTCTTTAACTGACATATACATAATCACCACTCCTATCTTGATAATTAGCATACCATATTATCGGAACAATATCAATTGTAACGGAATAATATTTGTGGGTTTTCGGAATAATATAAATCAAGTAAATATTTACAGTTAAATTAGCTAGAATATAGATAAATAAATTTAAAATTTATTAATATATAATATGAACTTCTTTTTACTATAAAACATAATAATCAGCATTGATAACTTTATTCGATAATGAATTCATAATATCCTTCAATGGATTAATATTATTATGCGAATAACCAATAGTACCAACATTAGTTGATATCATTTGAACTGCTCCAATTTGTTCTTCTGTGCAAGATACATGACCACCGTTTCTAAAATAAAGTTGTTGTGATATTAATTCAGGTGATATATCATCTTTTAAAGTTACATTACCAAAATTCTCTACCATAATTCCATCTGGATTAGACTTAAGCATAAAATTATCTATAGTTATACTACCACTATTACCTAAATACTTACCCTTGACTAAATTCATATTATTATATTCTGTATTAAGTTTCATGAAATCGTCTTGAAGTCTTTTGATAATGTTTACATCACCATTAACAAAAAGATACTCAATTTTTGTTAAATCACTTTCTGCATTTACTTCAATAGAACCATCAACATAAACATTACCACTATGTTTTTTAATAAAAGCTGTGTTTAAAGTTGCATTACCATTATGATAACTACAATTTTCAGGTAAAACTGTAAGTTCAACATCAGAGTTGAAAAGAGGTAGTGTTTTAGACAAAAGAGATTTATAAACAATAAGTTTTTTGGTTTTGAATTTAATGTTTTTTGCAATAATTGATTCTAAATCAATATTTGAAATAATAATTTTATTTTTTGCATAATATAAAGTGTTTTCCTTTGCAGTTATTTCAAAACATCGTCAATAATTGTAGTGCTTTCCATAACTAGGCTGTCATCTGGGAAAATAAGCGTTTCACCATTAAATACAAAATTAGACAAGGAGCTTGATACACTTTCAGGATACTTTGCACCCCCCATAGAATATACTTTATAGATTTTATTCAGTATATCTTCACAGCTTTTTTCAATATTTAGACAATTATTGATAATATAAATTTTTTCCTTATCTATTACAGTGTCTGCTGTAATAGATAAATTGTCTTTGAATATAATTTCTTTATCACTTTCAATTACGTATTACAATTCATTATAATTGGGCATTTCATAAGAATTTCTTTACTTGCTGTATTTTGTAATACTATATCAGTATTGACTATTATATTATCAAAATTATCAAGAGAGTTTTTTGTAACCTTTCTTGTGTCAAATATGTCACAATTTATTATAAATTATTTCTATTTTAAAATATTTTCAATCATAATATTCTGTCTCCTTTTTTAGTTGTTTTCTAATAGTAAATAATTTTGAGCGTACAGTTTCAGAACTTATGTTTAAGTGTTTTCCAATTTCTTTGGAATTGTATCCATAAACATATCTTAAGATAAGCAAATTTTTATCATCATATTTTAGTTTTAAATCGTAAATGTATAAACTTAAATGGCTGTCGTTTTGATAGTTTAAATCTTCACGTATTTCTGCACTTAGTTCATGGGAAGCTTTTCTTACCATATCAATAAATATGTTTCTAGCAGTTTTAAAAAGCCATGATTTTTACTGTTTTACTGTTAATTGTTCTAATAAATCGACATTTTTAACAGCACGATAAAATGTTCCAGCTACAATGTCATCTGAAAAGTTATAATTTAAAGACCTTGAAAAGTTCAGCAAATCTTTATAAAATAACTCATATAGTTCATCGATAACAACACCTCCTTTGCTATAATAAGAGCACTCTCGTATAATAAACGTTTCAAAACATAAAAGTGTTTGAATTTATTTATTTTAATATTTTATTTTACAAATTTCAACTAATTTCAATTTGTTTTTTTATCTAGTAGATTAAGTTGAATATTTTAGATAATTACAGTATAATAATACAAAATAGTTTGGAGGAACATTTAATGATTGGAAAACAAGTTACAGTTACTGTAGATAGACAGTTAGGAAGCACACATCCTAAATATAAAGATATGGTATATCCAGTTAATTATGGTTATATAAAAGGTATAATTGCACCAGATAGGGAAGAGCAAGATGCATATATTTTAGGCGAAGATAAACCAGTAGAAAGTTTTACAGGAATAGTTATAGCTATAATTCACCGTAAAAATGATATTGAAGAAAAGTGGGTAGTTGCTTCAAAGCAATCTAATTACAGTAAGAGAGATATTGAAAAAGCAACGTATTTTACTGAAAAATACTTTGATATCGAGATTGAAATGTAAGTTTGGTGTTGAACCTTATTAGCAGCTGATTAGTTATAGCATATTTATTGTCGTTCCTATATTAAGTTTTTTGCAAATCAATCGCAGAATGCCTACAATCCCCAACACCCATAATTAATCTGGCTTATATACGATTAAACAAACACCGTAACCGGTAACGATGTAGCAAGAGTAAATATATATTAGGCATTAATCACTTAATTTGTTTTTTTAAAACTTTATTATTAGAATTTCTACATAATACATTAGATATAACATTACTCCGTTTCTTACGGATACTAAAAACTTTCGTTTGTGTATTATTTTTAATGTTTTGTGTTGTTGTTCCATCTTTAGTTTTAGATATATCTTTTACTTTAGTTAGATATTTACTAGTATCTTTTTCTTTAGATTTTGCTTTTTAGGTTTTGGCTTTTTACTAGGTCTTAAGTTGTTAGTTATAGTTTTGTTACTTTGATTAGTTTCATTAACTCCATCAGCTTCTATAACACTTGGTTCTTCTATTTTAGACTTCTTTCTACTTCGTAAACGTTTGAGGTCTTGAACTACATTAAATAATTGTTTTGATATAATTTTATAAGTAGCATATTTTTCATTTGAAAGTGTGCTACTTATTACTTTTCTACTCCACTTTTCATTACCAGATGGGGAGGGGATACTTAACTTATGTAACTTCTCTGCTATCTTATTAAGTGATAAACCATTTTCAAAACTTTCAAAATTATAATTAAGAAGTAAGATAAATTCTTTCTGTATCCCCCTTAGGGGGGATACAGAAAATTTGGAAAAAGAATAATAATAATTAATTTATAGCAGAAAGGAATTTAAAAATGTCAAAATATTATACAGATTAATTTAAGCAAAAATAGTTGAATTAAAAAACAGTGGTAGAAAAGCAGTAGATTTAGTAAGAGGTTACGGAGTATCTAAAACCACAACAACAATATGGAAGAAACAATTTAAAAATGTAGTTGTAGAGAATATTTTGACAGCATTTAATATAGAGAGAAGTTTATCCGACAAAGGTACTCCTGTTGATAATTCTGTAGCAGAATCCACATACAATATCGTTAAGAAAGAATTTACCAATCGTGAATTTGATAGTTTGAATCAGCTTAAAGTTTTATGGTTTGATTATGTTAATTGGTATAATAACGTTCTTATTCACAGTAGTTTAAATTATCTCACTCCTGTAGAATTTCAATTAAAAGGTCTTAAAATTGAAAACCTCTAATTTGTACTAATACGAGTTGATATATCCATCTATTTTATATGTCAATAACGTTACAAATTTATTTAAATGCTGTTATATTCATTACGTTTTGTGATTTTCTCCTCAGTTTTTTTCTCATAATTGTCACTAAAATTGGAAATATGAACACTGTATTAACGAAATGTAAATTTAGAATTAACATTGCTTGTTTCACATTGACTTAGCAACATTATGTGTGTATAATCTAAAATGTTTTAAAGTAACATAATTTATAATTTATTTTGAAAGGAGTTCATACCTATGAACAAAACAAAAGCACTAAAACGAATTATATCTCTAGTGTGTGTAACAACAATTATGAGCACATCGTTGCTCAGTAATTCTGTATTCGCAAAAGCTACTGAGGTGGATTCTAGTCCAACAGAAGAAAGCCGCAGTAGTGACACATTGCCGTCACAATCAAGCGATATTTATACTGCATTTGGGTTAGATAATACTCAACCTAAGTTAAGTGACACTGAAGATGTAAATCCATATGGACAAGACAAAACTAGTACACTTGTATTTAATGAACTAGTAATAAACAACAATGTTAATAAAAAAACATTGTTAAATGATTATGATTATAACATACTTAAAGATGGAAAGATTTATGATGGTGTGACAAAAAGCGATAAGATAAATTATGTTACAAGAAATTCTTATCCTAATAACAGTAAAAAAGACTTTATTGCAACAAAAAGTGATGCGATAGACCTTTTAAATACTGGTAAAGAGTCATATGTTGCAAAAGTTGGATTAACTGAAAATGGTAAAAATTATGATGTGTATTTATCAATAGACAATGTTACTACATCTACTAATCTGTTAACAGAATATATATCAACAATTTCAACAGAAAATTATAACGTAGTAATGGGTTCACAATTTAATGGCCTATTAGATATTGTTTGTGGCAATTTTGATGATGATGATTTAGATGAAATTGCTGTATATGCTCCAAGTACAGATAAAAGAAGTTCTATTATTGTATACGACTTAAATGTAGAACCAGTTAACGAAACAGCTACGCAATCATCATCAGAAGTTCATGATTCTTCACATGATTATGATGATGTAAAAGTTAGTATAAACAGAGATAAAACTCAAGTTCTTGATATCAAAAACTACAGTCAGCAAGTTAAAAGTTCATCTGGTGTGCTATCTTATGATAACTGTCCATTGGTAGATTTAACAACTGGTGATTTAACTGGTAATGACAAAGACGAGATTGTAATTACAACAAGTAATTTACTGTTTTCGTCTATGACTGATAAAAATTCTATCGTGCCGTTAACAACAATCTTAAGCTATAATGGTGAGAAATTAGAAAAGATATATTCTGTATCAAATAAATGGGAGTATGAAGACGAAGGTGGTAATAAGACAACAAATTACTCTTTTTTTGGTTCTGCAATTATAGGTGACTTCGACGGTGATTTAAATAATGAATTAATCATTGCTGGCTACGACCTAAATGATGAAAAAGATGGTATTAGTTTTGAAACTTCACAAGTTAATATTCAAATGATTAAATATTCCTATTCTGATAAAAAATTTATTTTAAACCCATATAACTCATCTAATGATGATTCTAAAAATAGTGAATTTAATCCAGGAATAGTTGTTGACTTAAAAACGCCTAAGACCGACATATCACTTCAATTTCTTCTACAAATGGCATCCGTAGCTTTAGATAGTAGAACTGCACAAACTCAGTTGTTTATTGAAGGTGTTGTATTTAATTTTGACGAATCTAACAATAAATTCAACGAAATTTTCAATGGTGACATTTATAAAGAACTTGGTTACAATGTATGGATAGAATCTGTTTCAGTTGGAAATTTCAATAACACTCCACTTTATACTGAACAACTTTTAATTTCTGTTTGCAATAGTGTTAGTGATAAAGTATATCGCCAATTTATGCTTTTTGAAATGGATGCTTCAACAAGTAAAATAAGCAAAACTGTTGATGATATTGAAAGTTTTGCTTCTAATAAATTAAGCAATTATGATCTACAAGCAGTAGACACAGACAGTGACAGTTGTATATTAACTTATGAAGGTAGGTCACAATATTTTACAGACCCAGAAGTTTTTACAATTTTACAGGCATCACCGTATTTTAGAGATTTAGTTCCGTATGAAGACACATACGCTTGGGATGGATCTACTTCAATAGGCTCATCTAATAGCACTGGAACTGTTTTAAATAATTCTATAGGAGCTCATTTAAATGCTACAATTGGATACGAAAATGAGATTACTGACGGAGTAGGTCTTTTTGATGTAGTAGCTGCTAAAATTGGTGGCTTTAGAGCTGTTGCAGAATTTTCTGCTGGAGCCGGATACGAACGCTCCAAGGTAAGTGAAACTACATACTCCATAAATTATTCTTCAGATAGCCTTACAGATAGAGTTATATTAGGAATGGTTCCAATGGTAAGATATACATATGAAATGTATATTCCTGAATCAAATATGCCAACTAAAAGTGAATATGAAAGTGAACTTGAAAGATTAAAATCAGATGAAGACGCATTAAATGAATATATAGATAGATATAAGTCAGCCTTTGAAAATGGTTACGATTTTGGCGATTCTCTTCCTCCGATGACAGTGCCATATCATATTGATATACCTAAAGAATTTAGAACATCAGTAATGGATGTAGAAGTTTATGACGAAGTTGCAAATACATTTGGATATGAACCTATAAAAGGAAATATAATTTCAAACGAAGTAGGTGACCCTAGTAGTTACAGTCAAGATAGTAAAGAACTGAAAAATTATATTTCTGCTAGTTCAGAATTTGATTATGTTCCTCAAGGTGGTGGTGAAATATCTCAAGAAGTTGAAAGTAGTGAATCTACAGAGCAAGGAGTAGAATGGAATGGAGGTGTTGCGATAAATATCGAAAAGAATACCATGGGTGTAGTAACAGGGGGAGAGTTTGGAATTGATTATAGTGGTGCGTATTTATGGACAGATACTAGTTCAACAGTTTACGAAGGAAGTGTTAAAGGTATACCAAGTGATGCAATTAAAGATGGTTTTGACAACTATGATTTTAAATGGCAGTTTGGATCTTGGAATGATACAATAAATGGTCAAGATTGTTTAGTACTAGGATATCTAACACAAAATGTAGAATCTTCACCTAAAAATGTTGAAAATATAAGCGTGTTAGAAACAACAGATACAAGTGTAACTCTTAATTGGTCAAGTGAAGATAATCAAAAAGGTGACAAAATCGAAATACAAGTTGCAAACTACCCTTCCGAAAATTTTATAACTCATGCAACAATAGATGCTGATAAAGATACAGTAGTCTTAACCGATTTATCCCCACATTCAATTTACGAGATACGAATTAAAACTATAGGTACCGATAATAATTTTGCTACTCTTATATCAGAAAGTCCATATTCTCATATAATTCAAGCAGAAACTCAACCAAAACAAGGAGATGGAACTCCTATTATTAAAGAATTGAACGATTATTATACATATTCAGGAGAAACTGCATTTTTTAAAACTGTTGTTACAACACCTTCTGACTCAGAAATATCTTACCAATGGCAATATTTTTCTAAAAGTAATACAGGAAAGTCAGAATGGAAAGATGTAAAAAACCATGCAAACATTTCGGAATTAACTTTATACAACGTTTCTGCTAAAGATGATGGTAACTTTTATCGTTGCAAAATAAGTCAAATGATTGATGGACAAGTACTAACTTTTTATACTAATGCAGCTACTCTTCATGTTAGAGATATTTTATCTAAAACAACGCTAAGTATTGATGAAACCCAAAATACAGCAAGTGGACAATATGTATATAACACAGAGGAAACAAAATATTCTACACTTTTACTCAGTGCAACGTATCAAAATCAAGTTTATGATGTACTTGAATATGATGTAGATAATAATGATGAAACTTTAAATAACTTCATTATTCAAAATAATTCAAACGCATTTTCAATTAAAACTGATACTAAAACTGAAAAACTAATAAAAGAAGCATTAGATTATAATAGTACTCAAATACTAATAACTAACACAGAAGATCTGACTAAATTAGTTATGTCATATGAGTACAATGATGACTCCGGTAAAACAATAATTTCAGGTGATATCAATTTTAAGGATATGAGTGGTACAGTTATGTGTTTTCTACAAGAGGTTACTGTTACAGGATATTATTATAATTCTGAGGAAAATTATGTTATATATCAAACTACTCCATATTCAGTTGATAATAATATCTATACTTACATTTATTCAACAGACCTTGAAGTGTTATCTTACCCTGACAGACTTCCTCACGATGTATTAGTACGCTCAATTCCGATTTCTCGTGTTCCCTTATCTTTAGAAGATGATAATAGAAATGTTTATGACGAGGACAATATGACTAAAATTACTGTACAGCATAAATATACTGAATCTGTTCCACACATTGTTCCAGTAGAAGGGCAACCAGTAACTTTAACTGCACAAGTAGAAACTTTAAAAACTATTGCTAATGATAATGCAAAGCTAAAAAACCCTACTGGAACTATAAAATTTGAAATTTTTAATAATAATAGTGATTATGTAGACACTATAACTTGTTTATTAAATGAAGAAAATAAGAATGATAGTTCTGGTAAATCTACTATTTCTTATGAATGGACACCTACTGAAGCTGGTGAATATGTAATAATAGCTGAGTACTATGGAAATGATAATTTAGAAAAATCTTCTTCTAATGAGGTTACTTATAATGCAATTAGTATAAATTCAACAGATGAAAAACAAGAGACAAAACAACTAAGTATAGACTTAAAAGATACAAACACTAATGAAATAGTATCACCAATTATTAATAATAACGAATCTGTACTTTTAGATATTTATAATCAAGTTACTAATATGAAAGTAGAAGATGGCAATCAATTAATTGATTATACTCTTTCAAGAGAAGATATAGATACATCTAAAGTAATATATGAAGTAAGTATGGTTGACGGTCGCAGTGCAGAAGGATTTTATACCATAGAAAACAATATATTTACACCTCTTGAATATGGAGAATATTTAATAACAGCTACATATAATAATGAGATAAAACAAATATCTAAAACTATAATTTCTGTAGTACCTAATAGACAAGATGACTTATCTTTTGCTCATAAGAATATTACACAGTATACCAGTGAAAACGTTATTATAAATCAATTAGATACCGAAGAAAACGCAAATGTTACTTTTAAAAGCAGTGATAATAGTGTTGTAACTGTAGATAAAAATGGAACACCATCAATAATTTCTGATGGTACAGCTATAATTACTGCTATATCAAAAATAAGTGGTAAGGTAGATGTAGAAGATAGTTATGAGTTAACTGTAATAGATGACTCTAGTTCAGTAATTAATCCAGAAGACGGTAATGATGATAACAACACTGATAATGACAATGATAATAACAAAGATGATAATGACAAAAACAACAGTAATGATAACAATAGCAATTCCGATAATGATGATAACTCTACTGGTTCATCTAGTAGTAATGTTATTAGTACTGGAGATTTAAGAAACATTGGATTACTTTTATTATTACTTAGTATCTCTGCAACTATAATCATTGTGACTATGAAAAAGAAAAAATTGCGTACTTAGCTTTTGAACTAGCTATAAAAACAAGTTAAATTTTCTTAGTAGTAATTATATATAGTATAACGTTATTAAGTAATTTTCCTCACCATAACTTAAAAAAATTGAACAGCCCCAATTTGTACAGACAGTACAAAAACCCCTTAGTAGATAGAATATTAAATTAAGCAATAAACTGATTTCGTTGTTCTAACGGAGTCAGTTTTGTTTTTAGTTGAATTCTTTGGTGGTTATAGAAATAAATATATTCATCAATAATTTGTTTTGCTTGATTGAAAGTATCAATTTTAATTCTGTAAATACATTCAGTTTTTATATTATAATCCAGTCAATTAAATAAATATATATTTAAAGCATCTCTTAGAAGTGCTTGTATATTTGTATATACACTTTCTACTTTTACTCAACTGCACATAAAATAGTAATAATTTATTATTTTGTTCAATTTAATATATTAAACCAATGTTGTGTTTTACAATGCAAATATA
>CAYJGB010000034.1:0-16245 GCA_964369405.1 uncultured Eubacteriales bacterium
TGCGTATTCTTTTGTAATCAAATCTTTGTTATCTATTATTTGTAAAATTAGTTTTTTATGTGGCTTATCTAGCTCATCTATAAGTGTTTGATGTGCTGATGATACTAACCCTTCATACATTTTTGGTGGAGTGAATTTATCGTACCTGTAAAATATATCTTCTAGTTTACTCATAGTGTTGCTCCTTTGTTTTTTGTTAAGCAACACTATATCACAGGTTGTGGAGAATAGCTATATGTAATTACTACTAAGAAATTATTTATCTGTTAAAGAACACTGCAATAAAAACATACTCGAAGCAGTTGTGGTAAATGCTAAGTGCATACTTTTTGCATATCAGTGGATATAATCGCATTTTAAAATTGAATATCCCTCTAAATTTCCACACAAAAACCTCAACATATAAAATTTATGTTATCAAAATGTTATCACTTGCAATTTTAACATAAAATATAATGTATAAACTTTCATTAAAATGCATAAAACACGCAAAATATCGGATGTTTTGCGTGTTTTTCGTATATTATTTGCATATTTTTTGCATAGCAAAGCCATTGGCTACTACTCCCACTCTCCGTTTTTAGATGTAAAACGGGAGTGCTTAGGTCTAAAAAGCGTGTAAAATCGTGCTTTTTTTCTCTGTATTATCATAGCTACTAGGATTATTACAGAAAAATGTTATCAATTTGTTATCGGTTATAGGTGTGTGGATAAAAAACATTTTGCCTAAATATATAAATTATATTGTTATAAAATTGAGACCACTTTAATTGAATTATATTCTCTCTGAGTAAATAAATTTTTTCTGCTTGAAATTTAGTTCTTATTTATGATATTTTACCTTTTAGGTGTTTACTATGATGATTTTTATTGAATAAATATTCTTTTGTTATATTCAGTATTTCATATAACGATGAATAATTAAATGTTACAAATTTAATATTTACTTAAAATAGAATTTATTATTTAATAATAAATCTATATATTAATATAATTCCTTGTTATATATGCCGATATTATACATATATATAATAGAGATGTATTAAGGGTATATAATTTTGAAATAAGTAAACTATTGAATTTTAGTTTTAAGTTCTATTTTTTAACTCTTGATTTAACATATCATAATACTCTATGTTCATTGAACTACTTTCTTTTAAGACTGTCATAGAACTTTTAATTATTTCAAAAGTAAAGTCTGTAAAGTTTAATTTATCGCTATAATCACAGATAGTTAAAATTCCTCCAATTAAGTATTCAATATTATTACTTTTATTTTTAAAGAATACTTTTTGTTTATATGTAAATTCGTTTTTCCAGTAATCAAATTCTTCACCTAATAAAATTTTCATTAACAAATAATTATCAAAATCATCAGTTGACTTTTTTTTATAAGGAATATAGTTAACTACTAATATTCGCTTAATACTTGAAAAATAATTTTCTATATTTTCTCTATATTCAGATGAGTTTTTTTGATTGTTTTCTATCTTTAAAATCTTTGTAATTAATTTTACTTTTAAAATATTAAATATTAGGGAAGTACTATCTCTATCAAAGGTTTCTTTTTCATATGCTTCTCCTTCAAAATTTAGTGCAACACCTCTTACATATGACTTAAGAGAAAATTCTCGTGATAATTTGTTAACGTTTTCCAGTTCAATTATTAGTTTAGATAAATTCATTTTGTATCTCTCCTTTAAATTATGTTATAGTTATTTAAGTTCTAAATGTTTCTTAAATATTTCTAAATTATTATCATCGTTATACTTGGAAGACGTTATTGCAAAAACTATCTTTTGTTGTGGTTTTATTATTTTTATTGCATCGCTGAATGCTTTAGCGACAATATGAGGCGGATTTGAAAAAGCACCACAGCCAAAAGCACCTAATATTAGAACTTTTGCATTGTTGTAATTAGCAACTTCTATTATTCGAGTTATACGCTCTATGAAAACTTTACTTAGCGTTAATTCACTTATATTATAACATTTTGGATAGTACGGAGCAGAACAAGTTATTACATCAATTTTCACCCACTTATTTTCTTCTAAATATGAAGGAACAATTTCGTCAGATTTTAAAATTACTATGTCAGGTGAAAAAATGATTTTATTGCTATACAAGGCATTATGCAATTTTTTATGATACAAATAAAATCCATTATAAAATTCAACTTGTGAAATACATGGATATAAATTCGTACTTCTACACAAAGATTCTTCTTGTGCTATAGCGCCATATTTTACTCCGCCACCTGGATAAATTGGATTTGCAAAATTTAATACAGTGACTTTTCCATGTTTAATATATTTTTTTGCTACATTTAGAGTAGAATCCTCATCTATTAATATATCAATATTTCCATCTTCTTTAATATAATTAAACACATAATTTTCATCGTACAACACACTTTTAGCCATTGAATTTTTAGTGAAATTACGTAATCTGTTATTTTTACATATTATTTGAATTGTATTTTTAAATAAATCAATTAAATTATTTTCATCATAATAACTTAACTTAATGTTTTTGTTTGAATCAGACATTTATATCTCCTATTATAATACTTATAAGCCATTTCAATATCAATAGACAAATCGCAGATACAGAATATCCTCCTATTATACCTGTAATTAATCGACGAATATTAGTAGATTTTTTTATATTTAAAAATTGAATATTCCAGTCTATGTACATAATAAAACATCCGCAAAATAAGTAATGCAACTCAGGAATATAAAACATAAAGCTACTTATTAAAATAACATTTCCTAAAAACACACCAGTACATCTTGCACAAATTGGAAACTGGTATGATTTATAGAAAAAAGATCTTTCTTTTTTTCTATGACAACCTGATTTTTCACCTAGCAAATTTAGTATTTTTAATAAATTATTTTTATTTATCATATTTATTTAATTCTTGAAGTAATTCAGCTTGTTTTCGTTGTAATTTATTTTTAAATGGAATAAATGAAATATTTAAAACCAATGAAACAATAGACAATACAGTTAAAAAAGGTACAATATCGTCATTATACATAACTGTTGGTAGCCACATTGACATACATAATAAAAATATACAAGCAATAATTCCAATAGGAATTGATACTTTCATGAAACTTACTTTTTGATTTATTTCAGCTAAATCTTCTTTGATTTCATCTTGTCTATTTCTAAATTTATTGCCACAATTTCCACAAATCCAAAAAGTTTTAGACGTAGATGTTGTTTTTGAGCTTGAACCACAAGCACCACATAATAGTCCAAGTGGACCTAGTAAAATATATCCTAAACATCCTTTTCCTGCTCCATAACCACCACCTGATGTCGTTGTATTATACTCTGTAATTGGATGGAGATTATCTGAACCACAATTAGGACAGTTTAAAAATTTTTCTCTGTTAATCGGAACTGTAACTGAATTGGATAATTCAAATCCACAGCTACTGCAAAATTTATTTATTGAATGATTCATTGTTCCGCAATTACTACATCTCATATATTCAAACCTCCAAAATCATTTTTTAAAAATCTTTAGATATTTCTACCATAGCATCCAAAACAAAGCTATTAAATTTATTTTGCTTATAACATATATTTTCCCAATCTTTTTTATTTTTATAATATTTTTGAATAAATTTATCTTGTGAGTTACATCTATCTTCATAATCATGTATTAACAGTTGATTTAACATTTTTATGGCTTTTCCACCAAAAAGTTTTTCTTTATACAATGAAGGAAATTGTATTTCTTTATATTTACAAGGGTCTAGAATAAAACTTATACGCTTTACATCAAAATCAATATAAATATTATAAATTTTATCATCATAATGCATATCGCCATAAATTGCATCCATAAAATCATCTCTTGGTAAAGAAAGGGAAAATAAATATTCTATTGTATCCACATCTTCTCTTTCAACTAAATAATTTTCAATTTTTATATAATTACTTGAGTTTTCTGATGTTCTTATGTAAGGAGTACCCCAAAATCCATTTTCTGCAAAAAAATATGCTAATTTATATTTTCCATAATAATATGCAGTAGCAAACATTCCTGTTGCATATCCATAAGTTGTTAGACACTCATCGTCAAACGGCTCATGTGTTTCGTTTGATTTTACAACCCTTGTAAAACCATTTTTAAATAAACATTCAAAAATTTCATAGCTATTATTATAATTTCTAATGATTTTATATAACACTAGCTTAAATGTACATTGATTCACTTTCTTTAGAGAGGCACCTTTTTTGAAAGTTTCTTCCATTTTAGAAACATTTCCCTCAATGATGTATTTAAGTAATAGGTTGACACTTGGTCCTTCTTGTCCTAATCCTTTTTTCCATTCGAATGGAAATTGATAATTTATTTGTTCATTTATATCCATTTTATCACCTAGTTTTTTTATTTTTTAGATATTAAGGTTTATAATTAAAGCACATTTTAATAATTTAATTATCTACCATCTATTCTGTACCATTTATCTTTTTTACTATTATATTTAAGTGCTCTTGTCAACACTTCATATGCTTCTTCATGTCCATTTTCAGCTGCTATTTCCAACCAGTATCCAGCTATGTTATCATCCCAAATATCATATACGATATCTCCTAAATGAATTAAACCTATATTATATTGTGATTGTACATGTCCGTTTTCAGCTGCTTTTTCCCACCAATAGCAAGCTTTGTGTGGATCATATTTTACTTCATCTGATGAATAATATTTATTAGCCAGAACAACCATACTATACACATCTCCAGCTTCCGCTTTCTCCTCTAAATTTTGCATTTTTCTTAATAATTCTGGACTCCATTGTTTTTCTTGATTTTTATTAGAAATATTACGAGCAATTGTACCTGCTAAACGAGCTAAATCAAAACCCATCAAAAACCATTCCTTTTCTAAATTATATTTAATTCTTCTTTTACTATTGTATACTCACCTTTATTTATTAAGGCTGTGTATGGATAGATATTTTCATTTAATATTACGATAGGGAAATGCAATTCTCCAACATACTCTTTATTTCTATTAACCAAGCTTTTAATATACAACTCGTCACCAATCGATAAATTTTCTTGACCTTTCATATGAGTATGAAAAAAACCTGCAAATTCAATATTTCCTACTCTCCAAATTTTAATTATTTCAGAAAGGTAGTTAATATTTGGTTTGTAAATTGCAGCCTTTGTATTAATTATATTTTTGTCAAACTTTACTGATGTTATTATATTATTATAGTTTCTACCTAAAATTCCACCAATTTCGTATCCTGTCCATTTATATTTAAACAATAATTCATTATATTTTTCAAAACTTATATTCAATAAAATCACATCTTATCTAATGTTTTTAGCTATTGTGCTTTTTCTGTTCTAGCACTTATTTTTATTTCTCTTTGAGTATTAGAAAAGCTACCATTTTTACCACTATTTGGACAGTACCAGCTACTACCACCGTCATAGCAACAAACTTCTACTCCACAATCGTTACAGAAAAATATAAATTTATTTCCACAGTGTGGACATTTATATCTAGGTCCTTTTCGCTCATTAGAAAAATTCACTATGCTATCTTTTGAGTTTTTTGAATCAGTTGAAGATCCTCCATCGGTAACACCTTCTGTTCTGACCCACATTCCGTCTGCACCTATATCTTCTCTCAAGAAAAAATGTTTTCCTGTAGTACTGCACTTAGCAGCAATAAAAACAACTTTATTTTTAATTACCATAATAATTCTCCCTTCTAATCATTATTAATTAACTTGAATACTTTTAATTTTTCGTTCAACATATATTTTACATTTCGAATATATATTTCATCTTTATTTGCATATTTTAAAATACTCTCCACCAAGTAATCTGTATTAATACTATTTATAAAAGTATACCTTAGATAGACAATTTTTTTATATTTAATTTGTGATACTGCCAAATTTATTAAAGAGTCTAAATCATGAACATATGTATTAGTAATTGTAAAATAATTATATTTTTTCGAGTTACATTTTGGATAAATACTTTTATTCCAATTTCTATCTAATAAATCATTGTCACATAAACAAAAATAATCATAACTATCAATTGCATTAAAAGCGTTTGTTGTAATTTCATGTGTTACATCTATATGATAATACATATTATCTATTTGTATAATATTCCATGAGTGTCTTTCATTATCTAAATCCCCATTAACAATTATCGTTTTTATTCCAAGTTCATTAGCTAAATAGGCAAAAGAATATGCTATACCTTGACATACAGCTTTTCCCTCCATAATAACACCGTAAGCACTATAACAGTCATGATTGTTTGAATAGCAATAATTAACATTGTTTTTTAGAAAATCATAAATAAGCTTTATTTTCAATATCTTTTTATTAGTTTTTGAATTAATTACATTAACAATTTTTTGTATTCTATAATAAAATACATCTAAATTATTATAACGTTTTGTTTCAAGTTCTATAGATTTGGTTAATAAATTAGTTTGATATAGTATTTTTCCACTATATTTCACGAATTTATAATTTTCGCATAAAATTATGTATGTTATCATCATTATATCTTCATTTGAAGCATTTATAGGAATAAACGTATTTTTAATATCATTACATAAATTATAATAAATATCTTTATATACTCTCTTTAAAACTGGGGAAAGGTTTAACATTTCACTGTTCATTGTCCCGAACCCTTTGATTTTACTAGTTCTTTATAATCACTTATTGATATGGAACCACTAACCTCTCCAGAATTTCCGCAATGAGCACATAAAAATTTTTTTGTTTCGCTTTCATAGCAAGTTAGTTTTCCACATTTACCACATTTTACATATGAGTCATTTCCACACCAAGGGCAATTATATCTAGGTCCCGTTTTTCTATATTTAGGTTGCCATTTAAAATTAGATTTCTCAAGTGTTTTTTGATTGCAATTAAGACTGGTTACTCCTATTGTTAGTGTCCAATATCCATCTGCAGCTAAATCATATCGCGGAAAAAACTTTTTGTTACAATTTACACATTTTGCTTCTAAAAAAACAGTATTTAACATTATAATCTCCTTTCAAGCTAATAATAAAGAAATAGTATAGTATAAAATCGAATACCATAACAGTAAAGTTGTTGCTGGTTTCACATTATTAAACGAACTATCAGATGATTTAAAAAAAGTTAATATTACAGAAAGTACGATAGTTCCAAGAAATGCAATACTAAAGACAATAGCAAATGCAAAAAAAGTTTCAGAAAATACAGATAATTCTAACTCATCAAGTTGTAAAGCATATGATGAACACATAAACCAGTTTAAAAGTAAAACTATAGTTGAACATCTAAGGCAAGTTTTTACAACAGTAATCTGTTCTATAATTTCTGGAAATACAATATTTATACTCAGTACAATACTTTTCCTCTTTTTTGATATATACGTTAAAACACAAGAAAGAATTAATATAGATACACCAATAATATTCATAACATAAAACAAAGTCATTAATGTGTTAAAAACAGTCATTTATCCACCTCCTGTAACGTTTTTAATTAAGTTAACAACATTATCAATAGGATTAAAATTTTCAGATAAAAATAATATATTATTTGTTATATTTTCAAAAAGATGAATGTTTAAAATATCGATTCGGTTAAAATTAATTATAAATATAACTACTGAAAATATAATAGCACCCCACATAGCTAACCTCGTAATAGTTGCACTTATTGCCAAAAAAGAAGTATATTTATTTGCAAATATTATTTCTTTTTTCTTCAATTTATTAGCTTTTGTTCTTGTATGTATAATCAAATTTCTATCTTTTTCTTCTTTGTTGTTATCAAGTTTCTTATTTTTTTTGGGTTTAATAGTATTATTTTTTCTCAGGTCGTTGTTATTTTCTTCTACTTCTTTTTCATCTTCACTTTCATCGTTTAAGTCATTTATTATAGATATTTCATCTTCGTATTTTTTTGCAGTTTCCTCAGCCTGTGGAGTTATATAATTGCCACAGGTTTCACATTCTTTAACTTGAGGATATTTATTTACTTCGTCACATTCCTCACATTTCCAATATGCTTGCATAATTTACCTCGTTTTTTATCATATAATTTCATTCTATAAGTCCTAACATTTTTGCTATTGTTTTATGCAAAGTAGTTTTTAGTCCATCAGATTTATATGCGATAACTTGATCTTTATTTATTACTTCTACTCTCGAATAACCGTTAGGCAAAGATGATTTTACGTTTATATTAAAAGTTTTTTGATTTTTATTTTGAATAAGGTTATTTTGCTCTTTTTTCTTTAATCCTTTTAATACTACAAGTAGTTTTTGAGCAAGTATATCAACATCTTTTTGTTCTATTTTTCCTCTAAATTTTTCTATAAGTTTTTTTGTAGCTGTTAACTTTAAAACTGTTTCTTCAGTATAAATAGTTAAATCATTAGGTTCACTTTTTAACAATCTGTCTATTTTATCATAGTTAACATTGTTTTGTTTTCTTTCAAGATTATTTAACGTATGTAGTAATAATTCACTACAACTATCGATTTCTTGTTGCTTAGGATTTTTAAAAGCTAACGTTATTTTATTCAATACTGAATTTATTTGCATTATTGATTTTTCTGTATAATACACACTATAATCTTTTGGAATTTTTTTTATAATTTCTTTTAGTTTTGATACATCAACTTTTGCAGTTATAGTATTTTCTTTATATTGTTGAGACTTTACAGCTGTATACACATCAATCATATTTGGACGTTCATCAGGAGTTAGTTTTAACATATCTTCTATTAAATTTCGTAACCACTTTGGTATAGTATTAAAAATTTCGCATTTTTTTCCTGATGCTACAACTTCATAAATATATTTATCTTCTAATTCTTTTGGTGACTTTGGCATAGAACCTGTCCAAAATTGATGAAAGATTATTCCAAGTGCAAATACATCTGACTTACACGTTACTTTTTCTTTCCATTCTTGATTACCTTGTTTATATACAGCTAATTCAGGACTGAAAAAAGTTTCAGTTCCTATTGTTTCTTCAATAGGAGGTAATTTTTTGGAAAAATATGAATCGTCAAAATCTATTATTTTAGAAACTGGATTTCCACTACCACTAAGTGTTATCAATATATTGGGTGGTTTTAAATCTCCGTGAACTATATCTTTACTATGAATTTTTTGCATAGCAGAAGAAAGTGTTTTTAATATCATTAGTTTTTGATTATCGTTAAATTTTCTTATATCGTCTAAATCAAACGTATTAACTTCTACCCAATTAGTTACTTGATAATATGAATATTTTTCTCTAAAAATTTCAAGTGGTAAGACTATATTTCCAGATCCATCACCTAATTCTTTAAGTTTTTTAATAATATCTTGACGAGATCTTAAAAACTCCTCACATCTTTCTTTTTTTTCCTTAAATGCTTCTTTACTAGCGTTTTCGCTTGGATATTTAGGTATTTTAAATTTTTTTAGAAAATATTTTTTATTGTTTTTTTGAGCTATATACCATATACCATTTGGAGAACCCGCATTACCTTTTTTACTATCAAATTCATATCCCTTAATTGTAGGCATTTATACACTTCCTCCCATCCCGTGTTTGAATAGCTCATATTTTTTTTTATAATTACTACATAATTCTAATCTTTTATTTTTACATATTTTTTCATATTCTTCGTACTCTTTAATATTTTTGTCAATGTCATTTAATTGAGATATTTCTTGTTTAAAAATATTACTATTATATAAATATGATTGTTTTATAAAGTCAGTGAATTTTTGATAGTTTTCATTTAAAAAATTTTCTAGTAACTCAATTTTTTTAGTATCATCAAAATAAAGTTCATTTTCAATTTTAAACATTAAAGATTTGCATTCATCGTTTAAAGAACATACAACATCATATTTTTCATTATTACGATACATTTTAAATTTGCTAATGTATGCATCTGTAAATTTCAATTTTATTGAATTTTCAAATTCTTCAGACATGCTGTATACATTTAAAGAATTATATTCATTTTCTATAAATTTTCTATATGTTTTATGTGCATCTAAATAATCAGAAATTATTAATTCAACAGCATTAATTCTTTTTAATCTATCGTATATATCATTATATCCTTGATGATACAAATTTATAGTTGAATCATTTATTAAGGATTTTAAACTATTCATATATTCAAGTGCTATCTTTCCTTTTTTATTTTCTTCAATCATAAACCTTTGATTGTATTTTAATTTTTGCTCAGAAAATATTTTTTCAGTTTCTATTTTTTTAAATGTATCATATAAACTATTATGTTTTTCAGTATATAGTTTTTCTGATTCAGCAGTAATTTTTTTAACTTTATCTTTGGCTTCATTTAATTTAACTAAGAAATTTTGATAAAAATCAGTTTTCACTAACAAATTATTAATATTAATTAAATCATTATAATATAAAATATTGTTACAATTTTTAATTTCTAAATTATAATAACAAATTTCTTTTATTAGAGCTTTTATTTTGCACTCTATTTTATTTATTATTTTATCACGATGTTTTATATTGTTTTCATATTCATCAATGTTTTTTTTACTGTGATCATTTAATAATTGGGCAACTTTATCTAAAGGTGATATAGTATGTTTTTTTAAGTCTTTTATATACGATACATAGTTATTATATATGTTTTGGTATTCATAATCGTATATTAAAGCACCAGCTAATGAAATATCATCTTGTAAACCATATTGCTCAATTCGTTTTATTAATATATTTTCAAAAGTCAATATATCATTTTTCTTTTGTAAGTAATTTGCTAAAGAAAAACTTAAATAAAAATCTAAATCAATTATTGAAGGAATATAGTCAAAACAACCATCTGAGCAGGCAAAAAAAGAGGAATTTTGGGGTAAATTATTATAATAAATATAATTTAGCTTAAAATCATTATTTTGACTTATGTTATTTGTCATTTCTGAAAACTTACTAAACACATCGTATTCATTTGGTGTATCATCTTTTGATATTTGTTGCAAACCTTTTTCAGGTGTTAATATAAAAGCTCTTGAATCTCCAGCTGAAATTACAAGTGCTTCTGTATTATTTTCTTTTTTATTTATTATTACTGCTACTAATGTTGTTGGTAACATTTGCATTGATTTTCCTAAATATTTATTCTTTAAATGATATTTAATAACATATTTATCCATTTCCGACTTAATATTTTCTTTTAATTCACTTACTATTACAGTTGGATTTTTCATATTTTCACAAATATAATTATAATTTTTATAGATATACTCATCACAAATCTTTGACACGAGCCTTGAACCTAAATACGCACTTGTTTTCTTTTCACCATTTATCACATATTTATTTGTGCCGCTTCCACCTAAACCATCGCACACGATAAGAATATTATCGTGTGCAATTGCTGGAGCGTCTTCATTATGTGAAATAAGTGGTCTATCTATTTTTAGATAATTCATACTTCACCTCATTTAATAATTATGCAAAACTACCACATATAGTTGCAATAATAACATCTTCGTTCAGCTCTTTACCACCGTTACCAGGATCTAAATGAACAAATGATAATTGTTCAAATTCTTCGACCATATCACTCCATGGATATACATCTTCCGGAGCAAACAAAACAAGCCTTTTTGCATACTTTGACATATCGTATAATCCTGTATTCTGAATTGCAAGTCCTGGTTGTTGAAAATTCCATGCATCGTATAATTCTTTATAATTTTTCATCATATCTTCTGGATATCCTACACTTTCTAATGCTTCTTTACTACATTCTGATGAAACTTCAAATTTATGTGCAGATGCATCTGTAAACATAACAATAACATTTCTATCTCTTTCTTTAGTTCTATCTGCAACTTTAACCCAGTCGCTTTTCATTGCTAGTGCTAAGGCTTCAAGTGCATTTTCTGGTTCGTCACCACCACCTTTAGCTTCAAGTGAATTTACAAAATCATGGAACTCTCTTTTTTGAGCAGGAAGCGTGAAAAAATCAGATTCTTGCATTGAATATTCACCATCACAATAATAATCTCTAAATGCTATTACTCTTACTCTTAATTGTCTAACTGGTCTTTGTCCGTCTTTTTTCATTTTGAGAATTAATTTTTCGTCTAAAGATAAAGTTAATGCTTTAACTTTATCAATTACTGGCGTCATACTTAAAGTCACATCGATACAAAAAACGATATCAACATCAGTTTGTATTCCTTCTAGGAGCTTTATTCCACAATGATCCTGTATTGATTGTTGTTGGCTTACTGTTTCGTTACCTAATTCTTCTAATGAAAGTTCACCAGTTTCAGCTTGTGAATCAAATTCTAATTCTTTTTCTAAATCATTAAGTGCTTTTTCAAAATCATCCATAAATTAATACCTCTACAAATTTTATTTTTAATTGTATTTTTTTAATTTAACTTTATTTATTAATTATTTTATAAAATCCACACAAAATAGTTTAAGTCTATTTTGTGTGGGAATTTTATAAATTTACTTACTTTTTAAACTGTAGACAACCTTGTCTTTCATGTGGATAATAAAAATGCCCTCTTTTATTACAATATTGTCTACCATTGTTATCCTTTCTATAAGGATTCCAATATATACAACCTTGAGCACAATTATATCCATTAAACTTCCCATCACATAGTAAAAAATCAAATGTCTTTTTCATAAACTTTCACCTCGTAAAATTAAATATTTATAACTTATTATTTACTCCAAGTACGAAACAGCAATGAAAAAATATATAAAATTATAATTAGCCAAATTAACATTAAATAAAACCATCCGAAAATTACACAAATTATTATTTTAACTACTTTACTACTTGTTTTGTCTTGTTGTAACCACTTATATTGAGAATCTTTAATTTTCGAACCGACAAATCCAATTCGTTTTGTAAGTTGTCTCCAACCTCTCCATGTTCCGAAAGCAAAGACTAGCATGATTATTATACTTAAGATAATCTCTCCGCTGCTTCCTGCTGCCCCCATATCAATTTCCTCCTTTTGGATATTTTGTGCAAAATATGTATTTCGAAACATATTATGCAGTTGTTTTACTTAACTTTGTAACAACACTACTTTTAAAATAAGAAGTAGTGTTGTTACGGTACCTAATGCTAACCATCTGAAATTCTACATTTCGGACATTTTTCAGGATTGCAAGCATTAAATTTTTTAGATGCTTCTACTTTCATTGCTTTTTTAAATATTTTAGCATCAGCTTTTTTAATGATTTTCATAATATCACCACCTTTCATATTTATGTTCACAAAATATTATATTATAGTATTTAAGTAATACTCTATTATTTGTGGTAGAATTGATTTAATTGGTGTACAAGCATGGTAATCATTATAAATATATGTATTAACTTTGCATCCACCTTGACATATAGGCAATAATTTACATTTTTTGCACTCCTCAAAAGATAATTTTGTTGTGCAAAAAAAATCATAAATTTCATTTTTAACTATTCCTGTTTTAACATTACCACTACAATAATCCGTACCTTTACCTAAGATGCGATGGCATTTATACAAATCTCCTTTTGAGTCAATTGCAAATACACTTGGACAAGAAGCATAACAATTTGTTGGAGAAGGATATAATTTTAAATCTACTAGCAATCCTTTTTCATCGAATATAAAATTACCGTTTTCTCCTCTATCATTACCTAAATAATATCCGTATTTTTGAGAATATTTAATTAAAGATAAATAAGGATGTTCTTTCATCGATTTAAATTCATCAGTTATATTGGGGACAATCATTTCTTTTTCGTCAATTGGAGCAAAATATGATTTGAAATTAGCGTAATTTTTATATTTTTTCTCCAAGTAATCCATTAACTTTTGAGCACTTTCCTTTTTTAGTGGATTGAAGTTAATTCTAACTCTGATTTTTATTTTATTCTTCAGTGCGTTAGTTATATTGTCAATAACTTTTTTAAATGCACTGCCATCATGATTATTATTGTAATTTTTAATTTTATCATAGTCTTCAAATAAAGCATCAATAGACACTTGGATTTGTGTGGTATTCCATTTGTTTTTGCATTTTTTAATTACTTCATCATTTAGTTCGTAACCGTTAGTAGTAATTCTTGAAATAAAATTAATATTGAATTGTTTAAGTTTATCGGAAATATAATCAATAATATCGGTTGCTAATAACGGCTCACCGCCAAACCAAGTAACATTAAATAATTCTTCATTCCAATTGTTTCTTATATATTCAACAACTGCATCTGCTGTCTCGATATTCATTTTTTCTCTATGTGTGTTTTTCTCAAAACAATAATAACACCTTGCATTGCAATCCATAGTAGGAGCAATCATAATATCGGATATTTTTTTATTTGAATTTATTACAGTTTTTCTTAATTCTTCTAAGTATAATAATTCGTCAAAATTATCATCAACCAAGAAACCCATTTCATATAGTTCTAAGGAGTCTTTCTTATTATTTTTAAAATTATTTTCAATAAAATATTTAGTGCATTTTTCTTTATCAAGTAAAACTATTGAAGTAGTTAAAGTATTATATATCCAACAAAGATTTTCATAATCACCTATTAAATTAAATCTACTCTGTTTCATAATTATATTATTTATCCTTTCATTTTCATCAAATTTATAAATAAAATTGTATCCATATATTAGAAATAGAATGTTTTTCTATAAACCACATAACTTCAATTATGTGGTTTATAGTAATAAATTATTATGTAAATTAATAAATTTTATGAACGGTTTTTGTAATATAAATTAATTAATCTAATTATTTAAATATAAATAACGTTAGCGATACGACAAATAACCTGATTTTTTATCAATAATTAAAAATCGGGTCTTTTCTCTTATAATTATATAAAATATTCAATTTATTTTATTTTTTTTAAATTTTATATTGCAATTTTATGTAAATTTATGTATAATTAAGAAAATATAAAATATATACAGATTATTTAACCACATAATTGAAGTTATGTGGTTATTTTTGTGCTTATTAAATTCATTTTCTCTAATTGTTTTATGTGGGTTATTCCTGTTTCCATAATATAAATTCTAGTTGTGTTAACACTTGAATGACCTAAAATATCAGCAAGTCTTGAAATATCTTTATTAATTTTATAATATGTCCTTGCAAACAGATGTCGTAGGTTATGAGGGAACACCTTACTTGTTTCAACTTTAGCAACCTTACATAAGTTTTTCATCATTTTCCAAATGTTTGATCTATCAAGTGGTTTACCATTTTTACTTATAAAAATTGTCCCTTTATAAATTTTTAGTTTTTTACAGTATAATATTAATATTTTACAAAAGTCTTTAGGTATAAAGATTGTGCGACTTTTACCTTTACATTGAACCTTTACCCTGCCTTTTTTTAAGGATTCTACTGTAATGAATTTAAGTTCAGATATACGTATACCCGTAGAACAAATTGTTTGAATTATAAGTGCTAGTCTGCTGTTGTTTCTTTCTTCAGCAGTTTTAATTAACTTTTTATATTCTCTTTCAGAGAGTTCTTTTTCAGGTTTTGAAAATATTTCTTTTTGTATTTTAAGAGGTTTTACTCTGCACATTGGAAGCTCAATATATTCTAAGAAGCTATTAACAGCTACTAATATTGAATTAATACTAGTGGGTTCATAATTTTCCATTAATTTTTCTTTAAACGCTAGTACATCTTTTTTCTCTATTTCTTGGTTATTTATAAATTCAAGAAATTTTTTTACATCTCTAATATATTTTAATCTAGTATTTTCACTCTTTTCTTCCTCTAATAAATAATTACAGTATCCTTTTAATTTATTATACATTTTTATTCCTCCAAAATTTTATATCCAATTTAGTGTTTGATTAAATCGCACATCTATTCATTGCGATGAATATAAGCTATTCACTTATATTCATCACAATATTTTCTTCTATATATTATATCAAATAATATAACTTGATAATCTACACAATTTTCTAACTTATTATCTCAAATATTTTCGATATACATATATCCTGGTAGATGCTTTAATTTATTTATTTCATCCCTAATCGCCTTAACTACCCTAGGATTAGCTTGTATTGTCATCTCTGTATTTTGAAGCCTATGCATAATATAATCTTGCTTACTCATACCACTCAGCCTTACAAGTCTTTCTATATCCGCCCATTCTTCAGGTGATACTCTAA
>CAYJGB010000035.1:0-16109 GCA_964369405.1 uncultured Eubacteriales bacterium
CAAAAAATTTATAAACTTGCTAAAAAAGGCTTGACTTTTCTTAGCAGGTTTTTAACTTTCTACTTGTCAACCCTTGACATCAATGCTACGCACTCAACGTGGAATGAGAAGACAGAATGAATGTCTGCGTTTTTTGTGCGATTTTTACAGTCTTTATGTTTGTGGAAACAAATCAAACGTTTTCATTCATCGATATATAATTTTGATAAGAGTATTTTCAGTGCCATTTTCTATTCTAACACAGTAAAACACTTCCACACAAATAACCTATTCACTATCACCTGAAGATTTATTTGAAAGAGAATTAGACCGTATATACTCACTGTAAAGAAAAAAAGCCGAATTTATGTTATCCACTCGGGCTACACCCTCGTTTCGAACACAAATTCGCTATGCTTCTACTTTATACTAACTATTTTTTAAAAAAGTGTTCAATTTGTTATTGCAATTAACGTATTTTTTTATTTATCTCTATTCAAAATTCAACTTTTCGAAAAAAGTTTACGTTTTATTTTATCTGTAAATCTTAATTCGCAATATTTTTTTACATCTTTTTCAAAGTCGAAACTATCAATTTTTGCAAAAAATTTTTCTCTGTTTTTATGTGGCTCTACTGATTTTGTCATAGATGTATTATACTTTAACGCTTCAGATAAGTCAGCTTGCTTATAAACTGAATCATTTTTGATTTGCTCAAACAATTTTTCGCCTTTTTCTGAATTTACTATTACAAGAGATGTCCCTTTGTTGTCGTCCATTTCTGGCATAACATGTTGAACTCCCCAAAAGTCAGCTAATGTGATATCGCTTTGTCTATTAATATTTTTAAAAGAACATTTATAACAAGATGGTCTTAAGTCAACATTTTTTAAAAAAAGACTAAATAGTGAGTCGTTTTTTAAAGTTTCAACGTATTCTACCTTATTTTCAAATTGAACATACATTGAAAAAGTTTTCCAGCCATAATTTTTGTTTCTAAAGTTAATTTTTTGAGCTTTACTTTTTGCCTTTTCTTCTCTATAATCTACATATTTTTCATAAATTTGGGGCGATGGTACACCGTGACAAATAATATCTTGTGTTATTAGATTATCGTATTTTTTACCTAAATAAGAGCATAAGCCGCCTATTTGACAAGGAGTGCCTGTAAAAAGCACAATTTTATTTTCTTCTAAAAAATCTTTTACTTTTTTATAAGTATTTCCTATTTTACTTTGTACGTATTTTGAGCTTCTAAATTTTTGTAAATCTTCTATATGTTCGGCGTAATCGTGAACTACATTTAAATTTTCATCAAAACATGCACCAAAAACTACGCCATTTAAATTAATAATTTCTTCTGCTATAAGCGTAAAAATACCGCCTGAAGAACTCTCGAGCCTGATTTTTTCATTTTTATTATACATTGCATATGCTTTAGGTGATGTTTTTACTAAATTATGTTTTTCGTTTAGTATAGGGCATTTTTTTACACACAATCCACATTTAATACACTTTTCTTTATCAACATTTGGATATAAAAAACCCTCATTATCACTTTTCATTGCAATGCAACTTTTGGGACAGACGTTAAAACAAGCGTGGCAACCATTACATCTATGCTTTTGTGTTATATTAATCATTATTTTTTCCCTCTTTTTATTTTTTTCAATAACCCTTTACTCACTTTTATTATCATTTCTTTATTTACTAAAACAAAATAAGCTAGTGCAATTAAAGTAATTATTATGTCAATAATCGTATTTGTCCAAATAGATACTGTAGCAAGTCCAATTGAAATTATGAATAAAGTGGCAAATAATTTTACGTCTACTTTTATTTCAAGATGCTCTTTTATATCTCTCATTCTAGTAATCCACATAACAAAGAAACCTACAAGAACTGAAATTGACGCCGCCATTAAGCCTATATAGTGGATTAACAGTAGATTAACCACTAAACTAGCTATTACACCATAAATACTAGTTGTTGCGGCTTTCCTTGTTTTTTTACCTTTTAGATATCCAATACTGCAAAACGACGAAAAGCCTTGAAATATCGAGCTAATATATAAAAAGCCCGTGTAAATACTTGCCTCTTTATACGCATCACTTAATATCACATCGCACACTATTTTTGTTAAAGGAATGGCTACAAATGTAAAGCTAAACGAAAACATATATAGCTTTTTAAAGATTTTTTCAGCATATTTTTCAATGTCTTCTCTTCTTTCGTTCATAGTTAAAATTAAGTCTGTCCATGAATTATTAAACATTGTAAAGATTGTAGATAAAATAGTTGGAAACTTATAAGCAACAGCAAAAATACCATTTGCTTCATTTCCTAAAAAAATACGGATAATATATCTACCAGATGCACTCATTCCCCACCATGCCAATGCTGACGGAACTAAAGGTGCTGAATATTTAAGCATCGTTCTTTGTAAAGTTTTGTAATTTAAAAATAAGTTAATATTTCTTAACCTTTTTTCGCGTATTAGCAAAAGAATAATAGCAGATATTTGTGCTATTATAATACTTTGGAACATTGCGTCTATTCCATCGCCTAAAAAACAAATTCTAACTACGTTTTGTAAAATTAAAACCACAGTATAAAAAAGACCTACCCCTGCAAAAAGTTTTTGCTTTTTTAAACTTCTAACTAATTTTTGTGAACATTCAAAAAGCCTATCAAGTATTAAAATAGGGATAAAGTAATACCAGTTCCAAATAGGAAAAAACATATTTATTATAAGTATAACAATTCCTACTATTAACGCATTTCTTATTAATAATTGATATGTTGCCGAAATACAGGTAAACTCGTCTTCTTCTTTATTGATTATTAATCTGTAAGCCGCATCAGAAATCTTCAACGTTAAAAGTGGCGAAAATAAGCTTACTGTTGTCATAAGTAAGTCATAGTCTCCCAAATCTGCTGGTGAAATGAAAAATGTGTACAAAGGAACTATTAAAAAACTTAAAAATTTTGTCCCAAAGCTACCTATTGAGTAAATTATTGTGCCTGAAACTAAGGCTTTATTGCTTTTACTATGTGTATTCATATGCTTTTTTCACTTTCGCATTTAGCTAAATTGTTTTTTAGCCAATTTTCGGATTTTTCTTTTTGTATATTTATCAAATTAACTGTTTTTTCCCAGTCAATCTCTTTGTTAAAAACAGATAGCACATTTACCGTTGTAAAATCTTCAACATCTCTTTGCTTTAAATCTACCATTTTAAGCAAATTATCTATCCTTGTTGACATACCTTTTCTAGCACCGCTATTTACTATAAACTTTGTTTTAAAATGTATAGAGAAAATACACGCATGGAAGGAATCTGTTATTACGATATCTGCATTTTTAATAAGCGACAACCACATATTAACAGACGGCAGTATAATTAAATTTTTCATTTTACTAAATTTATCTTTGCTGTTTAATGAAACGATAACTAGTTTTTTGCCTGTTTTTTCTGCAAATTCTTGTGCCGTTTGTAATGTTTGGTCATTATATTTAATTTGATAAAGCAATATATAATTTTTATATTCTACTGTTTCATTTGCCGACTTTTCCCAAATATTTTTATCACAAAGCAAAGTTGGGTCTACTGTAACATCACTTTGTATACCCAAATCCTCTAATATTTTTTGTCCACTTTCTTCTCTTACAGATATTGCTTTATACTTACTTAACAACTCTTTTACATCTTCTTGTTGACTTTGAGGGATTGAAGATGCACCAAAGCTTGAGGCATAAGAGATTTTGTATTTATCTGTAAAATTCAAATAATATGGTTTATCTATTCTATCACTATAAAGAAACTGACTATTCCACACTTGGTCACTTCCTGTTATGAATAAATCTTCACAAGGCGGGTCATTTTCAAGTTGCTGACTATTATAATATTTTTTTGTTTGTTTACAATCTTTCTCTATAAACTGTGTGAACTTTAAATATCCTTTTTTATAATTTGGATAAAAAAAGATTCCCCAAATCCCCTTTGTAATAGCGTTCATTCCCCAAAGTTTGCTTTTACTTGTATAGTTTTGCACACATACTTTTTTATCATCAATATTACATCTAGTTGGTATGTAATTGATAAATTCAACATCATGACCGAAATTATCAAGCACTTGATATAATGCGTAAGCTTGCAAAATTCCACCATAATTTTTTGTGTTACTGTATGTTATTAAACCTATTTTCAAAACATTTCCCTCTTCCATGCTATTTTTTATCTACTGTATTAACCATTAATTTAAATAGAATTGGACAACTCCTATATAATAAATACCTAAATTTTCAATCTTATTAGGATAACAAAACCCTGCATCTTTTATTTTAATATTTAACAAATATTTTCAAATTTCTTTTATTTCTTCTTTAACCCTTTAGGCGATTTACGTATAATACTGTTAAATTACTCTTAAATAAATAGCCATTTTTCTTTTTTTCGCATAAACTAATAAATCCTGATAATTCTTTTCTACATCTTTATAAATTTCATCTAAACTTTAATAGAATCAAAATATTTTTTCAAAAACTTTTGTTTTTGAACTTGAATTTTCACGTCTAATATAGTGGTATTTTCTTATATTCCTACTAATAACCATATTAGACTTTTTCAGTGCATACTAAACGTCTTTTAAATTTTCATGAATTTTTACATTTTCGTCAAATATGTTATTTTCAAAAAAATCTCTTCTATACATTTTATTGCAAGTTGAACCTACTATTCTACCTACTAAAAAAGCCTTATCATTTGTTCTTTATTAAGCACTACAACTTCGTTAAGCTGCCTAAATTTTCAAGGCAAGAAATTTCAGCATTGCTATTTTTAGCTAAATCATAAAGAGTTTGGCAAATATCAAGGTCGTATTTATCGTCAACATCAAAAAACACCACATATTCGCCTTTTGAAAATTTAAAGCCGTTATTCCTAGCTGATGACACACCTTTATTTTCTTGGTTTATCACTATTATATCCTTATATTCTTTTTCAATGCTTTTACAAATAGATAAAGTATTGTCAGTTGAGCTATCATCTACAAGTATAATTTCAATTTCTTTAAGGTTTGTATTACTAGTTGATTAACGCACTCTTTTACAAACACCCCACCACTATAAACAGGTAAAATTACTGATACTTTCTTAGACCGTATAAACACTCCCTTTTTACTCAAATATTACATTTTATCTAAAGTGTTTACCATTAACTTAAACAACGGCATACAATATCTTAATAGATAATACCTTATCTTTTCTGTTTTTTTATCGTAATATTTATCTATTTGGTTTTTATCTAGGCTTATTAAATATTTTCTAAGTATTTTAATTTCCTCTCTAAACTCTTTAGGTGCTTTTCTTCTATAATATATTTTTGATATTCTTAAATACGTTATAGCCTTTCTTTTCTCTGCAAACTCTAATAATTGAGGATAATTAACTTTTACATCTTCATAAATATTATCTACTACTTTTATAGCATCAAAATATTTTTTTTCAAAAACTTTTACTCGTGAGCTTGAATTTTCACGCTTAATATAATGATATTTCTTTTCATTTGTACATACGACAATCGCACAACTTTTAATTGCATTGTAAACAGCATCTAAATCTTCATAAATTTTCACACCATGAGGAAATAGATTATCATTTATTAAGTCTCTCTTAAACATTTTATTACAAGATGACATACTTATTTTCATTTCTAAAAGTTTTTGTAACGATTCATTTTTATTAAAAATATTTATTTCTGCTTTTTCTCCTATATCTTCCATACAAGCAATATAAGCATTATTTTTTTCTGCTATCTCATATAAAAACTCACAAATATCAATGTCGTATTTATCGTCAACATCAAAAAACACCACATATTTGCCTTTTGCAACTTTTATGCCATTATTCCTAGCTGATGACACACCTTTATTTTCTTGATTAATCGCTATTATATTATTATATTCTTTTTCAAGATTTTTACAAATTTCTAAACTATTGTCAGTTGATCCATCATTTACAAATATAATTTCTATTTCTTTAAGCGTTTGATTTACTAGTTGTTTAACACATTCATCTACAAATTGTGCACCATTATAAATAGGCACAATTACCGAAACTTTGATATTTTCCATATACTTACCTCAACTTAAATTTTACAAGGGGCTTAACCTCTTTATATTTAATTTCGTCAGTTTTATCTTTTTTCATAATAAATGGAATTGCTAGTAATAAGAATATCATATATGCAGATGCTTCTAGTCGTAACGATTGATTGTAGAAAAACATTAAAACACTTAATATAACTATTATTACGCTTAAATCTTTCAACATCTTATCATGAATAGATTTTGCTTTTATTTTCAGACTTACTCTTGCTGAATTTAATATCATAATTAAGTATGATATTATTCCTGCTATACCTGTTTCAATTAAAACCATTGAAGAAGAGAACCATTGATACGCAGTACCTCCATATTTGATATAAAATTCTGACGTTAAAAAGGAGAAGTTAGCAGAATAATCTGCATTACCTAACCCGACACCAAATACTCTTGATAATGGTTCAATTAAAAAATAATCAAATGAATAAGAAAAAACTGTAAATCTATCTATACCTGTTCCACCCTCTGAACTATAACCCGAATCCCTTGTTACATATTCAAGCATAGTTTCTATCGAGAAAAAGTCTGCAAACTCTGGATAAAGAACATATAAAGTATTAATTGCTATTGGGACTATAATTCCACTACCTAAAACTACCGCTGTTATTCTAAAAGATTTTTTACAAATTAAAATTGCTACAAGTAGTAAAATTAATAATTGCAAATAAAATATTTTAAGTTCACTAAGTGTAGTCATATATAACGACCCAGCAATTACAATAAGCAACTTGAAAATACCTGCTTGTTTGTTTAAATATTGAATTAATACATATGCAAATACTATACAAATTAGCCAGTCTAAAGAAGCGTTTCCTCCTCTTTCAAGGCCACTTGCATATAGCCCCGAAATATAGTCTCCTGCTGCACCGAACGGAATATCCATAAAGAAAAATTGATATGATACTACAAATATATTGTATATAAAGAATACAAATAATATATCTAAAATAAAGAATACATCTTTTTTACGTAAAAATGATGCACAGAACATTCCAAAAATCACAAACCTTAAAGTATTTCTAAACCCCCAAATATACATAATAGGTGAATACAAGTTTATAACATATGATATCAATGTAATAGCTATAAACACTGCAAATAAAATCATCATAGACCTGTCTATGGTGGTGTCTACTTTGCTTTTTAGGATAGGTTTTTTATAATACATATAACAAATAAATATTATAACCATAAAAAAGTCAGATGCGTAATTTAACATCGACGGCATACCAACATTTCCTATTATAAACTTAATAATAGCATTATAAATAATGATTATATAAATTAAAAGTACTGGTGCAGATACAACTTTTATAATTTTTTTTAAATAAAATCCTGAAATGATAAGTGCACCTAGTGCTATAATATAATCTATCATTAGACTTGTGCCTCCTTATTTTTTCTTATTTCTGCTTACTACCGACATTACACCAATATTACTTAGAAAGGCTTTACTGTTTTCTATCATTTTATCTTTAGTAGTTATTTCTACAAAAGTAGTTAAATATTTATCGTATGGTTTTGTAGTATTATTAATATCACTCCAAAACTCTTTTCTTTTTTTATGTGGGATAGCACTATTTAATATCATATCTCCACCTTTAGGTATAATTCTTTTTGCTTCTATTTCGTGTATATCAACACTTGATTTCATTTTATCTAAAATATCATTTGATTTTTGATTATTTATAAATAAATTAGTATAACCTTTGTTATCATTTTTACAACCAACATCATATTTTTCTGCTACCCAACAGTCATATACTGTAAAATCGCTAACGTGATTTATCTTTTTAAATGCACAATCTCCACATGCTGGTCTATTGGTTATATGTTTAAAAAATCCTTTTAGCATAATATCTACTCTTGGACTTGCTTTATACTTTTTCCCATTTTCAAAAACTATTTTCATACAAGTACTTCTATAACCGTAATCTTTATTTCTAAAATTTAAATCTTTAATTTTAGATTTATACTTTTTTTGAATATAATCTACATATTTATCCCATATAACAGGTGAAGGTACACCGTGACAAATCATATCCATAGTTAAAAGATTATCGTAAGATTTTCCAAGATAAGAGATTAGTCCTTCAATTTGACATGGTGTTCCTGTAAACAATACTAATTCTTCTTTAATTAAAAGTTCTTTACAAACTTTAAAACTATCGCCCAAATAGCTTTGAACATACTTTGAGCCACTAAATTTTTTTATTTCATTTATCGTTGTAGCACAACTATGTACTACTTTCATATTTTCATTTATTTTAACTCCAAAAACATATCCGTTATTATCAATAACGTACTTTGATAGCTCATATCCAAATCCACCTGAAGAACAAATTAAAAGTGTATCATTATTTTTAGACCTAGTAATTGCTGCTAATGGTAATTTACCTTTTTCATCTTCTACATTATTTATGATAGGACAAACTTTTACACATTTACCACATTCAATGCAAACCTTTTTATCTACTAAAGGGTATAAAAAGCCTTCGTTATCACTTTTCATATTTATACATGATTTAGGACAGACGTTAAAACACGCTGTGCAGCCCGAGCACTCTTTTTTATCTTTAATATTGATATGCATTTTGTGTAAGCTCCCTAATTTTAATTATTTAATGAGTTTTCTAAGTAATCTAAAGAATTTTCGCGTAATTTTGTTAATTTAATTTCAACTTCGTCGTAATTTATATCGTTATCTATATCTAAAATATTTCCGCTATATCTTCTTTGGCTAAGTGACAATAATTGACAAAGGCTATCTATTCTTGAGTTTCTTGAATTTTTGCTATTATCTTCAAACCTATTAAATGTCATAAATTTTTTATGGTTTAAGATTGAAAACACACTTCCGTGGAAAGAATCTGTACAAATATATTTTGCATTTCTAATTAAGTTTACAAAGTCGGCAGAGTCTACATCAAATAAACGATAATCTCCAAATGTCATATCAATTTGCACAAAATTATCTAAAAATGGGATTGTAACTATTTTGTATCCTGTTTTTTCTTTAAGTTCTTGTGCTACTTTTCTGTGTTTTTCATTAGTTCCTAAAAAATAACAAAAAATATATTTTTCTTTTATAACTTCATTATTAGGTATAATATTGAGCCACTGTTCACCTGAAAATAACAATGTAGGGTCAATAACATTTTGAGCAACTTTACCTGTTAAGTCTTTTATAATTTGTGCACCTTTAATTTCACGGCTACTTAAAGATGAAAATCTATTTAAATATTTTTTTGTGCGTGATTTTTGATACCATGGAATTTGAGATACACCAAAACTTGTAGCATATGCTATTTTTGGCTTATCATCAGGTGCAAATTCAAGTGTGTAAAAATGGCTACCTAAATTGTTCGGCAACCACAACTGGTCGCTCCCACATAAAAAACAATCATAATTTTTACAAGAATTATTTTTTAGCACTTCCCAACCATTATAAGTTTTTGATAGGTTTTTAAAATACAAATCTACAAATTTTAAAAATCTTTTATTTCTAATTTGTACATTTTCCCAAATTTCAGGGTGTTTTTGCAATTGTTGTTTTTTCTTACGGCTTTTTAATTTCGCTTCAACAAAACGTGGATTTAACAACCTTGGTACAGACTGCAACAAAAAAGAAAAGGATAATTTCTTTTTATATACAATTATTTCTGTATCATATCCCATATCTTTAACTTTTTTATCATTTGCTAAAACTTGCAATTGACTGCCAAAGTTTTTTGTATCGTAACAAACAGCAAGTCCTACCTTTTTCATTGAAATCCCTCGTTCTATTAATTATTTTTTCTAATTACCTTAGCAGGAACGCCTGCTACAACGGTATTTGGTTCTACATCTTTTAAAACAACGCTTCCTGCCCCTATTTGGGAATTTTCTCCTATAACAATTCCACCTATTATTATAGCACCTGCTCCTATTTTTACACCTTTTTTAATTATCGGTGTCTTTCCGTCATTGTTAGCACCTATTGTAACATGATGCTGTATAATAACATCATCATAAATTACAGCATTTTTATTAATTACTGTACCTAACCCATTATGAGCAAATATAACACTGTCAGAGATTTTACAATCGCATTTAATATCACAATAATAATAGTGTCTAATAAACCAGTCTATATATTTTCTATAAATCTTTATTTTACTTTTTCTACCCTTTTTTATCGTTTTATTTATATCAAAATCCAACATTTTATTTCTCTCCTGTTAAATCATAATACAACCCCAATTTTTTATTTATGTTCCTTAAACTGTATTTGTCTTTTATTTTTCTTTTGTTGTTATCTGACATTTTTATTAATATATCTTCTTCGCTAGATAGTCTTACCATCGAACTGGCCAACGCCTCTATATCTCCTGCTTCAATTAGTATACCATTATCTTCCGTTATAACTTCAGGAATTGCACCTACTGTTGTGCTTAATATAGCCTTACCAGATGCCATAGATTCTAAAATTGCCATCGGCAAACCTTCATTATAAGATGGTAAAATCATAGTAGATACTTTACTTAAATATTCTATTTTTTGTTCAAAGTTTATCCACCCTATTACATTAATATGTTTTTGTAGCTTTTTTTTGTTTACTAACTCTTTTATTTTTTCTATATCCCCATCACCAGCCATGAATACTTTTATCTTTGGATTTTTCTTAACTGCAATTGCCACAGCGTTTACTAAATCATAAGCACCTTTTCTTTCTCCTAATCTGCCTAAGAAAATAAAGTTATCTTTATTCTTTGATATATCACAATTTGCTTTAGTAAACATATTTAGGTCAATTCCATTATTTAAAACTTCGCAATTTTTAACGTTCATAACTGTTTGAAATTTATCTTTCCAATCTTCTGACAATGCTAATACCAAATCAGCCATATTAAAAAAATCTACTACCTTTTTTTTCTTTTTTTGATTTAACCCTTTATAAAACTCCATATATTTTGCACCATGAATATGAATGATAGCTTTTTTATTCAATTTTTTTAAGGTTTTAAGATAAATTCTTTTTCTAAATGTACTACCAAATGAAGCTGCATGAATATGAAATAAGTCGTATTTTTTAAATATTATCAAAAATTTAATATATGAAAATATAGAATATCCTAATCGTATTATAATGTTCCCGTCTATAAATGATGAAAATGTTTCTATATCATGTTTTATATTTAGTTCTTTATCATATTTTATCCCTTTTATTACTGTTGACATTCCGCCTTTTGATTTTTCGCAACTTGGTCCAACTACTAATATCTTCATAAATTACCTCATATTATTTCACATTTTTAGGAAGTTCAAGCCAACTTCCCATTAGTTCGTCAAAACTTCTTGGAGTTATATGATCAAATCCAGCACCATTAGTAAATGTAATTTCACCAAAATAAACTTTATCTTTAACAATAAAGAAATCTACTCTTGCGTGTAAAAAAGGTGCTGACAATTTTTTTGCATATTCTAATACAAGTGGTAGTTGAGCTGGTTTTTCTATAATATCATCGTTATCATATTTAAAATTTATACCGTCTTTAAAATTCCAGTCTAAATCATATATATTTCGTCTATGCTCTCCAAATCTTCCTGAATGTACATCTACTAGTTTTGGTTCACCATTAAAACAAAATATTTTATAATCTCTTAACTCAGCTTTATTATAATCTTCTAAAAACTGTTCAACTATTATCCTAGGTCTTTCAATACCATAAAACCATTCTCCGTAACAAGGTAAAAATTTAGCTTTTAACCATTTATTAAGTAAAATTTTAGTATTGTTTATATCTAACTTGCTTTTGTCTTCACAAATTATATTAAAAGTAGAACCATGAGTAACTTTTATTGCGAATTTCTGTGGTAGATTTTCAAAAGGTATATCCTCCACATTGAATCCATGCCAATATAATTCGTTTAAACTTTCTTCACAACCTTGTTGTTTTACAAATTCTCTAACTGTGTACTTATCACAACACTTAGGCATTAAAGGATTTTTGTCATATAATTTTATCCACTGCAATTTTTGATTAAAAGTAGTTGGATTTATTAAGTCTAATTTATATCTTTGTTTTAAATAAAACAATAATTTTAATTCCGCCTTAGGGGAAATTTTATAAAGTAAGTTAAGTGGAGCTAACACTATACCTTTTGTTAAACTATCCATTGTACCACCTCATGCATTTTCAATATATTCTTCTATATTTTTTATAAATTTTTCTTTACTAGACTTATATTTAATATACTGTTTTTGTTGGCAATTATATATTGCTTTTTCTAAATTTTCTACATCATAACAAGGTTCTATAATTCCCATTTCTGAGAACTGTTCAATTATTTGCACTTGGTGGTCATCAACGTGTTCACCGTATTTTTTAAGTCTTGGTATTGCTATTACTTTTTTTCCAGCTTTAAGCCCACTCATTATAGCGCCTGTTCCAGCATGTGTCATAACTAAATCGGCTTTATTCATGTTTTTTAAAAAGCTTTCTCTGTCTAAAAACTGTTGTGATTTAAAGTTTTTAGGTATGTAGGTGCAATACCCAATTTGTGCGAAAACCTCATCTTGTATCACTTTATTTTCTATTAATTCATCTATTTTTTTTAAAAGTCTATCAAATTGGAACTTTTGAGAGCCTAGTGTTATAAAAATCATAAGTCCTCCTTAATAAATGCCACCTAGATATATTGCATCTGGGTATATTTCTTTCATACTTTCCCATTGAACATAAAATCTATCTGCATATTTATATAGTAACTTACCACTTTCGGTAGGTGAGTTTACTTTTGCGAAAGACTCAATATATATAAGTTTTTTTCTAAACAATTTTGCAAGTAAACACATAGGAATCATTGCTAGAACTCCTGTGCAAATAACTACGTCTGGTCTTTCTTTTATAAATATAAAAAGTGAAATAAACGCATTTATAAGAAGTTTTAAATAGCATGTTTTTTCTTTTCTATTTACTTGTTTTAGATAATAAATTTTTATTCCTTTAGTTTCAATTTTGTATTGTGTTTTTTCCGCAAGTATAAAACTATCGTATTTATCCATTAGAGGTTTTAGCATTAATAGTTGCTCAAAATGCCCCCCCGTAGACGCTGCAAAACATACTTTTTTTTTGCTTTTGCTCAACTTAATCTCTCCTAAAAATATCTCTTGTATATACTTTTTCTAATACATCGTCTAAAACGCTATCATATCTATTTGCAATTATTGCATTACACATAGACTTAAATTTATCTATATCGTTTACAACTTCACTATCAAAAAACCTTGTTCCATTTTCAAGTGTTGGTTCAAAAATTACAACTTTTGCACCTTTACCTTTTACTCTTTTCATAATACCCTGAATAGAACTTTGACGGAAATTGTCTGAATTTGCTTTCATTGTCAACCTATAAACACCAATTGTTGGAACTTCTTTTTCTGTGCCGTCACTCTTATATTCTTCCCCATATCCATAATAGCCTGCTGTCCTTAAAACTCTATCTGCAATAAAATCTTTACGTGTTCTATTAGCTTGCACAATTGCACTCATAATATCTTGTGGTACGTCTTGATAATTTGCTAAAAGTTGTTTTGTATCTTTTGGCAAGCAGTAACCACCATAACCAAAACTTGGGTTATTATAGTAATCGCCTACCCTAGGGTCAAGGCTTACACCTTTAATTATTTGGTCTGTATTTAATTCTTTTGTTTCGGCGTATGTGTCAAGCTCATTAAAATACGCTACACGGAGTGCCAAATAAGTATTTGAGAAAAGCTTAACGGCTTCAGCTTCTGTAAATCCCATAGTAAGTATTTGTGTTTCTTCTTTTAAAGACACCTCATCTAAAAGGTTTGCAAATGTTTGAGCTTTTTTTGTAAGGCTTTCATCTTCCATATCAGTTCCTACAATTATTCTACTAGGGTAAAGGTTATCGTATAACGCTTTACTTTCCCTTAAAAATTCTGGCGAGAAAATTATATTTTTTGTATTAAATTTTTCTCTAACAAACTTTGTATAACCTACTGGAATTGTAGATTTTATTACCATTATAGCATTAGGGTTTATCTCCATAACAGTTTTAATTACGCTTTCAACTGCCGAAGTGTCAAAATAATTTTTTTTTGAATCGTAATTTGTTGGAGCTGCTACAATTACAAATTCTGCATTTTCGTATGCTAGTTTTGGATCAAGCGTTGCTATTAAGTTAAGGTCTTTCGTCGCTAAATATTCTTCTATTTCATTATCCTGTATTGGCGATTTCTTGTTGTTGATTAGCTCAACCTTTTCCTTAATAATATCTACTGCTACAACTTCATTGTTTTGAGCCAACAGAACTGCTAAAGAAACCCCAACATATCCTGTTCCCGCTACTGCTACTTTCATAAAAGTACTCTCCATAACTTTATAATTTAGATTTTTATTATTCAATTTGATATCAAAAAAACAATATCTTACTAATAACAAAAATTTATACACTTGTATTGTATTATATCATTTAACAATATTTTATTCAATATATATTCATTAAAAATATAAATTTCTTATATATTTGTTAAAGAGGCACAAAATTTGAATGTTTATATAATAACATTATAGATTATATGTTAAATTCTCACTATTTATACATAATTAATTATTATTATTGGAAACTTGTGAATTATTTAACATATAATTTTATCTATTTGTAATAAATATTATGTTAATCTTTGTTGATGTTTTGTTTTTTTTTTGCTTTTTATTATATGATTTGGATTTTTATTTGTCTTAGGATATTCTAAATTAAATTTTGTAGTGCAAGGCAAATTTAATGCGATACTCTATACATAGATGTATTTGATAGTAATACAATGGTTGAAAATTTAACACACATATCAGTTAAAGGCGATATTCTTACGTTTTATTTTATTAATGGCTAAAGCTAAAACTCAATATCCAAAAACAAATATAGAAGGAACGTTCAAAATGACTAATGTTATAACAATACCTGCAAGCATAAATAGATTTAGCCAATCATCAATTACAGATGTAACTAAAAGAGGTCAACAAAGTAAATTAGACGGTTAGTAGATAAAATTACTGTTTTTAAGGACCATTTTGTGATAGAGTTTAAAAGTGGTGTTGAGGTTAGGATTGAGGGATAGAATTGAATATAGGTGCAAAAATAGCCACTACTGTAAGGATAGGTAGTGGTTAGTTGATTTATTTTATATTTAATATTGCCTACTTTGAAAAGTTTCTTAGTATAGTTGCATCATCATTTTCTTTATTTATATCTTCATAATAGCAAAAACTAACATTTGGCTCATTTTTAAAGAGTGCAAAGAGAGATGCTCTTAATAATTTTGTTTTATCTGAATTATATTCACTTCTTTTACCTTTATTAGGATTTCTTCTCACTTTACCACAATAAATTTTGTTAGGATTTTCAGCATCGCTTTTACTCAGGGAGTTTAACATTGCTGATTTTTCAACATTGGAAATATTATTTGGAATTTTTTTAGGAATTTTGTTTCCAAGCTGTTTAGTAAACTGCATAATAATATCTCCTAAGTTTTCTTGCCATTCAATTCCAAAGTAATTTCTAAGTTTTTGGGGTTCAATTATTATTTTTAAACTATTAGCTTCAACTTCTAAAGAGTCATTCATATCGCTTGTTTTCATAAAATGAAGTTTAACTAGCGCAAATTCATCTATACGTTTTTCTGTCCCAACAAATCTTTTAATTAGCACTATATACTCTATTTTTTTATACTCAAAAAGAAAACTACAAATCGTCCATTTGTTTTTAACCATATCATCTTTCAATGTTTTCAAATTTTTTAAATACAAGTTTTTCCTCCTTTTATTTTGAAATATCAACCCTCGATACTCCATCTCCCCTTGACATCAATGCTACACACTCAACGTGGCACGAGAGGACAGAATAAATGTCTACTGTTGAGGGGAATATAACGACTGCTTTTCGTGCTACTTTAACTG
>CAYJGB010000036.1:0-16032 GCA_964369405.1 uncultured Eubacteriales bacterium
GATTTGGTACTACCACCATGGGTTTATTGGAAAATCCCATGCGTTTACTCTCCATAATGGACACTAAGTGCACTTGGTAATTGTTTGATTTTATTTAATATAAAATGACTTTTGAGGTAGGCATACCCACAAATATACCCACAAATGAAAAAAATTATAAAATTCTTTTGTGGACTTTATCGGACGAATGAGAAAAGTACATAATGTATTTGAATATACATATGTTACAAATCTTTTTTCTGTTTTATCTTATACCATGTAATTGTCAAGGTAAGTTTTTTTGTCTTTACTTACATTCGTAACTGACAACGAAACACTTTTCTGATAGTTTGCCTGTCATGCTACATCAAGAATTTATCACCATCGGGAAACTTCGCACGGCTTTTGATTTAAGCGATTCAGAAGTAAATGGACTTTTTACGGCACTCAATCATGAGAGCATTTTTCCTTATGCTCTGTGGCATTATATTTGGGAAAGCTACTGGAAGGAATTTGCAGAAGATACTGCACAGGGAATAGGTATTGCTGTACCATATTTTCCACAAGAAAAAGTCGAAAAAATAACATTTTTTGAATTTACCCAAGAGTTGGAAGCTTTTTTAGCAAGTGTTTTTCCCCTGTTGCAGAAATATAATTTTATCAAAGGATTTGAAGCTATTCTGCAAGAGGCTTATGACCCCACTCCACAAGAACTTTCCGATATGATGGAGCTTGTTCAAACACTTTTGCCAAAAGAAACAGACTTTGGTGAACCTCTTCCTTCTCTTGAAATGGCACAAGCGCAAGAGCGTTCATTTTATAGAAGCAATGTTATTAGGTATATAGAGTATTATTTACCGCACACAATAGCCGTAAACAAAAAAGATGCTGTCCAACATCTGGTAGCTTGTGGCTATCCCTACCGACAAGAAATTAAAGGGCTTTCCAAAAGTTTTTTTGAGCATATTACTGTGCAAAGCTTTTCAATGCCCACATATACCGTACCTCATAAAATATCACCCACGGCAAACAGTGAAACGCCTCATTTGTGCATACCTCGCCATTTATGGGAAGGCAAAACGCCGATGGCGGTGCGTGACGCCATGCGTGAAGCAAATTTTGATGATGCTGTTATTGCCCATGTGCTGTACTCTTGGTGTGGGCAAAATAACAAAACCTATGTGGGTAAATTGCTTGGGACTGCCAACAAAGAGGATAGCACTTACCGCAAGGCTTGCCATAGGCTACTTGAAAAAGCGCAAACTTTGAATATCACCACAACATAAATTGTCCTTATTTGCTTGTAGGGCGTTCAAAAGCGGCAAGATACAAGGAAGCGGAAAAAATCAAGGTGCGATGTCCTGCCCAACGGGTGCGAAGCATAGCCGTTACACGAGGAACGAGTGTTACGGATACAGAGAGCAAAGCGTATAGGGATATACATGAGCAGTTTGGCTTTTTTTAGATGACGCCGTAGATTGTTGGTTTTCAACGCCCTACAATGGATTGTAGCGGATTGTTCCCGTCTTTCCTGTATTATTCCCGACCAATTCAGGGCTTTTTCACGCTGCCTTGGATTATTCTCCTAAAAAAACAAAAGGAGATTATTATGACACATCAGCATGTAACCATCGGCGCACCCTTACCCCCAACAGGATTTTTACGTTTACCTCAAGTATTGGCACTTATCCCTGTGAGTAAAAGTACTTGGTGGGAGGGATGTAAGGACGGAATATTTCCTAAACCTGTGACTTTGGGAAAACGCACCACCGCTTGGAGGGTTGAGGATATCGTTACATTTATTGAAAATGCAAAATAGCTTCATCAAATATTTAATAAGTTAAGTCTTTATGACACCTTTTTTACATTATTGTAGCGTCATAAGGGCTTAACTTCTTTCGCACTCCACTTCAAACAATTTACGCTTAAAAATTAGTACAAAGCGGGATATAAAAATATTAATTTATAAAATCTTTATATATAGCTAGGGTCTGTTTCTAAATAAAGGCTTTTGCATTCTGTCCGCGTTTAACAGCATTTTTTGTTGCAGTTACGGCTGAACTTTTTAAAGAAAATCGTCAGTTTCTTCAAGTGCTTCTGCAATAATATCAATTGACTCTTTATTCAAAATGATATTTTCTTTAAAAGAATTTTCAAATGTATTGAAAATCAAAGAAAAAAAACATAACTTAGAAAAAAGCTTACGTGTTAAGTATTTATCTTTTTTTGACTTTCCCTCATTTTTTAAAAAATATTTCAGTAACATAAAATATAGTATAACATGTAAGGCAATTCTGCTGTTTTGTAGTGGACTTAAATTTGTAGGCATATCTTTGTAAAAATAGAAAAATAAATCCACATACCTTCTTGATAGATGAAATTCATCTATGTCTAAATCAAAATTCCTATGTAGAACCGTATAAAAAAATTCGTTCAAAAAATCTCTATTAATATGATTTATAGTAACATGTTTCAGCTGTGTACTGTTCTGTAACTTCTCGTTTTCAATTATTTTATTAATAAAAACACTAGTACGTTTTTTAGTTTTTCCTGGTACACTCATGAATTCATTTTCTATAATCTGTTCAAATTTATTTGATAAATATTTTTTTTCTAATGGTATATCAGACTTATTAATATACTTAAGTAATGAGGAAAAAAACTGCTCTGCTAGCTCAGTTCTATGTTCATTGGTTAATGTATCTGTAACATAAGAAACGACAGAATAATTCTTAGAATCAAACTTTACTAACATGTGCTTTTTATTAACTATATATGGGGAAATCAACATTAAAATTATTATAGGCAGCTTATTATGCAAACCTCCTGAAATAAAATTTTTAATTTTATTTTTAAGATAATGGTTAAATTTTTTATCAAATTTTAAATTAAATTTTTTTAATGCATCTCTTGAAACTTCAAGTTCTAATAAATTTGATGGGAGGTTAAAGATAATATCAAAATAGTCTTTATGTAATGGTTTGAATTCTTCGGGCATATCAAAATTACTAATTTTTATACCATTGCATAAACATATGCATTTTGGCTCACAAAATAACTTATTATCACGTTTGAATATATATATGCCATAGTTCATTCCAGCATTATGACTTTCTTTTATTGTTCCATTTTCACCTAATGGAATAAAGAAATTTAATTTAAACTCTGAAGTTTCTTCGTTAAGACGATTTATCAAAGCATTTTTAGGAACAATTAATTTACCATCAAAAAAAATATCATAATTACTATCAAAAAAAGTAGTTTTTATGTATTCCTTTAATCTTTCAATTTGAATTTCTTTTGATATTTCAAGTTTTACAATTGTCCCAACGTCATGGTGTCCTTTGTTTTCAATGAAAAAGCATCCATCAATATTCGGTATTTCTAGACAATATGCTTTTCTATCTATTTCTTCATCCCAATATTTTGTGCTAACATTTATAGATTTGCTAACATTAAAGCAACTTAAAAAACCTATCCCGAATTGACTTATAGGATGATAGGAATTTTTATGTGTCGCATTTGCAAATTCTTCACTTTTATAAAAGCTTCTTCCTATAGTTGTAAGGTATCTTTCTATATGATACTTTGTCATTCCAACACCATTGTCTTTGATGGATAAAGAATGATTACCATGCTCGTGTGTTTCAGATATAATTTCAATTTTACTTTCTTGAGTGTGATATTTTTTATCTATTTTATTTCTTAGATGAATAGCGTCTATGCAATTCTGTAATGCTTCTCTAATAAAAACCATTTTATTGGCATAAATATGCTCTCCTGCTAATAAATTCAAAAGAGTTCTTGTGTAAGCTTTAAAAGTATAACTTTCAAGTTCTGTTTCATTCTTATCTGTTCCAAATATATTACCAATGATGTAATACATTTTAAATCCAACTTCCGAAAACAATTTTTCGTACTCAGAAAGCATATACTCGTATTCATTTACAATTAATTTTACAACTTTATGAGAAATAGCTTGAGTACATTCTACTTTAACTTCTAAAGCTCTTCTGTCTTCATCAAACGAGATTTCTACTTGATTGTTTCTTATTCCACTAGCTATTTCATTTGGATCTACATTAAAGTCTGTATTGTTTTTTATTTTTATTTTAAAAAACTCCCCAGAGTTATTATTTAATGTAAAGAAAAAATCGCATATAAAGAAACTGATTATGCAAAAAGTGATAATTTCTTTTTCTTTTTTAGTTGATTTTTCTATCTTGCTGATTATGTTTTTTGAATATTCTTTTGAAAAATCATAAATATTTTTTGATTTTTGAATTGAGATAAAGAAATCATGTTTTGGAATGTTTTCGTGTTTTTTCACTTCTTTTTCTATTGATTTCAAATTAATATCATTTTTTTGATTTGCTCTATAATGTGCAGTTAAAAACATAAAAAATATACTTTCTTTGTTTTTTTCCAATACAGCACAAGTATCGCTACAGCTTCCAATAATTCCTTCCAAAATTTTTATATAGTTACTACTATCATTTCCAAAGCTAATTATGTTCTTAAAAAATTCATATAAATCAGATTCTTCTGCCAGTAGTTGTCTTAAGGGTGTTATGTGTTTAGAAACAACGTTTACAGGGAGTACGTACTTATTTTCAAATGTAAAAACATCTCTTTGTGATTTTTTGTATTCTGAAATTATTACAGAATTTTGAGCATTTGGCTCATATATTTTTACTACATTAAAATAGTTAGTATATACATCATCTTTTCCTGTTGCTCCACATGCAACGACATTAACCATCTTATCTTTCTCTTTTGGATTTACATTTATGTTTATTCTATGAACTGCATTATTATGCCTATGTCCGTGTAGAATAGTTGTTATATTATGCATACAAAACATTTCGAAAAATGTTTCATGATTTACAAGCGTGCTTTCATCAACATAACTTTTATTACGTTCTTCATTTTTATAAAAGTGATGATGCAGCATGACAACTATACTATAATCATCTTTGTTGAATTTACTTAATGCTAAGTTTAAAGGTGTGAAGTCAGATAATGATACACTCCCAAATGATTTTCCGTTGTCAAATCTTGATGAATTTAAACCTATGATAATAATTTTTTCGTCAGTAAATTTTTTAAGTAAACTGAAATTTTTAAATTTAATAAAATCATATTCTTTTGTATAAAACTTTTCTAGAAATTTTTTATAATTATTAAAATAAGAATCTTTATGTTCTTTTTTGTTTATTTCATGATTCCCAGGAACGAATAATATATCTCTATCTATTAAATTTATATCTTGTATTTCACTTATTCCCTTTAAAAGATTTGAAAAAAAATTTACAGCAGAAGATATTGCTTCTTCTATTATAGAATCTTCACTTAATGCTTTTCCATCAAAAATATCACCTGTAACAGCAATTTGCTCAATTCGCTCTTTATTTTGGGACAACGCAAAAACGATTGCATCTGATAGTTTGCTTAAATCTAATCCTGCTCTACCTATATGTAAATCTGAAAGATGTAAGATAGTTAAAGCCATAAAACACTCCTCATTTAATTATGATTTTCTAAACCAAACCATCCCTATGCAACTCTCGTCTAAACAACAACCTCTCACTCGGATACGCCGCTAGTTCCAGTCGCACGGTATTTTGTACATCTTTAGGGGGCGGTGTGGTGCTTGTGAGGATGCATTGGAAGGGGATATCTATATTTTGGCGTAGTGTATGAAGGTTATACAAGGTATGCATAAGGTTAGCATAGGTTGTATCGTCCATATCAGTTTCACGAGGGCTATCGAAAATAAAGAAGCCGGGGTGTTGCCCTTCATTTTCGCCAGTAAAGAGAGCCGCCGCCACGTCAAAGAGTATGTTGCCTATGGTGGCGTATGTTTGCCCTGCGCCACGTTTATCTTGAAGGATGGTTACGCTCCACTTGCCTTGATGTTCGTGGGTGTTACCGGAAAAATTTTCACCAAGAACGGTCTTAACAAGGTTTGAAAAAAGCTCATTAAAACGCTTAGCCTTACCTTGAAGTGATTGTCTGTGGTTTTCTTGCTCTGTAACAATTTGTTTTAATTCTTGTTGCAGTTCCTCTTGTTTATTCGTGAGGGTGGCAAGCTCTGATGTATGTTTCTCTCCTGCCAGTTCTGCGTGGGCTTCAAGGTAGCTGTTAAGGCATATTTCTACACGATTTTTTTCTTGTTTTGCGCTATCAAGCTGTATTTTGCACTCACGTATCTTGTCTTCCAGTTCTCTTTTTGACTCTTGAGCCTGTGCATAGCGTCTATTTTGTTCTTTTTGTTGGCGTTCCAAAGCTTCAAGTTCTGCCTTACTCTGTGCATCCATATTTTTTATGGCTTTTTCTCTTTTGTAATCATCAAAATTTAATAGTCGTAAGTTCTCTACATGTCTTAATATATATGAACATTCATTCAGACGAAAGGTAAAAAGTGGGCATTCTTGTTTAGCCTGTATTTGCGCCTCTAGCCTTTCTTTTTCTTGACGTTTTCCTTCAATCCCAAGGGGTGTTTCGCCTTCTTGTACTGACGTCATGTCGAGCATTTCTTTAAGACGTTCCCAATTTTCTTGTTGTTTTTTTATATTGAATGAAACTTCAAGATGTTGCTCTTTAATGCCTTCTAACTCTTGAGAAAGTTTAAGGATACGGTTTTCAATATTTTCTAATACTTGCCGTGCTACGTTATTCGCGTCCAACAGGTGACCTTGTTGCTTTATATCCTGAAAATTCCCTATGATTGCTTCAAGCTGTTCTTTGGCAAAGCGTAATTTATAACTTGGTTCTTCAGAGGCTGCTTTTATCTCAATCTTAAGTTTTTCCAGTTTTTTTTCACCTTGCAAGTACTGTTCATTGAGCGTGGCAAGTTCTGAGTTGATAAGTCCCAGCATGGCACTTATGAGATAGTTGGGATGTATCACAGGTTTAGGAAATTTAGGGGTATGACATTCTGAGTCTTCCGAACGCCAACCGTGCAAGGTGTGCAATCGGCTTTCTTGGTCACGAGACAGCCATGCTAAAAGGTGTGACCATGCAAAGGGGAAAGAAGTATTTTGTAGACAGGACGGTACAAGGTCTTGCAGGGCAGCGCAATACGCAGTAAATTCTTCTTCTGTGCCCTTGGTAAAAGCGTCTTGTAAAGAGCCTTGATAGGCGATGTGTTTACCGCTAGCTCCCAAAGGGCGCAGTACCGACCACTGAGTATTATTGATATACACTTCTGCTGCTATGTAGGCATGAGGAAATATTTCTTGTATAGCTCGCACCCCTTGCCCTGTGGCAAAAGGATTTTCAGTAAGAGCATAGCGCAAAAGACGGCAAAGGCTTGTTTTACCAACGGAATGACCGCCTAGTATGATATCTTTGTGAGAAGGAGCTTTGCTATTTAAGCCCACAATGCAATTTAAGCCGGGCGTAAAAGACACATGGCGGATAACTTGCTGTAAGTCATACGCTTTAAGGATATAAAATTCTTTTATCCATAAAGGCGGTGCTTTTACCTGTTGCGACATGGCTCTCTCTAATCATTTAGGCTATATGTTCTAACCACTCCATTTTTTGTACCTTTACGTCCATATCAAGATACTTGTGTCTTTCGTTACAGAATATACTATATGCATTGTAGAAAAATGGCAATAGTTTTTTATAGGACTCCATACGTTCCGAAGTATACCCTTGGCGCAAAGAGCAGCGTCCTTGCTCGGATATGATAACATTATGGTATTGTTCTAAGGTATTCCAAACACGTCTTGAACGCACTTTTTCCTTGACGCTAAATTTCCAATTCTCTGCATGATTTTGCAGGATTGTGGTGAGTTTTACGGCATTTTTGCCTAAGAGCTTTTTCCATAAAGACGGCATGGTCGCTAATAGGGCCATTTCATAAACTTCTTTCATGGTCATGTTGGGATATTCGTCAATAAGGCATTCCATAAGATATAAAACCCTGTCTTCTCTGCCCGGTTGAGGGAATATAGCTGGTAGGGCTGGAGCTTTTGCGCGTGTCTTGCGTTCTTTGGGAGCTTTTGAGGGCGAAGATTTTTGCGCTTGTGTTGTCATACCTTCAGCAAGGATTCGCTCAAGCAAAAGCACTGCCGGCTCATCGGTGCTATCTTGTGTCCCAAGCTCCCCACGAAAGGCACGGGCAAGGATGGCTTGCTTCATGTGGCTAATAGCATCTAAGCTTTTTTGGGCTTGTGCCTTTGCTTGCTCTTCTTTGGCAAGGAGAGAGTTAAGAATGCGAACAATCTCTTTTTGTTCTGGGAGAAGGGGGATTAGCATTGAAATTGACTTTAATTTGTTTGCATTAACGCCAGGTTGTGCTATTCCTGAACTCAAATCTGTTATTTGTTCCCAGTAGAATTGAGATTGCATAAATTTATAAAGGTATTGTCCGGATAATTTGTCATGCTCAAAAATAGATATTTTAATAAGGTATGATGCAAAAACGACCTTCATATTATTAATTTCGTCTGTAATAATATAACTTTTACCTGTGGTTGCACCTGTTCTAGCAACGACAATATCATTCTTTAATAGTTTATAGTTTTTAAAATCTTTTTCATTTATTTTGCAATAAGGGACATTGCTCCAGTCAACTGTATTATTTTGTATATCTGTTATTCTCAAGAATTTATAACTACAATGTTCCTTAGTCGCACTATCAGTATACCCATATTTTGTATCAGCATAGTTTTTTAGTTGATTATGTATCCAACTATCTAAGGTCACGCCATGTTTGTCACGCCATGCCCTTGTCAATTCACCTGTAAAAGCTTGATGCAATAAAGCAGACTTTCTTGCCTCAAAGCTTGCCAAACTGGCTTCTATACGCTCTTTTGCTGTGTCTAATTTGGAAAAAAGGCTTTCAATGCGCTGTACTATACGCTCTTGTTCTGCAAGTGGTGGGAGGGGAAAGGGAAAGCTTCTAATGTCATCTGTACGGATTGAAGGAGAATTATCTCCTTTCATAAATTTATTTAAGCCAAATATAACATAATCACTACACATTAATTTAAAAATATAATGCGCGGAGAGGTTTTTTTGCGGTCGACAAACATAAAAACCTGTTGAAGCGATTGCATGAGCGTACTCTTCTGTTACATATGCAATATTTTTAAGGTAAGGACGAACAAGAGAAAAAAGAGTATCTCCCAAGCTAATTTTCCTTGAAGCTCTACTTGGTGCATCCTCTATCTGAATTATTTTAGGATTAGAAATTTTTTGTTTAACATTATCTATTGCATCAATATCTATATAAGTAAACTCATTAGCAGAAGGTTTTTTACTTACCATTGGGAGAAATAAACTTTCACCTCTCACCCAAACCCAGTTCTCAGGCAAAGCGTAAGGTTGCTCATCCAAAGGTACAAGTGCATTTTTCATCCTTTCTTCTAAATAAAGGTTATTCTTCACGGCCATTAGCGCACACCCTGCAATGTTTTCAATTCGCTGGCCACCTCTTGCATAAGGTCAAGGGCTTCTTGTAATTGGCTCATGGCTATTTCCATACTTTCCATAGGGTCAGGCAAGTCGGCATAATCTACTACGGAATCATCTTTAATGAGACCAAGGTCGAGACTGTCCTTTTTGGCGTGGATTTCTTCACGGCTAAAGAAATTCCAACGTTCATCTTGAATGGCGCTTCTGTCCTTGGCGGTGTAGGCTGTGATAAAATGGTCAAAATGCCCTTTTGTAAGGGGTGTTGTTTTACCAAAGGAAGGCATATTGGTGCGTAAATCGTAGAACCATACTTCCTTGGTATTCTTTTTTTCTGTCTTACCACGAGTGAAAAAAAGTACATTGGTTTTTACGCCTTGTGCGTAAAAAATGCCCGTGGGCAAACGCAAGATTGTATGCACATTGCATTTATCCATGAGGTCTTGGCGAATTTTTGTGCCGTCCCCATCGGCAAAAAGCACATTATCGGGCAATACCACGGCGGCACGGGCTGTTCCCTGCTTATGCAAGCTTCTATAGATATGTTGCAAGAAGTTTAACTGCTTATTAGAGGTGGGATAGGTAAGGTCATCCCTTGTGGTGCGTTCGCCGCCTTGCTTTGTGCCAAAGGGCGGATTGGTCAGCACCACGTCAAAGCACTGCATATCCTTACCAAGAGTAGAGAGGGTATCTCCTCGAAGAATATTGCTTTTAATATCGTGAAGCATGGCATTCATGAGGGCAAGACGATGGGTTTCTTGTACAAGTTCACATCCTGTAAAATGCTCCTTAGCAAAACGGTCATACTCTTCAGGGGATAAGGCGTGCATATTAGTATTTTCTTTGACATGCTTATGTGCGGCAATCATAAAGCCAAAAGTACCACATGCAGGGTCATTGCACTTTTCCCCGTATTGCGGGTTGGTTAATTGGGTCATAACGTCAATAAGCACACGTGGGGTGAAATACTGTCCTGCGCCGGATTTCTTTTCATTGGCGTTCTTTTCAAGTAGACCTTCGTATAAATCACCAAAGCCGTCATGCTTGGCACTGTACCAGTCCAATTCGTGCATAGAGACAATAATTTTTTCAAGGTTTTTGGGTTCATCAATATTGGTGCTTGCTTCATAGAAAATACTACGAATGTGCCCTGTACAATGCGTGCCAAAAAGCCTAAGCATGGTGGTATAGTAATTTTTTAAGTCAAGACCGGAACGAGAAATGAGCTCTTTCCATGAATATTCTGCCACAAGGCGCTTTTCGTTAAGCTTAACTTGTTCGTCTGTCTCGAGGGAGGACTCTTTTTCCTTATTAAGTAAAAAATCAAAATCAGAAATTGTTTGTTTAATATCTTTTTCTGCGCCTGTTTCATTCAGCATTTTCAAAAACAAAATATAGGTTAACTCAGTAACATACTGGTGATAGGTAATGCCATCATCTCGCAGTACATTACAAAGATTCCATAATTTTTTTACAATTTCCTGATTGTCCATTAAGCTACCCTTTCTCCATCAGCATAGAGATATTCATTCAATTCTGCTATATATTCTTCAAGTTTATTATCAAATATTTTCGTGTTGAAGCGCTTAAAACCGCCTTCATCTCCTAAAATCCCAAGGTCAAGGATTTCTTTAGTCAGGATGCCTTCTCGCATCAGATGCTCACCAATGGTGTCAAGCCAGCGTTCTTGCATCTTATCAAAGGAATGCGAAGCTTTGAGTTTTGCAATGGCATATTTGATTTTTTCCTCACGGCTTACCAAGGTAACACCAAGGGTGTAGGTGCGAATAAAGCTAATAATATCCGCAGCCATGTCTTCATTTTTTACTTCATTCCATGCCGTATTGAGCTTGGTTTCTGTAAAGCCTTTTTCGTCAAGCTCACGCCGCAAACTTTTTAAGGCTTCACGGCTCAGTGATGCCGGGCGTGTGCAAACAAGATGCAGGGCTTCTATGTGTGCCGTATTTTCAGCAATATAAGCTTGAAATTCTTCAAGATAATCTTCTGGTTTCATAGCCTCGGCGTCATCGCCATACCCCCTTGTGTGCTGCGTGACTTTATCTTTTTTGTCAGAAATGACAATAGGCTTGCCACCATATTTTCCTTTTTCGTCAAGAATACGTACAAGATGTTTATCATTAAGTATTTTTTGTTGAGCGACAAAAGGCGGCAATGTCTTGATAGAGTCGATGAAGGTGTGGACATCTTCTCCTGCATTGTTTTCTATGAAATGTGTATACTGGTCTTGAGTCAAATTATGGCTCTTTCGACGCATTTTAGCTACAATTTTATCTACTTGTATGTGTATATGCGCTTCGTCTGTGCAAGATTCTAAACTTGTGAGCAGTTCACTTAATGTAATATGCGGGTCTGCAACCACAGGTTTCATGGTATTAACAGGGGCAAGGCTTTGATACACGCCTACGGCATCGTAAATTTCAAAAAACTCTTTCTTAAAACTTGAGCAAAGCCGTGTGGCTCTGCCAAGCATTTGCTCAAAGAGAATACGAGAGCGCACACGGCGCAAAAATACAAGGTTGGCAATGGTGGGAATATCAACGCCGGTGGTCAATAAATCCACCGTTACAACAATATTGGGATAACGCTCATTTTTAAAATTTTTCACTGCGTCACGTATGCGCTTTTGGTCACCAATGCTTCCTGTAATTTTCTGTATGGCATCTTGGTCAATATCGTATTTAGCGTAGAGCTCTCGTAGTATTTTTACTATTAAATCCGCATGGGTATCATTGGCGGCAAAAATAAGCGTTTTGGCTGTGCCTTCCGGGTCAAGGTCTCGCATTATTTCCTTAAGGGCTTCACGGTTAAAGCTCTCTGTGATAACTTGCTTATTAAATTGCCCTATATCAAAATGTAACTCGTCTTCAAGTTCCGCACTGTTGGTAACTTCCCCAGTAATGGGGTCATATACCGTAAGCACTTCGCCTATATTATAATGAATACCTTCGGTGCTCAGTTGTGTCTTAATAATGTGGGGAGCGTTGTGGTCTACCAAATAACCATCAAGCACGGCGTCCCGATAGGTATAGCTATAAATGGGCTTACCGAAAATTTGTGTGGTATGCAGAGCCGGAGTGGCGGTAAGGGCTATCTTGATGGCATTGAAATATTCCACCACGGTGCGGTAAATGCTGATATAGTTTTCTTGGGTGCCGCTTTCCAGTTCAATTTCATCCATTTGTTTATCAAGCACATAGCCTCTATGTGCTTCATCTATAATAATGGCATCATAAGCAGAAACGGCAAGGGCGTCATCGTCGTTGGGGTAAAGAATGCGCTGTACAAGGCTTTGCACGGTGGCAACATGAACACGCGTTTCTAAATCAATATGTTTGTCTTCTAAAGATTTAATATTATAAATTTCATTCAGGGTTTTTAAATCTTTTATTCTTACATCAGAGAATACATCTTGCGCTTGTGTGCCAAGGTAGTTTCTATCCACTAGAAATAAAATACGTTTACACCTATGGGATTCAAGTAAGCGATACATAAGACCTAAGATGGTACGAGTTTTTCCTGTGCCTGTAGCCATAGCTAAAAGTGCTGTTTCTGCTCCATCGGTAATGGATTTTTCTGCCGTTGCTATGGCATCCAGCTGGTATTGCCTTAGATTCAAGCCTTCAGGGTCTTTTAAAAAATCTGAGGAACTATTTTGCAGTGTGGTGTTGGCTTTGTCAACATCTTTGGCAAACCAATCCATAAGACCGGAAGGGCTAGGCCATGCTTGTAAAGCTTTGGGGAGATTATTTCTTTTGCGTAGGTCTAAAAACCAAATACCTGACTTTGTTTCTATTTGTTTAAGATATTTACGTCCATTTGTGGCAAAAACAAAGGGAACTTTATAGCCTCCCCACTGGGCAAGCATATAGCTTTGGTCTTCGGGGCGTATGCCTTTGGCGTAATCCTTACACTGCCTATCAATATGGGCAGGAATATCCTTTACAGCTTTTTTGGCTTCAGCCACGGCTATAAGTTGTAAACCCACAAAAAACGCATAATCTACGGCTTCACGAGTGCCATTAGGTGACATTGTAGGCCATTCGGCAATGGCTTTGTTTTTACCCTTTTCGGGACGTGCGCCCTTGGAATAGCGCATAGCGGTTGTGTCCACCTCCCAGCCCATTTGACGGAGCTGGCTATCAATCAAAAAGCGTGTTTCTTCTTCGGATAGATTGATAAGGAATGCCGCCTTGTTGCTTCTGTGTTTACGCTCTGTGGCTGTGATAAACTGCATTGTAGTAGTCGGTGTTTGAGATAAAAGCGCAGTGATTTGCTTTTCTTGCTCTTGAATAATTTGTGCGTAATCGGTGGTGTCTTGAGGTGGAAGAGCAAAAGAAACGGAAGCTACTTCTTGCGTTCCATATACTTGCATAAACCACAAGCCAAGACGCTGAGCAAACTCAAGCAATATTGTACAAGACTTTGTGTCTGCAAGATTATTATGTACCGCTGCATTACGTTTTATACGCAGTTGATAAAGAATATTATCCACTTCTTGTGGCAAGAAGCCTTTATATTTAAGGAGTTTTATACGGTTAGCGTGGGTGTTTTCTTCTGGTGGTGAAATATCATTAAATTTTAATACAAAGTTTACCAATGTTTCACCGAATAATCCAAGTTTGAAAAGGCAAGAGCTGGCATCGGAATAAATATACTTTTCCGCTGTATTAGCTATCTGAAAAAGTACAGGAAATTCAATTTGTAAGAAATCAAAATTTGATTGCATACCTGCCTCCCGACACTTAAAAATATATAAATAATTCAAGATATATTTGGATACAATGTTTTTATATATTTACTTTGATATTCTGTCTATATATTTATGATATAAATGAGACTCTTTTTAAGAGCATACAGTAAATTTTTAGCTCAGTGCAATCCGCCGCAAAAGCTCATCCGTAAGTGTCCTTGATGAAAGTCTGCGCAGTGCCGCTATGTCCTCCATGCGCTCTGTAAATGCATGACCGTCCTCAAAATGCCCTTCAGGTCTTTTATCACAATACATGGAACCAAGACCCGTTTGTATCCACTCAGGAAAGACATTTTTTACTTGAAAGAGCATAAGAAGCCATTCAGCAGGAATTTTCCCTGTTTTTTTGGCTTTGGCGATGGCTATGGTACTGACATCAAAAAAGGTAGCTAAATCATTAGGATTATGACATTCAGCGGCACGATACAGGCGGTACATACGTTGGTCATTTTCAAGGGGCGACTGGCACAGTTTATTGAGGTAGGAAGTAGCTTTTTTATGTGCCTTAATGGCTTGCTTTTGTTCTTCAAGAGTTTGAGAACTTAAATTTTTAGGCATGGCAACGCTCCGTTTAAAGAACAGCATTGCCATAGAGTATGTTTACCAAGGGTAATTTTGGCGAATGCCGGGAGCTCAAAACCGACCAAGCGAACGGCGGAATTATTTCCCTCTCTTGCGAAAGGGTATTGTATTCTTCACACTCCCGACCATAGACGCAACTATAGAGTCGCTTTCTGGCGAAAGTGCTAAGAATGCGACCCCGTGGTGTGACCACGGCCCGCTTGGTGTAAAGGCGTTTTGAGCACCTAATTTTGATAATGCCGTAAAAGGCCTAGAAAGGCAAGAGATGAAATTTTATCTTATAAATAATATGGATAGCGTAGTACTTTACACTTTTAAGCGATAATTATTTTCTACTGTCTGCCATTTCTGTTGGTAATATTGCATTTTCTGTAAAGCCAAATCCCCAGCCACGCCAAAGGCATAATTAACCGTGCGTTCGGCATATTTTTGCCAATTGCGGCCTTCTTTTGTGCGAATGGCAGGGGCGCATTCCGCTATAGCATCCATAACGGCTTGGGGGCTGTGACCAGTTGCCCTCATACGCACGGCAATCATGGCGTCAAGGCGTGAAAAATCTTCAACGCTCATATGGTGACGTATGTCATCATAATGTTTGAAATAAGCCGTTGTAGCCGCTGTTTGGGGTAGCCGCTGCGCTATGTGTTGACTTTGTGCTTTTCGCTCACGCTCTTGTTTCTCATATTTTTTGGCAATGGCTCGTGCTGTGAGGTACGCCTTGGTACATTCTTGTTTTTCAGCATAGATAAGCTGAACACGAGGAAAGCCACCTTCTGCCGTTTTGTATTGGGGTTTGAAGTTGGCAAATCCCGGAGCACGATGGGGATGTATGCAACCGGAGAGTTTTTTATCGCCATACTCTTTATTTAATTGCTCTGTTAAGCGATTACTAGCCTCACGGTCAAAGGAGCTTTGCACCTTGGGAATGGTCAAAATACATTGATAATTCTTGGGCGAGCTTTCCAAAATAACAGCCGGGACAAAGCCGTCTTTTCTAAGTTTGGCAACACTCTCTGCCGTCATATCGTCAATGAGAATGTGGTGTTTGTCATCGGACAAAGGCGTATAATAGATATTTTCCCTACGATTTTGCATACGTTGTATTTGCGGCATTCTTTGTAGCATTTCTTCTGCTGTAAAGCCCTTACTTGCTCCGTCCTTTTTATCGAGGATAAACGCTTTCTTATTGCCATCTTTGAACATTTTAATGGACGTCACCCTATAGCGACTGGCGTTGACAGCGTGGGCATAGCGTTCAAAAGCCTTGGCTT
>CAYJGB010000037.1:0-9765 GCA_964369405.1 uncultured Eubacteriales bacterium
AAATGTTGTTCTGGACTAAGGAAGAATACTTAAAGTTCTCTGATGCAATGATGGATAAGCCAATGAGCTACTACATTTATGAAATTTTATACTGGACTGGTATACGTTCTGGTGAACTACTAGCGCTAACAAAAGAAGATATAGACTTTAACAAATCTACACTTAGAATAAATAAAAGCTATCAAAGAATAAACTGCGAAGATATTATAACCGACCCTAAAACACCAAAAAGCAAACGAGTTATATCACTGCCAGACTTTCTGTGTGAAGAAGTACAAGAGTATATGGACAGCTTATACAAGGTAAAAGATACAGACAGAATATTTCCAGTAACAAAAAGTTATCTTCAAAATGAAATGGTAAGAGGATGCAAGCAGTCAGGAGTTAAGAAGATTAGAAACCATGACTTAAGGCACAGTCACTGCTCACTTCTAATCAATATGGGGTTCTCAGCAGTAGCAATAGCCGATAGGTTAGGTCATGAAAGCATAGATATAACTTACAGATACGCTCACCTATTCCCTACTAAACAAATAGAAATCGCAAATAAATTGTCAATTGAAAGAGGTGTTTAATATGAGTGAAAAAGTAATGGACAAGAAAAACAGATGGCGAAGTAAAACGGTGAGTTTTAGAGCTTCACCAGAAGAATGGGAGGAAATCGAAAGACTTGTAAGGCTTAGTGGTATGAGCAAGCAAGATTATATTATGTATAGGCTTCAAGATAAGGAGATTAATGTGACAGCTAATCCGAGAGTGGTTAAGGCTATAAGAGATGAATTTATTAAAATGCATACTAGAATGACATAAGTTAGATGAAACACACATACTCATACTACTAATAGTCAAGCATACATTATCAGCTATAATTTAAAAAATAATTTAGGTAACTTCATAGAGTATTATATGTAATATTTTAATATAATACACGAATTTTCAATAACAAAAGCGACTAATCATTACGAAAAGTCGCTTTTGTTGTGTTTAATTATTCTATTATTTTATGTTGCTTTTTGTTGCCAAAATTACTTGCTTTATATTGGTTTATGTTACTTTATAAAGTTCACTAAACTCTATTACATAAAACTTTTATTATGGCATTTGTGTTGATACTTATGACACATATAATACTCCGTCTACTTCTATCCATGCTTTCACATATAGTGTTTTATCTGTGTCTGTTGGCATTACTGCTACATAGTTGTAACGTCCGTCACCGTTCATTACATTTGTGTCAGTGTATTCTCTTACTATGTTACTATTTGTTTGTTGTGTTGTATCATCTAAATATTGTCTAATGTTTTCTTCTGTTACATCACTTTCAACTGTTGAGCGTATTACTCCATATTTTACTTCTGTAGCATCTTGATAACCTGCTGCTACTATTGGGTAATATGCTTTTGTTGTGTTGTTATCTTCTGTTGAGTATGATGCAATTCCTACATTAATATCAACTACTTCAATCGCTGTTCCCTCTAGTATTGGTTCAATTATTGAAGTTTCTACTACATAGAATGCATACGTATTACTATCAGTTACTGATACCACGTGATCATTGATTTTCCAGCCTATAACACTGCCTTCGCCTGTGTATGTAGATTTTACTATTTTTCCATACACAACTTCTGTATCGACTGGCGCATTATCAACTGTAATATCAAGCTTATCTATATAATCTATAGATGCAGTTACTTCTACAATTTTAGGTACTTTTTTATATACAAGTGTTGTATCAGTAGTTATATTTTCTAGTGCACTATCTTCAAAATCTTGTACATATTCCTCAGTTCTAAGTTGTGGTAATACTGGTCGAGTCGCTGTTCCACCTGTTACTACATACTCTTCTGCTAATACATCTCCATCTGTATTTTCAAATGTAACCGTTTTTAGCTTGTCAGTAGTTGATTGTACATTTGTGTATATATTAAGTCCTTGAGTTAAATTATAATCACTTGTTAGTAATTCTCCTTTTTGACCTTGTTGTGCTATTTTATTAAGCTCAGCTGTATATGTTTTATTCATATCTAGTCCACTAAATGCAATTGATTGATAAGTTACACTTGGTGTATAACTTGCTACTATTGTAGTACCGTCAAATAAAGCTGTTTGTGAGTTTGCTACTATTGAATTTTGATAGTTTAGTTCTAGTATGTTTGCTACATCTTCATTCTCTGGAGCTGAAATTTCGTTGTTTATAGCATCTATTGCCTGATTTATTCCATCACTTACTGCTGTTACTTTTGCTGTGTAGCTTATTGCTATTGTGCTTCCTGTAGTATCTCCACTACCACTACCTATTCCTGCTCCACTTGCACCTCCTGTGGCTATTACATTTGCATTATTACTTATTGTGATTGTGCCTCCTGTTCCATTTCTTCCACTACCTATTCCTGATCCAAATTCGCCTCCTGTGGCTGTTACATTTGCATTATCACTTATTGTGATTGTTCCTGCAGCACCATTACTACCACCACCAATTCCTGGTCCATATAGACTTACTGTGGCTGTTACATTTGCATTACCACTTATTGTGATTGTACCACCATCACCGGATTCTCCACCACCAATTCCAGCTGCATAGTAGCTTCCTGTAGCTATTACATCTGCATTTCCACTTATTGTGATTATACCACCATCACCGGATTCTCCTCCACCAATTCCTGATGCAAGTGCTCCTCCTGTGGCTACAACTTTTGCATTACCATTTATTGTGATTATTCCTCCTGCAATTCGATATCCACCACCAATGCCTGCTCCATTACCGCCTCCATTTGTAATTAGTGTTCCACTTCCTTGTATATCTACACTTCCTGTTTCATTATCTATTGTTTGTACTTGTAATCCTGCTTTGTAGTAACCACTTTTTAATGTGTTAGTGGTTCCTTCTTCTAGTGTTAATATAACGCTTGATGTACCTTGTATGTCAAACGCTATTCTATTTGATGTTTTTGACACATTTATATTTACATTTGATAGAGTTATATTGTGTGTGCCACTTTCTACTGTTACTGTGTTTGTGGTTTCTTCTACTGTTGCATTACCTTCTGCATCTGTAGAAGGTATTCCCTCTATTGTAAACTCACCCTTATATGTTGCCCATTCACGTGTTGATTCATCTGTAACTTCACCTACACTATATTGAGTTCCAAGAATACTGTCTGTTCTAAATTTTATACTGTTTTCGTTTATGTTTTTTATAGGTTTGTATTGAATATCTGATTTTTTAATTTGTATATAATTTGTAAATTTGTCATTATCATTTGCAATAAAATCTACAGTATATTCACTATCACTGTTATTTTCGTTAATTCCTTGTTGCATTGTCTCTATGTTTGCATCTTGTGTGAGAACTACATTATATGTAGTAGTTTCATCAACTCCAGTAAACACCATAGCCTTATAGTTTACATCTGGTGTATAGCTGAATTCTTTAATATCTTGATTATCTTGATTATATAGTGCTGTTTCTGTTCCTGTTAGTAATTCTGTTTCGTAATTTAGTTGTAGTATGTTTGCTAGCTCTTCTCCATCTGGTGCTGTTATGGCTCCTTTATTATCTATTGCTATACCGTCACCTTGTGGTACTGCTATTACTGTTGCGCCTGACCCTATTTTTAGTGTTGCTCCATCTTGTTTACCGCCAGTAATACTATTACTGCCACTTCCTATTGCTGATGGGTATGTATAATCAGAATTTTTCGCTTTTCCTCCTATGGCTGTTACTTTTGCCGCATGACTTATTGTAATTGTGCCTCCTTTAGCATAATTACTTCCACCTATGCCTGCGCCAGAAGGACCTCCTATAGCTGTTACAGTTGCTGTGTCCCTTATTATGATTGTTCCCTCATTAGCTATTAAACCCAAGCCGATACCTGCTCCTTCGTCTCCTCCAATTGCTGTTACTTCTGCACTATCTTTTATTGTGATTGTGCCAGCATTACCAGTATACCCACCACCACCGATTCCTGCTCCAGCTTCAGTCGAAGTGGCTGTAACTTTTGCATTATCACTTATTGTGATTATACCACCTGCACTTTCATATCCACCACCGATGCCTGCTCCATTTTCACCTGTTGTAGCTGTTACAGTTGCATTATCACTTATGGTGATTGTACCTCCATCACCTTTACTACCACCACCGATGCCTGCTCCACTATCTCCTCCTATTGCTGTTACCTTTGTATTACCATTTATTGCGATTGTTCCTGCTGAAAATCCATTGCCACCACCGATGCCTGCTCCATATCCTGGTGACTCGGCTACAAGTGTGCCCTTTCCTTTTATTTCTACACTTGCTGTTTCATTATTTATTGTTTGTACTTGTACCCCTGCTCTGTAGTAACCACTTTTCAATGTGTTTGTAGTACCTTCTGCTAATGTTAATATTACGCTTGATGTACCTAGTATATTAAATGCTATAATGCTATATGCTTTTAACAAATCTATATTTACATTTGATAGCGTTATGTTGTGTGCTCCACTTTCTACTGTTACTGTGTTTGTTGTTGCTTCTACTATAGTATTACCTTTTGCATCTGTAGAAGTTGTTCCCTCTATTGTAAATTCACCTGTGTAAGTAATCCACTCGCCACTGCCTTGTTGATATTGTAGACTTGAATCACTTGAACGCAACCTAATACTACCAGTTGCTATGTTTAGTGTTGGGTCGTTTGAATTCTTATTTACTTCTACAGTTGCCTTTTCTGTAGTAGGCTGTGTTTCCTCTGTTGGAGTTTCTGTTTGTTTTTCTGTAGTTTGATGTGTTAGGTCTTGTGTTTGAGCTTGCGTTGTAGTTTGCTCTACTTCATTTCCATTGCCATCTACTATGTTTACTTGTGCTGTGTCTGTAATTTGAATATTATTTTTTAACTCATTTGAGTATGCTGATACTGTACTAACATTTAATGTTAGTACTACCATTATTATTGATAAAATTATTGCCAATGCTTTTCTTGATGTTTTCTTCGTTTTCATATAAATTTCCCCTTTTGTAAATATAATAATCGCATATATGCATTATATACTATTTTTTAAAAATAGTCTACATGTTTTAGTAAATTATCATCATTTCCCAAAGAAAAGTTATAATAAATATTTAATTTTGACTAATATGTAAAATTAAATTTAGACTTATTTACGAAGGTTAGTGATCATAACTATGTTACTTTTTTTTACAGATAACGAAGAATGTGAGTAGTATCCAGTGGTTTTGGTATGCAAAAAATATGCAAACAATATACAAAGAACACGCAAAATATCTGCTATTTTGCGTGTTTTATTCATTTTAATGAAAGTTTATGCATTATTTTTTGTGTAGAAATTGCAAGTGATAACATTTTGATAACATAAAATTTATAGGTTGTGGTTTTTGAGTGGAAATTTAGAGGGATATTCAATTTTAAAATGCGATTATATCCACTGATATGCAAAAAGTATGCACTTAGAATTTACCACAACTGCTTCGAGTATGTTTTTATTGCAGAATAGAATATTAGAATATATTTTGAAAAATCATAATAACTCTAACTTATAATAAAAAATAACATTATGATTTCAGCTTCCATTGCTTTTGTTAACGCTTCTAAATCGGTAACTTCGCCACTGTTGTATGCTTCGTCAAGATGCAACACTACATCTCCTTTTTCTGCATAAATAGACAATAGGTAAGGTATTCCATATATATTTGGTTCATATATATAATTACCTACTCTTTCAGTAACATACATTCCACCAACTGAATTCTCATAGTAATATACTGTCCAATCGTTTTCTTCATAAAAAATAATAGTTTCACCGTATTCTTCCGTACTAGTTGGAAATGGTCTAATTTCTTCTGTTGCATATACATTAATCATCCTTAAACTCAATATAATAGCTACTATCAACAAACAAGCTATTATTTTCTTCAACTATAGCATTATGTAATAATGCTAGTAGTAAAACATTAACATATGAATTATTGCCAGCTGAAGCAACTAGTGTAACATTATGTTGTGATATTATATGTTCCAGCCACTCTTCCGTAAGGTCTGTGTGATGTAACATAGTAGATACATTTAGTGTTTTTATATCGTGACTAAAAAGAATTTTCACAGTAATTGCTTTACTTTTTTGCAATTTTTTATCGACTCCAGCATTTATTATAGAGCTCATTTTTACATAATTTAGTAGTTAGCACTCATGAAATTTTTTTATTTAATATTAGTAATATTTTACGATTATCGATGAACTTAATTAGAATTATATACAAGAATTATTGGTTTTTGCAAACAATTATGTGCTTCGACTCCAAAAATTATTGACTTTTAATACTATGATGCTATAATTAAAATGTAGTTATATTACATATTTAAAGAAAGGCGATGTTCATATGCGAAAACAAATATTTAAAAAAATTATATCAATGGCATGCATTCTATCTGTTTTAAGCACCTCTTTACTTAGTATTACTGCATACGCAAATAGTACAAGTATTACTAACCAAAATGATGAGGTATCTACAACGCCAGAGAACAGCTCTAGTGATATTTACGATGCATTTAATTTAAAAGATAATGCTATTGTATATGAGGATACTGATGTTAATCCATATGGTTCAGATAAAGTTAATATATTAACTTTTAGTGAACTTATGATTACCTCTAATCTGAAAGAAGGAGGCGAAATATCAATACATGATTATGATAATGCTCAAAATAACGAAAGTATTATAGATGTAGAAGGAAATAGTAGTACTACCAAGAATAATTTTATAGCTTCTCAAAGTGAGCCTATAGATTTACTTGATTCTGGAAAAGAATCTTATGTAGCAAAGATAGGTGTTGATAATAGCTACGACAGATCAAAGGACACTACAATATATTTAACAATTGAAGATATTAATGGAAATGTTTTATATAAAGAATTAATTTCAAAATTTGTAAGTGATTCTGATGATTTTATACGTTCTTATGGATTAAATGGTATTTTAGCAATCACATCTGGTAATTATGATGATGATGAAATACATGAAATAGCTGTATATGCTCCAAATAATTCTTATAATGAAGCCCCATCAGTTTATGTTTTTGATGTAAATGTTCAAACAAATTCTGATGCAACAGCTGTTAATTCCGTATCTCTAACAAAAAAAATTAATCTAAAAATTTCTGATTATAATAAAAATATAGAAAATCCTGACTATTCAAGCGATGCAATACAAAGACCAGTTGTGCATTTAACATCTGGAGATTTAACAAATGATGATACAGATGAATTAGTAGTTACTTCAAGTTATACAGTTCTTGTAGATAAAGAATTTAAGGAAGCGACAAAAATCATGGTACCAGTTACTACTGTATTTGATCACGTAGATAACGGATTTAAAGATATTTATTCTGTGTCTAACACATGGACTTATAGCACAGATGATAATACAGACGATAAAAATACTGATACAAAGTATTCATCATATGGCTCTGCTGTTATTGCAGATTTTGATGGAAACGAAACAAACGACCTATTAATTGCAGGTTATGATATGGATGCCCATAAAAATGATTCAGATAATTCATTTATAAATGAAGACGTAATTAATTTACAATTTGTTACTCAATCACTAGAAGATAATACCTTTAAGTTAAACCCATATAGGGCAATAGGAGAAGACGAAAAAACTGGTGTAAGCGTAACTATGAATGAAAATATAGCAGATGGACTAAGGTCGTCTCTTACTGATAGTTTCTTTATTCCATTGCCAGTAGTACCAATGGAAGCTGTACCTATATACAGTGATTTAGTGCAAACTCAGATATTCATTGGTGGTAAAATATATGATTATAATTCAGCAACAAATACATATGATGAAAAGTTTAATTCTGACCAGATTTATTCAAAAAAAGAAAAGGTCTTTTTCAGCAATGATTCATTGTATAAACATAAGACAGAATATCTTTGGATAGATTCAATAGTTGCAGGAAACTTTTATAATGACGAAAGATATTCAAATCAAATTATTTTTTCAGTAGGAAGAGAAGGAAATAATTTTAGTGGTTATAGGCACGAAATAATTGTAATTACTTTAGATGATAATGGAGAAATTATAAACGAAGATGTACATGAAGTTGATTTAGATTTATATTATCTTGAAAATATAGATTTAACAAAACTAGACATAGATAGTGACAGTGTAATTATTGATTATAAATCCCGTTCACAATTTTTTTCAGAGCCAGAAGTTTTTGCTGTTTTACAAGCAGCACCATATTTTACTGACCTAGTTTCTGTTGATCCGTTTTATAAGAAAGATGGTAAAACAGTTTTTGGTTCTTCTTCTGGTTCAACTACTGATACTGGCGGAAAAATTCATGTGAATTTACACGGAATTATTGGTGTAGAAGAAGAAGTAGAATTCATTTTAAAAATTGGCGGTGTTAAAGCTATTGGAGAAATCGGTATAGATTTAAATACAGAATTTATAAATGCATCAGAAACTATACACACAATTGAATATGGTTCAGATAGTCGAACAGACAGAGTAATTATGGGTATGATTCCGTATATTAAGTATGAGTATGATATGTATATACCATCATTCGATATGCCAACGGAAAGCGAATATAACGAAGAGTGTAAAAGGTTTGAAAATGAAGATGATGAAATTGGATTAGAGAACTATAAAATTAAAATAGAAACAGCTTTAGAAGAAGGGTATGAATTTGGGCAACATATAGATGGATTAGTGACTGATTATTTTGTTGCACTTCCACAAGAATTTAGAGAATCACTCATAGAGATAGAAATATATGAGGAAATTGCAGAGGAATACGGTTATGAATCTATCAAAAAAGAAGTATTAAAAAGCAATGCAGGCGACCCATACAGCTATGACAAAAGTTCAAAAGATTTAGATGGCTATATTAGTGCTATAGATGTTGGAACCAATGGATTAACAGATGAGTCTGATGCGTTTGTACCAGTTCCTCTAGGTGGAGGAGAAGTAACTCAAAAAATGGAACATTCAAACGAAGAAGGATACAAATTTGAGTGGGAAGCATCTGAAGCACTTGATGTTGAATTTAATGCTCTAGGAGCTGTTTTTGGCGCAGGGTTTGAGTTAGGTGGTGGTACATCAATTTTAAAGACTGATTTAACTACTACAGAAATTTCTGGTACAGTTGCAGGTATACCAGAGGGTACTTACAGCGATTATTCATATAATTTCAATTGGCAATTTGGTCAATGGCAAGCTAATATAAATAATCAAAATTGCTTAGTATTAGGATATTTAGTAGATGACGTAACATCGCCACCAAGTAATGTACAAGATTTAAGAGTATTAGAAACAACAGATTCTACAGCAACTTTAGTATGGAAAAATCCTGAATATCAATTAGCAGAACAATATGTAATAGAAATCGCAAATTCTGATTCTGATTACTACGATGTAACAGCAATAATAGATTCTAAAAATAGTAGTTATGTTATAACTGGTCTTGCAGCAGGTCATAAATTCAACATAAGAGTTAAAGCTGTTGGATTTGGTGAGGAAAGTCCTTTTACAAATTCAGTACTTGCAGAGATACAACCTTCTCCTGGACCAGGTGTACCGTCAGTAGAGCATTTAAATAATTTCTATTCTCATGTAGGAGAAGCTGGACATTTTAATTTAGTAGTAACTTATGCTACCGACACCGCCGATGCTACTAGTGCTACCGATGCTACTAGTACTACCGATGCTACTAGTGCTACCGATGCTACTAGTACTACCGATGCTACTAGTGCTAC
>CAYJGB010000037.1:9865-15467 GCA_964369405.1 uncultured Eubacteriales bacterium
CCGATGCTACTAGTGCTACCGATGCTACTAGTACTACCGATGCTACTAGTGCTACTAGTACTACCGATGCTACTAGTGCTACCGATGCTACTGTTCCTGATAATGTTAAAATTAGTTATCAATGGCAAGAGTTAGGTAATGATACACATGGAGTACTTGAATGGACTGATATGAAAAATGAAACAGACATTAAATTAACAATTGATAGCACTACAACTGATGATGATGGCAGAGAGTTTCGTTGTAGAATAACTCAAATGGTTAACGATTTACCGGTTACTATTTTCTCAAATTCAGCCAAATTAATTGTTAAGTACGGAGTATCTCATTCAACATTATCGTTAAATAACGATATAGGCACTGTTGAGAGTTACTACACTTATCCTATAGAAAAAGAAGCAACTAGAGTGGCATATTTAAATGCATATTATCAAGATTCCTATTATAAAGTTCTAAGAGATGAATCTAATATTAATAATTATATATTAAGAAATGAATCTAATTATTATTCAGTTGATAAATTCAGTACAACTGAAACTCTAATAAATAAAGCTATTGAAGATGAGAGTAAAGAAATTACTCTAGCTAATCTAGATGACTTAAATCAAATAAGTGCCAACTTTATATATGTTATTACTACTGGACAGTTTGCCGGATTAGAAATTCCATTTGTTAATGAAGTTGTTTTTGAAGATGATGACAGAACAATTTATGTTGCTGGTAGACCAGTTCAAGTTTCTGGAGTATATATTGAAGATTACAGAACTTTATATTATGCTAATGAAATTGTTGATGAACAAGAGACGGAAACATACTATTATCAAGAAGGCCCTACTTCTCAAATTGTTCCAGCAAATAAAGTATTTATAAATTATACAGACGAAACTGGAAATGAGTACAATGCAAATGATTTTACATTAATCTCTTTTGAAGAAAAATATACTGAAACTATTCTTCAAGATGTACATGTACCGGGTGAGGAGGTTATTTTAGAAGTTGATATTGAAGCGATAACTAAATTAGATGGAATTATACCTGACGGCTTTATTAGAATTCAATCTTTCAATAGTAATGATGGCTCTGAAGAAATAAGTATGATATATGATGTGAATAAAAATACTGGAAGTTCTAATAAAAACACTATTACAATTAAATGGGAACCTAAAAATATTGGAAATTACATTATAACTGCTGAATATTATGATGATAGTGGTCTAGTTTCTTCATATTCTAATACTGTTGAATACAAAGCTATTAAGATAAATTCAATAGATGAACACCAAACATTAAAAATGTTCCATTTAGATGCTAAAGATGTAGTAAGGGCAAATAATCCAGTTACACTTGATGCATATACACAAGTAAATAATTTTACAGTTGTAAATGGTCAAACAATTGAATTAAATGAAGTTACTAGAGAAGATGTAGATTTATCTAAAGTTAGCTACAAAGTTAAGTTATATGATGAAGAAACTAAAATATTTAATGATATTGAAGAAGGTGTTTATTCAATTGAAAATAATATTTTTAAGGCAAGCGAAGAAGGCGAATATGTTATTACAGCAATATACAATAATGATAAAAACATAGCGTCATCAGCTGTAGTAGAGGTAGTGCAAGATATTGAAAAGCAAGATGTTATTAATTTTATTCACAATCAATATACAGTATATATGACAGAAAAAACATACCCAAATCAATTACAATCAAATAGAAATGCTCAAATAACTTATAGTAGTAGTAATAAAAGTGTAATTATGGTAGATAGTAGTGGTAATTTACAACCAGTATCTGATGGAACAGCAACCATTCAAGCAGTATCTACTATTGATGGTAAAGATCAAATCTCAGCTGAATATGTTGTCACTGTTGTTGATGATACTGTACCAATAAAACCAGCTGATAATAACAACACCAACAATGATGATAACAATAATGAAGATGGTAGTGCTGATGATAATAGTGATGATGAAAACTCAGATAGTAATACAAACCCGAACGATGAGGGAGTGAATACTGGAGATAACAGAAGAATTACTTTATTAATTATACTATTGAGTGTGTCAGTAATAGCTGTACTAATTACTCTAAAAAAAAGAAAGAGTTGTTTAAATCATTAAAATAATATTGTTATTAGGTTTTAAAATTAAGTAAATAGGCTCTTAACAAGTGTTTAAGTGAACAAAAAAATAGAAATACTAAAAAAACTATTAAATTACGTGTTTCACCACCACCTAAGCTAGCTTAGGTGGTGGTGAATTTTTAAGGTATCATCTAAAAACGTATATAAAGTTATATTTCTTAATCGTTAAAATTACTTGCATCATAAGTGATTTGTCTAATAAAATTATATTTATCAACTATTTGTAAATATATTGTTAAACGCTTTACACATATGATTTACAAAATTAACTGTTTTATCGTATTTTTTTATACTAGAATAGAATATTAGAATTAATAAAAAAATTTAACTATTAATATAATAACATTATGATTTTGAAGTTAACTTCAAACTAAATCTTATATACATATGGTTGACAATATATATTATACTTATACACTATGCTTGTAGCTTTGAATAGAAAAGTAGGGCAATAACAGCCCTACTCTCTAAATTATTATTTCATTTTATTATTTTTAATTTATTTGGACTGTTACCTACTTACGTGCTAAATACAGTTGCGTTCCAACTACATCTGCAATAGTTATAACACCATCATCATTATAGTCATGACACATTGTATTAAATGTTTGTATTGCTGGGGCAGCACCTGCATATATATATGATGTTTGTAATTTAGCAACTACTTTTTGTATTTGCAAACTATCTTCAATCGTAATTATAGTATCCTTATTTGCATCACCTTTCCTTGCTATAGAAACTAAAAGTTTATTTGTTTCATTATTATATTCTAAGTATGCTTGATAAAATGAATCCAAATCAGTGACTTCACCTAGTTCAAATGCGTCTTCTAACAATAAAACTTGACCATTTTTCTCAGCAAATAAACCTACAGATTCGTCCATATGATAGCCACTAATAAAACAATAGCTACCTATTTCAATATAATTTGGCATGGGTTCACCAGGCTGTTCATCGGAATAAACGTTCCAACCATTTTCTACATAAAATATCGTTGTTCCTAGTGGACTTGTTCCATATCCTTCTGCAGATACTTGCATAACAGATATGCCTAGTATCAAAGATGTCGTCAATACAAGAGCTACTAATTTCTTTAACATAATTATTCCTCCTTAAATGGTTAACAATAATATACTTTATTATGTTTAGCAATAACATTTAATAAATTAATTATAATATAAAAACAATAAAATGTCAATAATTTGATAAATTTTAATAAAAATATATACTTATTAAAATATATTTTAATATATTATTTTTATAACATATTACATTACTTATATTCTTACTAAAATTAAATGTTTGACTTAATTTTTAATATTTTGTATAATATTACATATAAATTTAGCTAAGGCAAGGTGTTTATATTGAAAGTAATTATAGCTATTGATGATAATAATGGAATGATGTTTAATAATCGTAGGCAAAGCAGTGATGTTAAGTTAACCGAATATATATCAAAATTAGTCCGTGATGAATATTTATACATGAACGAATATTCATATAAATTGTTTGATAATCTAACTACTTGTAAGATATTAGTAGATAATAACTTTTTAAAAGTAGCTACTAATGAATATTGTTTTGTTGAAGATACACTAATATCACCATATATACATAATATAAATACAGTGTATATTTGCAAGTGGAATAGAATGTATCCAAGTGATATGAAGTTAGATATAAATATAAAAGATAATTTTAAACATATATCTACTGTTGATATTTTAGGTAAATCACACGAAAAAATAACTATTGAGGAGTGGGTAAAAAATTGAGAAAACTTTTGCAGTTTAATATAGTACTAGCTTTATGTATGTTGTTTTCAATATTACTAACATCTTGTAACAACAATGCTACAAGTGTATCAAATTATTTTTCTATTGACGACATACCAGCTTATGATAATTCTCCTTATATAACTGTGAACAATAATCAACCTTATTTTGATGACAACGAACTTACAGCTATATCATTTGAAGAGTATTCTTCGCTTGATAGTTTAGGCAGATGTGCAGAGGCTCTATGTAGCGTTAGTATAGACATTATGCCAACTGATGATAGAGAAAGTATATCTTCAATTTATCCAACTGGCTGGATGCAAAATGAGTATGATAACGTTGATGGTGGATATTTATATAACAGGTGTCATTTGTTGGGATTTCAGTTAACAGGAGAAAACAGTAACGAAAAAAATCTTATTACAGGAACTAGACAAATGAATGTAGAAGCAATGTTACCTTTTGAAAATATGGTTGCAGACTATGTAAGAGAAACTAATAACCATGTATATATGCGTGTTACTCCGATATTTGAGGGTGACAATTTACTAGCAACAGGTGTTCTTATGGAAGCTAAATCTGTAGAGGATAATGGAGAGGGTATTTTGTTTAATATATTTTGTTATAATGCACAAGATGGAATATCAATAGATTATAAGACAGGAGATAATAGTGAGGGTAGTTCTACTTTGATTTCAAGCAATTCATCTTCTAACACTTTTGAAAGTATTGATGATATAGATACAAATGGTAATGGAATTGTTACAATTTCTGAAGCAAAAGCAGCAGGTTATGATATGCCTATAACTTCTGAACATTGGCTGTATAAATATATGGTTGATAGTGACGGTGATGGAATAGTAGGAGAATAAAAAAGACACTATAATTAGTAATAATAACTAGTTATAGTGTTTTTATTTAGTTTACTGTTTCACCTCTATATGATATAGCTTTTACTGGACAGTTAATATAACAATCTCCACATTCATCACAACGTAAATTATTAATTGTATAAACATCGTTATTTTCATCAATCGCAAGAAACGAACATTTATTCTTACAGACTCCACAAGATATACATTCTTCTTTGTTGATTGTTAATCCTTTAATTTTTTCTTTTGCTCCACCAAAAGAAAAATATTCTCTTTGAAGTTTATTATCTCGACGCTCCATTTTAAAGTCATAATCAAAAACATCGCCATAGCCTTCTGTTATGCATAATACTACCATTGCTTCATATTTTTCTTGGTCTTTTATGCAAAAATCGAAACGAGGATTGTTTTTTTCTTTTATCTCATATATTGATACTTCTGAAACTTTTCCAGTCATTCGCATTGCATAGCCACCATCAAAAATCGGAAATCCTTTATCATCATGAGCAACTTGTGTTGTAGCGTTTAATCCGCAGATTGATATCCACCCTGTCTGTTTCATTTGCAAGTAAAAATCCTTTGTAAACATAGTCATAAAATATATTCCATCGTCATCATATGCTCGTAGATGCGCAATTCTTGACTCAGGTACACCATTTTTATCAACTGTTGTAAAAGACAAGCAACCTATTTTATCAAATTTATCATAAATTTCTTTTACATTCATTTTATCACTCCTATATATTTAATGATAGCCATGAGCAAAACTCTAAAAAACTAGTTGTAGAGCGGATTTCAAAGCATGG
>CAYJGB010000038.1:0-14817 GCA_964369405.1 uncultured Eubacteriales bacterium
AGGCAACGGACTTTGACTCCGTCAGTCGCTAGTTCGAATCTAGCTAGCCCAGCCATAAAGTCACCTTGCAGTAGTAGGGTGATTTTTTTATGTGTTCTTTTTTTCGCTATATTTGTGTTATAGTGCCTCATATATTGCAGAGTATTTTTGTATATTCCATTTCTGGTTTATTCTCAATTCCATTTTAACGGATTTTTACTTTAAATGCTCTATTTTTTTAATTTTTCCGACCTCAACACTTATTATAGAGCCTTTTAAAATAGTTTTTGTTTTTTCGACCCCAATATTTGACAAAGAGCCTTTTTTTATAGATAACTCCAACATTTTACAAAGTGCCTTTGTATCAACCTTACCCTACAAAGAAAGAAGCCTCTATGCTCCGCACATTCATATTTTATCGCATAACAAAACAGAGTAGACAATTCTACTCTGTTTTTTGGTGGGAGAAGGTGGATTCGAACCACCGAAGTCACTGACAACAGATTTACAGTCTGCCCCCTTTGGCCACTCGGGAATTCTCCCATATAAAACTAAATTAATAGTTTGTTTATTTGGTTTACGTTCTAGATACTTATTTGTTACTATTGCAAAACTTATTAGTCTCACTTAACAAAAATCCATTTTATATGATACAAAAAATGTTATCCTATAGAAAGGATAACATCCTTATCATAATGGAGCTGGTGGACAGACTCGAACTCCCGACCTGCTGATTACAAATCAGCTGCTCTACCAACTGAGCTACACCAGCGTATCTCTCTGACGCTAGAATATAATAACACATATTTTTATGTTTGTCAACACTTTTGATAAATTTTTTTTAAAATATATTTTTAATTTAATCTTCTTTGAAAGAAACTTAAAATTTATATCCACAGGTATTGAATATATTTAAATAATATTGTATAATATAATTTATTATGTACAAATATAATGTGCTTATACTAGCACGAAAGGAATTTTAAAATGAAAAAAATTATAGCAATATGTCTAGTAATAATAATGTCAGCAGTTCTTTTTACAGGCTGTGTTCAAGCACCACCATCACAATCTGATCCTATTGAGATTAAAAATATGGATAGTGAATATGGATTAACTAAAATGTGTGAAGATTTACTCGAAAAAGATTATCTACCTGAAAGCGGAGAAGTTATGGCGTCTGATGTAATAGGTGCAGAGGTAGGTTATAGATTTAATGCGAAAGTAAATAACGACACTATAGTTATTGAGTTATATGAGTTTGATGATAAAGAAACAAATGATGTAGCTCAAAAAACTATAGACGATATAGAAGAAAATGGATATTTCAATGTGTTAGGTTACACAGATGTTCCAGCAGAGTTATCAGATAGCAAAGAATATGTTGTAGTTTATAACGATGATAAAGCTAAGGGTGACGAACCAGACGAAGCACATAAAAAACAATACGATGAATTTATGAAAATCTTCAACGCTGCTGAGTGATTTTAAATTATAGTATCTAACTATTCTAATTACAAAAACAGTATCTTCAATTTAATTAATTATATGTAAATATTATCTCACCAACAACTAATGTTAATTAGGCGTTGGTGAGTTTTTTTGATATCAATCCATATTACTCTATAACTATATAGCATATGAGCTTTTATTAGTCTTGTCTAGCCGTCTAAAACTTCGTATTGCTGTGTTAAATTTAATAGGAATATGACAATATACTAATTAAATTTTTCTTACACTACAAAATTTATTTCGACTATCATAAGACAAATAAAAATCCAAATGCTATAGTTTTAGCTACAAAATCTGTGTGCTCCTATCGTGGTTATTACAGGTCTTGAAAAAATCCATTTGTTTGTAGATTTATCTGGATTATAATAATATATCGCACCACCAGATGGGTCCCAACCATTTATTGCATCGACACTTGCCTTATTGGCAGAACTTGCAACAGGTTCATTTACTTGACCATCGTCTAAACAGCTAAATGCTCCAGGTTGATATATTACACCTGACAATGTATTTGGAAATGATGGGTGAGCAATTCTATTTAAGATAACTGCTGCTACTGCAACTTGACCCTCGTATGGCTCTCCCCTACTTTCAGCCGATATAATTCTTGATAACAACGCTAATTCAGAGGAACTAAACCCTCCAGACGAAGAACTCAAAGAAAGGTTTAATGCTTTAAGCGTTTTACTGCCGACAATTCCGTCAGTTTCTAAGCCTTCTGCTTTTTGAAATGCTTTAACAGCTTTTTCAGTTTCGGACCCGAACAAGCCGTCGATATCTCCTTTGTAAAAACCTTTATCTTTAAGTTTAGTTTGAATTGCTGATACCTCATCACCACTAGAACCTTTTTTGCTAAGTGCAAATATACTATTAAAATTAAAAGAAAGTGCCACTGTGATAATAACTAATAGAAGTGATAGTAATTTTATTATTTTAAATTTTTTCATAAAACCCCTCCAAAATTTTGGTTGGTATTATGTTATCCAAAATATATCAAATAATGCATTTTAAGCTATTGAATAGTGAAAAATCTACTTTTTATTAAATCTCTTTCTTAGTAGTAATAATGCCTTTTTTTCAATCCTTGACACATACGAACGTGATATGTTTAATTTTTGCGATACTTCCCTTTGAGTTAGCGGAATTTTATTGTTAAGCCCGTACCTCATAATTATTACTGTCTGTTCTCTAGGACTTAGCACTTCCGTTAAATATTCTTTTAACTGCTCGCTTTTAATTTTAATATCTAACTGGTCAGCTATGTTATCTTCAACAGACATTACGTCCATAAAGGTAAGCGCATTACCTTCTTTGTCTGATTCAAAAGAATCACTTAGTGAAATATCTTGTGCTTGTTTTTTTGTCGACCTAAAAAACATTAGTATTTCGTTTTCTATACATCTAGAAGCATAGCTAGATAGTTTAATATTTTTATTAATATCAAAAGTGTTTATAGCTTTAATAAGACCGATTGTGCCTATTGACACTAAGTCGTCTTGGTCGTTTGTGCTAGAATAATATTTCTTTATTATGTGAGCCACTAATCGCAAATTATGCTCAACTAGCTTGTTTCTAGCATATATATCACCAGTTTTTGCAAGTGTTAAATAGTGTAGTTCTTCTTTGCTAGACAAAGGTCTTGGAAATGCTCCAGTACCACCTGTAACGTGTAAAATAAAAAGTAAAAATAAGTCGTTAAAACAGCTGAACAATTCTAAAAACATAAAACCCCTCCAATATATAGATTAGTAGTTATAATTTATATGTTTGAGGGTGTTATTTATTGCAAGTCCTAATGGATAAAAATTACAAACTACAAGTGGTTAATTTACATAAAGCTTATTTATGTAAATATTGCAACATTCAAAATAACGATGTAGTTAGAGGAGAGGGTAAAATTAGCTACCACAGACTAGTGGTAGCTAAAATTTTATCATAATATTAATCATATATAATAGTTACATTATCAAAAGTTTTTTCTTTTGTAAGTAAGTTGTTTTTGTCAAGGTAGATTTGTTCTTTAGTTTGAACAGAAATATTATCATCGTCTATTTCAAAAGTGGAACATAAATAAGCATCGTTAGTTTCATATAGTACAACATATTTATTCTCAATAATTTTGAATGAACGGTTATCTTCTACCTCACTGTATGATGATTGAAAAGTTATAAATGAAATCATTAATAAAACAAAAGGAATTATCGTAAAAATAATAAAAGTAGCAAATAAATCACTTGTAATTTTTTTAATTGTTTTAGTATTGATTTTTTTTAATAAATCACTAAATTTTTTATTGAAGATTATTTTTTCATTTCTATATATAAAAGTTAACAACCCTAAAATAATAAAAGTTAATATTAAATAAGATAACATAAAAATAAATAAAAAATCAAAGAATGTGTAGAGATAAAAAAAATTTACTGTTGCCATAACAACTAGAACGATAGATAATATTATATTATTACACATTATTAATCTATGATAGTTAGATAATTTAAAAAAACAATATATAGTAAAACAAGTAAAAATAATGAATACACCCAACGGTAATAAATTAGCAAAAAGAAAGGAATAATCATCTCCTAGGTTACTAGTATCAATATTATAATATGTAAACACCCCTAATTTTTGAGAAAAAATAAATGAATTTATCAAACCTATAGAAAGCACGCTTATTATAGGTACCAATAAATTATGGTCTTTTATAACTTTTAGAAAATAAGTGGTTATATTTTTTTTATCTTTGGTAAAAATTTCTTTTAATATACTCATCTTAACACCTTACCTTAATACTTATTTAATTAGAAGAAGACTGTGGATAAGTTATGTTGTTTCCAATCTCTTTTAAATGTTTAATATAATCGTATATTTCAAAATCGTTAAATAAATGCTCTCCATTTTCATCTTTTTCTTGTTTCAATACTGAATATATAAGTGCGTATTCGTTTTCAAGTGAAGTGTCAAAAATTCCTTTATCATCAGTGTTTATAGATGCACGTAATTGTATATTTGTTTTTGCATGAACTGGAAACTTATCTATATTGTGATTGTTAAATTTAAAAACAGGTAAATATTTATACTCTTGAAAACTGCCTATCAATTTGTTAGATGAAGGGTTACATTCTATGCATACATTTATTTTCGATAGTTGCTCAATAAGCTTGTTTTGAAAACTTCTTAGTATTTCAATATATTCATTATTAAGAAAAAATTCTTCCATTTTCTGACCTGCTAGTCTAGTTTTATAAGAAAAATGATATTTATGTAATAATTTTAAAACATCTTTTTTATTTCTTGAAATTTTTAAATGAGAAACATCATTTTTCATTTTTATTGCATAATCATAATTTTTAAGAGTTGCCCGTGCTATTACTTTTTCTATATCGTCTTTATAGTTGTAATATGTTTCTTCTTTATTATAAAATTCGAGAGGTCTATATATATCTGGATTATCGCCTCTTAATTCCCAACTATTAAAATATACTAATAAAGAAAAATGTTCATTTTCATATATTTTAGAAAACAACTCTTCTGCTTTAAATTCAAGAGATGTTTTTAAAGAATCTGAAATAGGAATATCCCAATGGGTACACCTACATAGTAACCACACTATATTGTCTAATAAATCTTGGCTAGGTAAAATGCTTCGAAACCCTTTTTTTGTTAAATGTATTTTAGGGTCTACTCCTAACGCTATAGCATGTCCTAATCTATCGTTTGCTTTTAAACCTATAAAATTGATAACTTCATCTATACTTCGTAATCCGTCGATTAAGTCTAAAAAATCTTCGCCAACATGGTATGTAGTTGATATATTTGGACAATATTCTTTTTCTGTAAGATTAAATGTTGAATATTCCATTATAGAATTTAAATAACGAAATTCAGTTGCAAAAGTTTCTGGTCTGCAATCGATTTCAGTTGAACATGCATCTATGCCTCTTACACGTGTTCGAGCATAGTTGTTTTTTGTAAGCAGTTTGCGAATAGCTATAGCTTGTATTTTAGCGTTTGTTCTTGTTTTATAGTTTCTAGGCGATATAATATCACCTGTTCTAGGCTTGATAAGCTTACCTTGAGGACTTTTAACAAAACTATAAACAGTAAAATATTTTCTATTTGCATATTCTGATATATCTTTTTTGTTTTTAGAAAAGTTTAAAATATCACTTTTTTGAGTATGAAAATCATAAGAGTCATCTAAATACGTTAAATAACTTTGACAATCACTGCTGTTGCTGTTTGGGCCAATCCTAAGCTCTAATGAACTAACAGGCTCGTTTAAAGTTCCACATAAAGTTATTTTAATTGCTTCGTTACTATAGGCACTATTACGCTTCCAGATTAGTGATTTTCTATCTTGATAGTCTAAAAAATTCTTAAAACCTATTCTATTATTAGTTTGAATAATTTCTCCACGAAAACGTTGCTTAATTAGTAAATAAAGATAAAATATATCTTTATCTTCTTGAGATAAATCATTTTGATAGCAGGATTTAAAACAGTTATAGAGAAAATTACGCTCTCCAGCTAAAAATCTATAATCATTTCTATTGTGATGATAAACTAAGTTAGTAATAGCATAATCTAGGCAAACGGTTTTGCCGTTTGGTTGTTTAAACCTAGCAGAGTGGTAACGGAGTCGAGAAGTAAGCATTCTTAAATATGTTTTTTTACTTTTGGTAACATCAGAGTCAAAAGAGTGAAAAGGTTCTATTACTTCGCCTTCATTGTTTTTATCTAAAATAATCTTATTAAATAGATATGCTCTAGCCCAACACGCATAATACAAAAGTTGATTTAAGTCGAGTAGAGTATGTGTGTTGTTAGATTTAATTGTAGATAAATATTCTTTATATAAAGGGTCTGCAAAATATTCATTAATAAATTGTGGGTGATTCATAAGATATGCCCATGTTATAGGAAAAATAGGGTATGAACCACCTAGGTGAAAATGGTTTTCTGAAATTCCTTCCCCACTTTTTAAAATTTTAGTTAAATCTGTGTTATCTGTTTTGATTATACTTTCCCAAGAAAAATAATTACTCGTATGTTTGTTATAAACATCTAATCCAGCGATTAAAGAAGTAGTAAAGATATCTTGCCCTAATAAAAAAGATATTTCTCGCCACTCCATGATATTATTATGTTTACAAAAAGGTGTTTTACTAGAAGAAACAGTCAAGAGTTCGTTAGAATACTCAGCTAAAAGTGAAAAAAAACCACTAATTCTTTTGTTGCTTTTTGATTCATATTTTGGATAAGAATCTGTGTCGTTTAATATATGTGTCAAACTATCATAAATGCATTTAATTTCGTTATCCGAGTTGTTGGTTAGTACAGGTCGAGCATAAAGTTTATATGCGTTTTCAGAAATTGAAGAAGTTCCAATGTCATATGCATTGTTAAAAAAATTAGAAAAATTATGCTTTGATTCAAATATTTTTTTAGAAGTTCTTAAATGATTAATGATACTTTCTGGGTGAACTTCATTGAATAGTATTCTAATATGTTGGTTATACTGGTTCATATTCCACCTCACTCATCGTCAGTGGTGTTTTTGTTTAAATCTAATGTACTATCACTGTCACATGCAAAATTAAATTCTTCAATATCGATATTTATATTATAATTGAATGTATTTAAAAAGTCTTTGACATCGTTAATAATACAAACAAATATTTCGAATGATTGAATCCCTTTAAAAACTCTTCCGTCGTTATCAATCAAATTCTCCCATTTATTTAATATATTTACATACCTGCTATCAATTTCATCAATATAAATAATTGACAAAAATCTAAATACGTCAAATAATTCTTTTAATTGAATAGGATTGTTTAAAATATATATATTAGAAGGAACAAAGCTATTATTATAATTTAAAATAAAATCATTAATAATTTTTTCTAGATAACTCAAAAGTTCTTGTGCTAATTTCGGGTCACTCATCTGTATAGCAATTAAAGTGAGGTTTATCATAAATTGTTCATCACTTATTTTATACGCTTCTATATCAGTAGTATCCAACTTATAAGGATAGATTTCCTTAAACAATGAACAACAATAGTTATCCCAAAACTCACTAGAATATTTATTTTTAAAAGCGTTATTATAGAGCTTATATGTCTTATCTATAGATTTATATAACAAAGTTTCTTCTCTTGGGGGTTTATTATCTCTTATATAACGAAGTGATTGGTATCTTATATCCCAATTTATACAAGTTTGTAACGCTCTGAGTTTATCAGTTGTTAACGTGTTCTTATTATCACTTTCATCATTTTTCAACAAATACAATAAATAATATGCAGAATCAAAAACTAACTCCCCTTTACTTTGTATATAAAAAGAATTAGAATCAATTTGAATATTTTTCACATAATGAGTAGCGTTGCTGTTTTCTCGACAAAACCACTTCAATGTAGCTAAAACATATGGACTTTTGATTTTATTTTTATCAAAATATATTTTTATATTATTTAGTGCTGTTTGCAAATGATTTTTGTTTAGGTAAAATCTATTGTAAGATAAAACATTTCTTTCGTGATATGAAAAACTAACGTCACCTAAATTTTCAACAAAGTTGTTTTTAACTTCTTTTATATTTTCTGTTTTTAAATAATCTTCCACAATTTTTTTATAATTATATATAGTTAAATATAATCGTATTGAATATATAAATCTGTGTTGATTTTCTCTGTTTTGTAAACTTAATAATATATTTAGTGTTTTTTCAACATCTTCAAAAGTATATGTTTTAATAAAAGGATTTTTCAACTTTTCTTCTTTTATCCATTCGTTTTCAAAATCAAAGTAATCATTATAAAACTCTGAATTTTCTTGAACATAATATTTTGGTATGTAGTTAATAATGCTTTTGTATTTTGCTGTTCTAGGAATGCTTCGTAATTCGTTTAAAAAATTTCTACCTCTAAATCGTAAGTTAAAAGATGACCAATGCTCTACTAAGTAGTCTTCTAGTGCTTGTAAATTGTTTCTAAATTTTATTAACTCTGATTTTATTTTTTTATTATTTAAGTCTAGCGAAATATTGTCTTGATTAAAGTTTAATTTAATATCTTCTAGTTTAGTAAAATATGATAAAAAATTAGTTAGTTCTCTCATTGTAGACGGAACTAAATTGTGTAAATATTCCACATTGGTTACTAGAAAAATAGAAGTTTTTTTGAATAGTAATTCAAGTGCTTTATCTTCATAATTGGTAGAAATATAAGAAGGTAAGAGGTTTTTTTTACTTGAATTATAATAGTTAAGATTTAATTTTTCATAGTTTTTAATTATATATTCATTTATTTTAGGAATGGCAATCTGTGTAGATACAGGAAATAGTTTTGTAATGTAGCTAGAAGAAATTTTGTAGCAATCATGATTTGTTACATTACCATTATGATTTAAAGATGTAGAAAACTGTTCAATAAATGCTTGCTCAACTGAATAGTGTAATTGTTTCACATTGGTCGCAACAAGAATAATTACATTAGGTAGAATAAGATATTTTTTTATTTCTTCAATAATACTATAAGATTTTTCTATATTTAAATCAGCATCATCTATTTGAATTACAAAAAAATTATTTTCAAAGTTTTTGGAGTAAAACATTTTAATGATTTCTTGTATTAAATTTAATATATTTACTTTAGCATTATCGCTATCAATTAAATTCATAATGTTATCTATTTCATCTTCTTCACAATTGATAGTTTGTTTTTCAAAACGTGCAGATAGTGATTTATAGCAATTCTGAAACAATTCCACTATATTTCTACATCTCTCTACTGCTCTTTCATCTAATGTACCTTTTGTTAATTCTGTTTTATAGTTTTGTTCAAATATATAAAATATCCTAGAAATAACCATTAATACAAGTGAATCATGCTTTTCCATGGTTGTTGGATTAATACAATCTAATACAATAAAGTTATCATTTGCAATATCTTTTGTAAGCGAATTGTCTTTATATTTAGGTTCTGTATTTATTTTATCAAGTGCATTTGAAAATGACAATAATGCTGTCGTTTTTCCATTACCTCTATCTGAAATAAATGAAATAATATTATTTGGGTAATTTAGCAACTCTTTAGTTGAATATTCATCTATATTTAAAGATTTAGAATATAGAACTATCTCGTTTAACCTTGTAAATGCGTCACTATAGATTTTATAAAAAATATCTTTTTTATTGAGAACATCTTCTTGAATTATTGCTTTGAATTCACTTCCTTGTGCAATAGATATACTTATAGAATTTGACATATTAATTCTCCTTTTCTTTATACATAGGGAAAAGCCAATCTGTAATTTTTTGACCTGAAGAAATTAATTGTGCACCAATTTCTATTAAGTCATTAAACATTGTTGATGAGTTTTTTTCATCTTTCTTATTACAATAGTACCATAACAATTCATCAAATTCATAACTTTGGAACTTCCATTCATTAAATATTCTATTTAATGCTGGCAAATGCTCACTATACCTTTTAATCAATTGAAATGATGCAGGCTCTCCATGTCTTATAGTTGTATATATTTTTTTAGATTCAGCATTATAATCTGGCTCCATTCCAAAAACATTTACACTCATCATTTGAACTATATATGATATTACTAATGATAAATTGAATTTGTTATCATTTTTATCTTTTAAAGATTCTTCATAGATTGAATTTAAGCATTCGCTTAAATCTATGTCACGTCCTTTAAAACGTAATTCTTCATTTATTGATGATATATTACCATTAGTTTTTAAAAATGCTTCTCGCTCAGACATTGTAGAAATTTCTGAAGCGAATAATTCTACCAGCTTTTTATTGTAATCGCTATTTTCTTCGTTAATTTCTTCGTTAGTAAAAACTAAATTATTATCCCAGAGATTATCAGTGTCTTCTAATAATATGTTCATATACTTTTCTATATCATTTTCGATATTGTCATACTGTTCAATTTGATAATCAATGATATCTTTTAAATTTTTTTCAACTTCTAAACTATCACATTTACTTGTGTTATTATAAAAATTTCGTGCTATAAAAGAGTAATTTGTATGTTTTAAAATATCTTTTACTTTGTCCTTCGAAACATTGTTCTGTTTAAGATAATATAACAAAATTAACGAGCTTAGATATAAATGAACTGACTGTGACATTCTAAAATAATATAATTCAATTGGAATTTTGTTATTAATATTTTCATCATTTACACTATAGAACTTAAACGCACCCTCGTGTTTGTTAATATCTTCTTTTATTGTATTTATCAATTCTATATAATTATTTACTTTAGTTTCTCCAAAAATGAAATATGGTATTATTAGTAGGTTTTCTGGTTCAGCTGTTTCAACATTTGAATCATATTTTACACGTATTGTAGCTAGTGCTTTAACTTGATTGTCTTTTTCATATTTCCATAAATGTAATTTTTGAGTAAAATTGTCAAATTTAGTTTGTGTTGTTGTAAAGTTATTAACATTATTGTTGTTATCAAAAATAGCGTTATAGTCCTTATATGATAGCTTTTGAGCCCATGAAAAAGTTGCAGTAGATAATAACAATTTAGATAATAGAGAATATACCCTGTAAGAAAATATGTTAATATTTGATTTATTTGTAGATGATACGAATTCTAAATTTTTTGAATATCTAGGGTATAATAGAAGGGTGTTGTCGTTTTTTGTATATATTTTTACATGAATTTTTAATCGAAGCTGCTCAATAGCTTCGATTTGTTTATTTTCGTCTATATTGTTTTTAATTAAATATGCTGTAAACATATCTTCAAATTTAGTTAAAATATTATTTATTGTTCGTCCATATATCATTAAATCATCGACCAAATATATATCAGGAAGTTTTGATTTCTCGTTATCGTTATCATTAAATAACTCAGCAAAATTTTCTCCCATATTTATTAATACAGAGCTTGTCACACAACTAGAAGATATTAGTTTGTTCATATTATCACTATCATTAAGTTGATTAGTTAATTCAATAATCATTTCACGTAGTTCAATCAATTCAATATTTTCAATTTCTCTTTTATTATTTATATAATATTTAATTACATTAGAAAAAAGCTCAAAAAGAACATGACATCTTCTATTAACAAACGCAAAAATAGTGTTTTCATTATTTAGCATTTTAATATAAATGTCAATAAAAAATGTAAAAAGAGGAAAATATTCACTATTTAGAATTGATTGTATTTTTAGTATTTCATTATCGCCTATAATACCAGAATTATCACTATTGCTATTCATATAATCAACCTTTCAAAAATCTAATACTATATTATATGCTACCGAAGTATATTTATGTGAAATTATGTGCTAAGTAAATATAGTATAAGAAAGCAAAATAAAGATACGCCGATTAGTACCGCAGACAAACTCTTGCTATGATAGTATTTCAATTCAAATTATAACAAATATTTCACGATTGTTCAATATAAAAAGCAAAAAAATATAACTTTTTTTGCTTTTTTTGAAAATGTTATATTGATATACTAAATACGAAGTGCTTTACTGACATTTAACATTCAATTTGACATTCTTTATTATATTTTCTATAATTTAATTATAATATAAGGAGGTTGATAGAATATGGATAAGTACTTTAAAGAATTTACTATAATTGATTACATTGGCATAGCATTACCAGGTATTATATTGTTTTTCTTTGTTTTTGACACAGAAACAGTTGTGAATTTTTTTAACAATATGTTTGCTTTTGACATTTCTCAAGAGATGGAATTACTTGTATATACAATAATTTTAATTATTATGGGGTATATAACTGGCGTAATTTTGCATGAACTAATGGATTTGTTAGAAAAACAATTTACAAAAGTTGTAATATTTAACCCTAAAATTTATGCTTTAAAGAATTTTAGCAATGAAAATATAAATAAAATATTAATAATTGAAGATTATGATAAAAATGAAAAATGTAAAATCAATTTTTTAACATTGGTAAAACATTTTATTAATTGCTTTAAATATAAACAATTAATTTTGATTACATTAATTTGTGTTGTTTTTTCACTGTTGGTAACACTCTGGTTTTTTGATTCTTCTATAGGTTTAATAATTGGAATAATTACCTTTTTATCTATTTTAAGTATTATTTTACATAATTATAAAAAATTATGGACTAAATTTAAAACCAATGACATTAAAAATTTGCTTGTTAACCATAATATAAATATCCTTTTAACTCAATCACATAGTAAAGGTAATACAAATAAAAAAGAAGCATTTAAAGGATTTTCAATTATGGCTAGAAATTTAATCAGTGTGATTATTATAGTTAGATTTTTTTACATAGAAAAATTAAGCGAGATTACTGAAATAAATAGTACGTTTTATATGATTAGTTTTATAGTTGTTATCTTTTTGTTCATTAGATACTTTAGAAATGCTTGTCATTATTATAAATACAATTTTGAAGACTACATAGCTAGTAAGTGAATAAATTTATATTTTGAGTAAAAGGGATTCCAATGCAATTTTTATTGTGCGGACCTCCCTTTAAGCATTATAGAAAATTTAAAATTGTAAAAAAAGCTAATAGTACAGTCCTATACATTTGAATGTGTCGACGGTATAACAAATATAGACAATGCTACAGAACATACAAATACAGTCGTAAAAATATCAGTGACAAAGTAATGATAATAGTATAAATTAACATCCGATCCCAAAAAATGTAATTATTTATATTTTAAGTAAATTTATATTGTTTTTTTGTTTTTTATAAGTTAAAATATTATAAAAGTAGATTATACTATACAATAAAAAATTATAAAGGATTTGATGAACTTGGTTAAAAAGATTATAATTATATTATTAATTATAGGTATAGCTGTTACATCAAGTGTAGTTACTATAGGTATAAATTACGGTTTTAATCAAAAAAATGCGAATTATTTTTACCAAAACAAATTACTTGCATTGTTAGAAAATAAAAATTTTAAAATAATAAATGAAAAAACCGTTAGAGTTTTTGATGCAGAAAATAGTAATGAAGATATAATTTATATATTTAGTTCTGATGTTGCGTATATAAATGATAGTGGAAAATTTGTTTTAAAAAACAATCGAATTATATCACATGACAAAAATTATTATAGTTCTATCTCCAATAATATTAATGCTTTTATTCCTAAGAATACAAAAAATAATTTTATGTTATCTAAAAATCAAAATAATATTTATATAGATTTACCTAATGGGAGAGAGTCAAGTGAAATAAATAGAAATTTTAAAAATATTCATGGTCAAATTAACGATTCTATTCAATTTAAAAATATATATTCTGACAGAGATGAACTTTCTATATATTTTACTAATTCAGGAATAGAAAGTGAGTTGTGTTTGAATGATGAAATTGATAAATATAACTACAGTATTATAATTAATAATTCGTATATTAGTGTTGAAAATGATGAATATATTTTATTTAAAGATATTCATACAAATGAAAATGTTTTTATTTTATATGCTCCTTATATACATGACAAATCAAGTGATTCTTTATATAAATTACCTCAATATGTTTATGAACAAAAAAATGGTAATTACAATATTGAAATTAGTTTAGATGGAATAAATTTTGATTTCTCTGTAATAATTAATCAAACATATAATATGTATAATTTTAATTCTGAAGATACAAAAATTAAAAATAATGACTATAATCAGTATTTCTTATCGAATTATAATGATTTAAGTTTTGGCAAAAGCGAAGGGTTAGTTAGATGTGTAAATTTAGGTGTAGTTGAAAATGAAAAAATATCTTCTGTCAAGTATTTATTTAATACTTTAAATAAAAATAATAAAAAATTCTATATAAAAATTTCGCCTGTTTTAAGTGATTGGTGTAGTATGACCGTTGATTGGAGAAGTAAACCTCTATATGATAGAAATAATAGTATAATAGCAAATGTTAGTGAAAGAGGAGAGGTATTAGTTGATATTTCTGAATTAGCAGCATTAGTATTTGAAAAAAATATACTATTAAACGGGTTTAATATTAGTAATTTAAGTGAAGACGAACTATTTATGTCTACTTCGGATAACGCAATGTTTTTAAACGCATTTGTGGTAGAGGTTGAAAGAAAATAATTTTTAAAATTAAATATTATACATAAAATATCATAACAATGAATTTTGAGGAGTAGTTTTATAAGTTTAAAATGCTTTGAAATCCACTCTACAACACGCTTTTTCAGTTTTGGTTATGGCTATAATATTTTTAGAGATGAGCAAAACAACTAATTGTTTGAACAGAGAAAATAAAAATGTTGATA
>CAYJGB010000039.1:0-14242 GCA_964369405.1 uncultured Eubacteriales bacterium
AAAGGTCTTAAAATAGAAAAGCTGTAATTTGCACTAAAATGGGTTGACATATCCATATATTACCTCTGCTTGAATTTTACTAGGTGACATCTTTTTCTTATCGAGTTCTTTATTTATTTTAGTCATAGTATCGTTCATCAAAGCAAACTCATCTTTTTGTACTTGAGATAAGTTTTGATAAGTAATGTTTGCAAGTTCTTCTTCATCAATTTTTATACTACCATTAAACATTGATACTAAAACAATTATTGGCATTAGCACAAAAATGAAAATACCAATTACAATACCTATAATATATTTTAATGTCTTAGGGTTAGTTACTAACGCTACTGCTATCTTTTTAAGTGCTGCACCAACTGCTACTGACATTTATCTTCCACCACTCGAACCAAAGAGTTCTGATTTATATTTTGGTGCGTTTACTTGAAGTAGATATCTCTCGTTTCCACATCTGTATAAGCATGTACCTCTTTGAGCAAATCTTATAAGTTCATATTCGTTATGTTCAAGCATTAATGCGTCCTCATAATCTTTTGGATTTATATTTCCATGGTATAACTCTTCTATCATACGCATTTTATCACCTCCTACAATTCAAACACATTACCACATTAAGTTTAAAATATCTATTCACAAATATGAACAAGAATACAAGAAAACATCTATGATTAATTTCAATAGATGTTTTATGTTAAGATATATTTAATTGTTTTTCTAATATTTAATTGGAATTTCCATCTCCATTTCCGTTTCCACTTCCGTCAGCATTTCCGTTTCCATTTCCACCAGAGTTTCCGTTTCCACTTCCGTCAGCATTTCCGTTTCCATTTCCACCAGAGTTTCCGTTCCCGCTTCCGTTAGCATTTCCGTTTTCATTTCCACCAGAGTTTCCGTTTCCACTTCCGTCAGCGTTTTTATTTCCATTTCCATCAGAGTCTTCTATCATTTCATTTATCTCTTTCATTGATAAATTTCTTATATCTTCTATATCTATGTTTGAATCATATTCCAATAATTCTAAGTATGCTCTATATTTACCAAATGATATATTGTTTTTTTCTGCGTCTTCTTTTAACTCTTTATTTCCTGTATAGCAATTTACATTTTCGCCATAAAAATCACATTGATTTATGTTATCGATAATCTCTTCGCTTTCTTCTTTTGAGTTTGTCACAACCGTTATTTCAGTATAACTATCTTCATATTTTGCATAATTTGACAACGTGTTTAACTCTTCAATTGCACCAATATAATTCATATTAATTACATCTAGTGAATCTACTATTTCTTGTGCATCTTCATTGTTAGCCTTTACTTCGATAACTCTGTTAAAAGTATTAACATCAAATTCTATCGATGGATTAATATCAATGCTTATAAACGTTGTAGGTGTTAAATATAGATTTAGAAATACAAATAATGCTATTATCGCCATTGTTGGTGCTAAAATATATCCGACTATTGGCTTCTTCTTTTTATTCGAATTTTTAATTTTTTCAAAAACTTCTTGTTTTAGGTTTTCATCAGCACGAACTTCTGAAAACGCTACTTTTATTTTACCATTCATGCTCATTACCTCCTAAAGTTGTTTTTAACTGTTCTCTTCCTCTGGCTAGTAGAGTGTAAATTGAATTTGCTTTTTTATTTAATATTTTTCCTATTTCAACAGCTGTATATCCCTCAAAATAGTGTAAATATATTACCATTTTATACTTTTCTGGCAAGTTTAATACTGCTTCTCTTACATATGAATTCTCATTAAAATTTGTATCTGTTTTTATTTCTGATATTTCATTTATTGATACTGTGTTTTTTCTAAAAAAACTTTTTAATAAATCTTTACATTCATTTATAGTTATTCTTATTATCCAAGACTTTCTATGTTCCTCACTCTCGAAATAAACAGAACTTTTATAATATTTTAAAAATACATTTTGAAATATATCTTCTGTATCAGTTGTGTTCTTTAAGTATACAACACATATTCTCTTTACAGTATCTGAATATAAATCCATAACATCTTTTAAGTCCTGTTCATTTCTCACGAGAGTTCTCCTTACTGATTATCTATTTCTGCCTTTACCATTGCCTTGACCTTGGTTTGTTCCTACGTTATCACATACTCCGTCTTCGTCAGTATCTACATAGTTTCCTCCATTTCCAGTACCTTGGTTATCATTAATTCCGTCATTGTCAGCATCTACGTAATTACCACCGTTTTTACCATTGCCTTGACCTTGGTTTGTTCCTATGTTATCGCATACTCCATCTTCGTCAGTATCTACATAGTTTCCTCCATTTCCAGTACCTTGGCTATCATTAATTCCGTCATTATCAGCGTCTACGTAATTACCACCGTTTTTACCATTGCCTTGATCTTGGTTTGTTCCTATGTTATCGCATACTCCGTCTTCATCAGTATCTACATAGTTTCCAGAACCTTTTGATAAACCCATCGCAAAATTATCACAAATATCATCATTATCTATATCTGTATAATTTGTGCCAGTTCCGATATTATCACATACTTCATCTTGATTTGCATCAATATAATTACTACCTTTTCCTTTTTCTTGATTAAATGCAAACACTGATGTTGCACCTGCTGATAATACTATTGCTGATGTTACTGCTACTGCTAAAAATTTTTTCATGATTTTTTCCTCCTGATTGTTTTTATTTTTTAGAAAGTTTTACCTTTTCACCAATAATACGAATCAAACGGAAGAATCCTTTCATATTTTTTGAAAAATTTTTATTTTTTAATTTTATATGATTATAGTATATCATAAAGTAAATATAAAAGTCTATTTATTATACTACAAGCTACTAATTGTAAAATTAACATTAACACAAGTACAATGAAAATAAATTTTGATATATCTTGAGAGTACTATACATTTTGGGTATAACAGCACGACTCTTCATAAATCTATATATGATTATTTTGTATTGGGCGAAAATTTGTTTATAGACCATTTAGCAGACTCAAAATTAGTCTGCTCTTTTTTCCCTCTTGACAGTTTAATAAACTTATAGTATATTAGTAATTACTGATATACTATAAAGGAGAATAATATGGGTAAAAGTAAAAACATAGCACAGGTTGACAATTTATGTGTTGCTTGTGGTACTTGCATCAAGGTATGTCCTTTCGGTGCAATACAAATTAGAGATGGAATAAAGGCGATTATTGATTTGGATAAGTGTGTAGGTTGTGGCAAATGCCAAAAAATCTGTCCTGCATCTGTAATTGAAATTGTAGCTCGTGAGGTGTCAGATGAAAAATAAAAAATGGTATGATTATCTTTGGATTGCCGAAATACTATATTATATTTTAGGTTTTTTCAATATTTTATTCGCATGGATTGGTATGATTTTCTTTGTGACACCGCTTGCTATAGCCATTATCAAAGGAAATAAAACCTATTGCCATAAATATTGTGGCAGAGGTCAATTATTCGCTCTTGTAGGCTCAAAATTTTCTCGTAACAAGCCACTGCCTAAATTTGTGCGTACTCCATATTTTAGATATGGTTTTTTGGCGTTCTTTATGATAATGTTTTTAAGTATGATTTTTACAACTTATTTAGTATTTGCTGGTAGTGCAAATTTATCTGAAGTTGTAACCCTCCTTTGGACATTCAATGTCCCTTGGGGATTTGCTAATAGCACTGTGGTAGCACCTTGGATAGCTCAGTATGCCTTTGGATTTTACAGTGTAATGCTTACTTCTACCATAATTGGAATGGCAACAATGCTGTTTTTCAAACCAAAAGGTTTTTGTGTGTATTGTCCTATGGGAACAATGACACAAGGAATTTGCAAACTTAAAAACGGAGGAAAATAACGTGGAAGATATGAAAGCAAAAGCTAAGGAAGTGGCTAATTTATTAAAAGTAATGGCGAATGAAAATCGACTGCTGATACTGTGTGAGCTTGCAAAAGAGCCTATGAGTGTTTCGGCTCTACTTGAAAAATTGCAAATCACACAATCGGGGATTTCTCAGCATCTTGCAATTTTAAAAGCTAATGGTATCCTCGATTATGATAAAAAAGCTCAAACTATTGTATATAGTATCAAAGATGAGAGAATATATAAACTTATGGAAACTTTAAGAGAATTATATTGTAATGAAGAAAGTGAGATTTAACATGAATACAAAAAAACTTATAGTAATAAAAGAAAAATGCCCACAAAATCATAAATGTCCATCAGTGGGTATTTGCCCTGTCGGTGCTTTAGTCCAAGAAGGGCACAATGCTCCAACTGTTTTAATAGATAAATGCATTAAATGTGGCAAATGTGTTGCTTTTTGTCCTAAAAAAGCTTTGGTGCTTGAATAAGCCATATAATTTGGTTGCAAGCTAAATTATCGGTAATGCTAAATTTACAAGGAGGTGCTTATGGATTATTTTAAGAATAGAAAAAATGTTGATTTATACACAGAAATGATGGCTGGGTATGACAACAACTTTGTAATAAATGAATTGAGTAAAATTCTCCCAAAAGGTTCAAGTCTTTTAGAAATCGGTATGGGAACTGGTGTTGATTTAAAAACACTATCCGGTGACTATGATGTTATCGGTAGTGATAGCTCGCATTTATTTGTAGAAGATTTTAAGAAAAAAAGTGATATAGAGGTAATGGTTTTAGACGCAGTAGACATCAATATTAATCGTCAATTTGATTGCATTTACTCCAATAAAGTTTTGCAACATTTATCAAAAGAGGATTTTATAAAATCATTAAATAGTCAAAGAGAACATCTATCTTCAAATGGTATAATTTTTGCAACTTTATGGGTAGGTGAATACCGAGAAGAATTTGAGTTTGATGGGCAACTAAGATTTATTTATTATGATGAAGCTACATTAAAAAACCTTATTCCTCATGAATTACAGTTAGAGCAACTGATTTATTATTCAGAGTTTGAAGTTAATGATTCATTGATTATGGTTCTTAGTAGGAAATAATCAATCTGTGGACGCAAATAAAAAGTTGCATCGGGAAATTTTTTCTAAGATAATTGAGCGTAAAGAGCATCTATCTATTTTGTAAAAATTGGAGAGATGCTTTTACATAAAATTTATTGTTCTTATAATAAATAAGAAAGTATATAAATTGCTGTTTCATGAAACTGACTTGACAACGTGTCATATATTACACTACAATATAAATATAATTATTGTCATCAATGGTAGAATGAGGTGTTATTAATGGACGAAAATGCAGTATTAAAATCAAGGCGATACAGAAATTTAACTCAACAACAGCTTGCGGATATTATGGGAACTGACAGGGGCAGGATTAGTAAAATCGAAAACGGAAGTGCAAACCCAACCGTAGCCCAACTCTCTAAAATTGCAAATGCTATGAACATGAAACTTAAAATAGAATTTATACCATGCGAAGAAACCCAGCCGGAGTAATGACACACGCAACTTCATAGTTACTCACGGTATAACCATATAGTGTGGAAAACAATATCGCAAAGAATATGCGAAAGACGAACTGGAGCGTTAAATAAAATGATTGATATATTAAAATCAAAAAATGAGCTTATAAAACTATTTATTGATAACACGCCTATTGCGTATGTTATTTTGGACAATCAATATAGAATTCACTATATAAACGAGAGCTTTGCGAAGCTTAGAAACCTTGATATGAATAAAGTTTACGGTGACAAATGCTATAACCTGTCAAATGGCGGAAAGCAATGTGCAAAATGTGCAGTTGCTAAATCTCTTAAAAACGGCGAAAAGGCATTTGTTTCAAGAAAGGACTTTTTGCCAAACGGAGCCGTTCGCTACATTGATGATTACGCTATCCCTTTGCAATTAGATGAAAACGGAAATGTGCTGTATGTCCTTGAAATAATGATAGACCGTACAAAAGAAATGCTCGCCTTAGAACAGCGTAATAAAGATTATGACGAGATACTTCAAATTCTTTCAACTCTTTTAGAAGCAAAAGACAGCTATACCGCAAGCCATTCGGATAATGTGAGAAAGCTATCACTTAATCTTGCTCGTGCGCTTAACTTAACTCCGGATGAGGTATTTGAAATTTCCGTTGCGGCGAGTTTGCACGATATTGGTAAGGTTAGGATACCGGACTCCATCATCAACAAAAACGGCAAACTTACCGATGAGGAATATAATGTGATAAAAAGTCATCCTGTTGAGTCTTACAATATGCTTGAGGGACTTGAAAGCTTTGGCAATATTAGAAATATTGCAAGACATCATCATGAAAGATATGATGGTTACGGCTATCCCGACAAACTTTCAAAAAACGAAATTTCCATAGGCTCTAAAATTTGTGCAGTTGCAGATACTTATGATGCTATAACTACTACTCGTTCTTACAAAAAGGCACATACGCACGAATATGCCCTAAAAGAAATATCAAATGTTATGGGAACGCAGTTAGACAAAACCGTTGCTACAGCCTTTATCAATATGGATTTTGAAAATATGGTTGACGGTTTGTATGCCGCACGAAACGCAAGTCACCTTGAGAGGGTTATTACTTTGGGTAATATGGATATTGCCACCGAAGCCGAAATGTCAAAACTATCAAGTATTGATTTATCAGCTTTGTTTGAAAAGATATTTGAAGCTACTCCTTGTGGATATATATTGATGGACAAAGACCGAAAAGTTCTTTTTGCCAGTGATTATTTGCGTGGGTATCTTGAATTGCCCGAGGAAGTTTCTTCTAATGAAATATGCTTTAAATTCATGGGTGTTGGAACAGCATTGTGCGAGAATTGTGCAGTTTTAAGATGTCTTGAAAGCTACAAAGTTGAGTATATGCAACAAGAAATCCTAAAGCATAGTAGGAGTAAAATTTTTGATGTTTTTGCAGTGCCACTTGTACAAACCGATGGTACTCTTGAAAATGTTATCGAGGTTATTATCGACCGTACCGATGAAGTTTTGGCACAGCGAGCACGTAAGAATGACTTTACAAAGCTAATTTCAATGCTTGAAAATATCTTTGTAAGCAAAAAAGAGCAGATAGATAGCGATAATCTATCGGAGGTTATCATAGGTTTGCAAAAAAGGCTTTATGAATTATTGGAGAAACATTAAGAGCAAGAACCTCAAGTAATGCGAAAGGATGTACTATGAGTATTATTGAAATTAAAGATTTTGTTAAGTCTTACGGGAAGTTCACTGCAGTTAAAGGAATAGATTTATCCGTTCCCAAAGGTCAAATCGTTGGGTTTGTTGGTAAAAATGGTGCAGGAAAGAGCACAACACTTAGAACAATGCTAAGTATGCTAAATCCCACACAAGGAAATATAACCATTTTAGGGCTTGACAGCGAAAAAGATAGCAAAGAAATAAAACGCAGGGTTAGTTATGTGCCGAGCGAATCAGCATTTTATGATAATATCACCTGTGAAAAACTGCTCAGTTTTGCTTTAGGATTTACTGAAACTTCAGCCGAGGAAATGCGAGAACTTAGCGACTATTTTGAACTTGACTTATTAAAAAAAATAAATGAACTCAGCTTTGGAAACAGGAAGAAACTATCCTTAATCCAAGGCTTTATTAAAAATGCAGAACTTTTGGTATTTGATGAACCAACAAACGGACTTGACCCACTTATGCAAAACAAGTTTTTTGAGCTTTTAATAAAAGAAAAGCAAGCAGGAAAGACGATTTTTCTATCCAGCCACAACTTAACGGAAATTGAAAAATATTGTGATAAAGTAGCAATTATTGTCGCTGGTGAAATTGCAGACTACTTTGATATGAAAGACGTGAAAATTAAGCATAAGCAGATAGTTTCTTACACCACAAAGGACGGAGTATCTGAAAATTATGAGATTGAGGAAGATATAAATGCTCTCGTACAAAAGCTCTCAAAAATGGATTTGGAAAGCCTTGAAATTAAAACTAAAACGGTAGAAGATGAGTTTATCTCATATTATAAGACAGGAGAATAAGAAAGGTTGTGAGTGCTATGAAAAACATTGATTTTAAAAATGTCGTTAGACTATGTTCTTTTAATTTAATGACACAGAGAAAAGTGATAATAGGTTGGAGCATCGCTATCTTTTCTATAATGACCCTTTACATGATACTTTTCCCCTCGATACAGGACTTAGCACAGGCAAAATTTGATGCCATGCCACAGGAGTTAATGCAGTTTGTTGGAATGGAAAATATGTCGGATATGTCCAATTACATAACATATTTTGGCATGATTTACAACCTTATTTTAGTAGCTGTATCAATATTTGCCGCTACTTTTTCTGCCGGTTTGATTACAAAAGAGGAAAAAACAAAGTCGATAGAGTTTTTAAACTCGCTTGCTGTCAGTAGACTTGAAATATACATCTCAAAATATTTCACGTCACTGACAGCTGTTGCTATAGTATTAACAGGTGCAATAATTTCCACAATCGCTTGTGGGGTTATCGGTGGTGGTGAAAGTTTTGTAATAACCGACATTATCGCCGCTGCAAAAATCACAAGCTTTTCTGCAATTTTGTTTAGTGGAATAGGGTTTATGCTCTCGGGGTTAAGTGCAAAACTTGGCACAGGCTCTGTGGTATCATCAGTAGTGCTTGCAAGCTATATGCTTGGGTATTTAGGTGAACTGTTAGCCGACAAGGCAGAGTGGCTAACATACTTCTCGCCGTTTATTATGCTAAATGTGACAGAAGTAATAGAGATTTCAGAAAAAACTATGTTTACCCTGATAGTTTATATTATTGTTTACATAGCCGCCTTAATTGTCGGAGGTGCTGTTTACAAGAAAAGGGATTTGCAAATATAAACGAAACTTTATTGCGTTAAAAAAACCTGTGGTGAGCAGGCTTTTTTCTATGTTGAACCATTTTTATCCGTTGCTGAATTGCCCTGTGCGAAGTTATATTTCTTGAGTTAAAAGATATGACTTTTTTATCCAAGCAATAATTTTAGGGAACATACTCTCATCAACAATATCGAGATAGTGCGTGACTCTATGCGATGACATCACCATATATTTTTCTGTTGGGACATCGGGGTCTATACCGTCACAACAAAAGCTGACCTCTAAACATTTAACTTTCGGATATACAATTACAAATGCCGAGCTGCTGCGCCATACGATGCCCATTTTAGGGAAATGCTCCTCAAAAGGCAGTTTCTCTTTTTCAAATTCGCTTTTCAGTTTTAAATAAAGCGGTAACCATACGCTTTTTTTGCCCTTAAAATATAAGTCATAGTTCATTTTATCACCTGTTTTTTCAAAAATGTTTTTTGTAAGCCTTGCTTTATATCATCATCTTCTTTTATGTGACCTATAAGTAGTGGTGATAAAGGGTCGTGCATATTATAATTTTGAACAGCCTGTTCCATGCTTTTATTAGCATAACAATATTTACAACCATTTGGACAAGAGTTTAACATACCAATATCACGACTTTCTATGCAGTGGCAACCCTCACGAAAGCCCTTATGTTTAAGATTACGAAATTCTAAATCATTTGCACTACCAAGTATATCCAAAGTAACACAACCAGATGAATTGATACCAAATTTTGCATAATCTTCTTCGGGGCCACAAGTTTGAAGTATAAATCCATATTTTTTTGCTATCTTTCCAAAACCCTCTGATAAAATATCCATTTCAGATTTTGTAATAGTTTTAAGCTCCGGGAAATTTGTCTTGTGCTTAGAGTACATTTCAACAAAACTGAAAATACATCTATCAATTTGACCGGTTAATTTTTTAGCCATATATTTAAAAGTTTCAAGATGCCTCTCTACTGTATATTTTTCAGTAAGTAAAACTGGATCATATCGCCACGCAATTTTCTTTGCTCCAACAATTTTTTCGAGTTTAAGAAGTGTTTCTATACTTTCATCTATACTCGGTACTCCGGGTTCTACATCTTTTTCGTAAGCAGTAATAGTATAGTAAAAATATGACGAGAAACGCTCGGTTATCTCGTGAATACGTTGCAATACGGGTTCGTAATTTTTTGAACCAAAAATTATACAGTCTATTTTATCTGGTGTAAGTTCATATCTTCTGATATGTCGTGGAAATAATGAGTTTCTTGAAAGGGCATAGCCTTCCTCAAATCTATTAAACAACCATTCAGAATAATGGTTTACTATATCGGTTCTGCCACTTATGTTTACAATCATTTTCCACCTCTTGTCATAGTGATATTATTCAAAATACTCATTTGAGTCAGTTGGCGCTTGCTCTCTGTCTTTATCAGTATATTCCCTTATAACCTTTGTTACAGAAATTTTATAACTTTCAAATAGGCGAGTTTTGCCCTCAAGTTGGCTCATTCTATGCTCTGTCATTGTTCTCCACTTCGTCATCGCTTCTTCACTTTCCCAAACATTCATAGATAAAATTTTACGCTCATCTACAAGACTTTGAAATCTTTCAGCCGAAATAAATCCATCAAAGCCACTTAGCATTGGTTTTAGCATTGAAGCAAGTTCTAAATATCTTGCTTTGCCCTCGTCTGTTGGTGTTACTTCAAAAAGTACAATAAATTTGCTCATTTGTTTTCTTCCTCCATATAAGTAAAAATTCTTTCATCGCAAGCCCACCTGCATATTCTACAAGTTTTCCAGATGTTCCTATAACCCTATGACAAGGCACAATTACTGTTATAGGGTTTTTATTATTCGCCATACCGACTGCACGACTTGCCTTAGGATTTCCAACTGCTACTGCAATTTCCTTATAGCTCCTTGTTTCGCCGTAAGGAATATTACACAGTGCGCTCCACACTTTCTTTTGAAAATCTGTGCCATTTAATTTATATGGCACACCGAAAGTCTTTCTTTTGCCATCAAAATATTCTAAAAGCTCTTTATATGCCTTATCTGTCAGATTGGTTTTTGTTCCAAAATCGGTTATAACTTCCTCAAATATTTTCTTGAAAAAAGTTATGTTTCCGTCAAGATATTCCATTTTGAAATATCCGAATTTGGTTTCGTAAATTGCAAAATTTTTCATTATCTTATACCTTTCCTATATGCTGCTGGTGACATATTCGCTCGTTCTTTAAAAAATTTATAAAATGCTGATAGACTGCTAAATCCCACTGAGTAGGCTATATCAATTATCTCATTATCTGTCTGTTCTAAAAGCCTAACTGCCTCTTTATATCTTAAATCATTTACATAGCTACTTGGTGTTTTTCCATATTCATCTTTAAATACTTCCACCATTCGCTTGCGTGAAAGTCCAAGTTTATCAATTTCGCTGTTTAAAGTTTCTACCTCATGAAACATATCATCAATGAGATTTTTGAGTTTTTCGGCAATATCTTTCATTGGCTTATAATCGAGCAAATCACTTCTGCACCTTTTACAAGGTCGGTATCCTGCTTTAATCGCTTCTTCTGCTGTTTTGTAAAACTCTATGTTTTCCACTTTCGGTGCTTTGGATTTACAAGACGGCCTGCAATATATTCCTGTTGATTTTACAGCATAAAAGAAAACTGTATCATAACTTTCATCATTTGAAATTACAGCATCATACATTTCTGTGAATGTCATATTAAATTTACTATCCATAACACAGCTACTTCCTTTTCATAGATTTAATAATTTCTTTAGTGGCTTTGTCTACTTTTAACGACTCTGTGATTTTTTGCAAAGCCTTGTTGTAAGTAAAGTCATCTAAATTGTTATTTTTAAGATATGCCATTGTTTCGGTTGGGAAACTTACAAAACACACTTGTAAGCACCATGCAACTGCCATTTTAACATAGTAATCTTCGTGAGTTATAACATCGCAGATAAATAATACATCATCAAGATACTGTTCTTTGATAAAATGGAATATAAACATGACCACAGCAAATCGTATCTCATAGGCTTCACTTGACTGGTGGTATCTCTGCAAAAACTTCCACACTCGCTCTTTATGTAGCCTTGCTATTTTAAGCTCATTACAAAAGCTATCACAAAGTGACCAATTTGTGATTTTCGAAACAAATAACGCAACTTGCTCGAGTATTACTTCAATATCTTCTTTCATGTTTCCGATAATAAGTGCTTTAAGCATTGTTTCTTCAAAATATATATCTTGGGCATTGTCAAGAAAATCTATCGGATTATCTTTTGCAATGCGTTTTGCTATTTTTCGCATTATGGGAATTCTTACCCCTATAAGATTATCACAACCGGGGATTAGTGACGTCGCAAATTCTCGGAATTTTTCATCACTAAGTGAAAATAACTCTTTTCTTATTTCGGATTCTCTGTCAAACATATTCTTCTCCACCTATATATTAAAAATAATCAATATTTGTGTTAGCTTGTTTTTTAACAGCTTTTTTATTTTTCTGGTCATCAAGTTCCGGAATTGCTCCTGCTGCAATAGCGCACAGATACACACTTGCAGTACACTTTCTGTGCAAAATCTTTCATATATTCTGCTTTTTTAAAGGTTGTGCCAAATGCTTGTATATCTTCTATTGTTAAGTTGTTCATGCTTTTAGCTGAAATGCCTGAAAGAGCAGTTTGCATTCTTGCAAAGACAGTTTCTCTCGCTTGCATAGACACCTGTTGTCCAAGTATAGCACGAATAATTGCAGTGAATATATCTGTGTCAATCGGTCTTTTAAGCATGCCGATTTTGTCTATTGCTTCGCCTAAGCGTTTATCTTTTTTCTTTAAGTAATTAATTTCTTTTTCGCCATACTCAAAATACATCTTGCCACCGCGCTTACTTTGCACATCTTTATTATACAGTAAAAATGTAAATTTTTCTTCCTGAAATTGCGTATTTAATTTTTACCTTGACTATGATATAATGTTTTAGAAATTATTTACGACACTTTCTGTTTACATCCTACTATGTATGATAAATAAATGATTAAACAATGGGAGAAAATGAAACTTGATTATAGAACTAACAAGCACTGATTTTAACGAATTGAGGGAATTAATGATCCAAGTCCATAACCTTCACGTTAAAAATCGTCCTGTCATATACAACGATATTGATCCACTTTCCAGAGAATATTTTGAATTTTTGCAAAATGATGAAAATACTATAGCTTTAGTATATGACCTGAATTCTTCGGTGGTTACGTATTGCATAGCAACTTTGAAAGAAGTATCAAAAAATCCTATACTCAAAGAGCGTAAGGTTGGGGTTATAGACGCTCTGTGCGTTGATGAACAATTAAGACACTGCCCAACCGTACAAACCTTTTACAGCAGAATGGAGAACAACAAAATGAGTTATACAATACGAAAAGCAGAGCTGACCGATAAAGACGAAATTTTGAGAATAGCACGAGATGTAACCGATAAAATCACCAGACAATATTTAGGCGATGAAGCAGTAGATTTGTATATCAACAGTGGCTCATGTGATAATGACATGGTAAATGATATTCCCAACATGAGCATATTGCTGAAATATGATAAACTTATAGGAATGATGATATGGCGTGAGGAACTGATGCATTTTTTAATGATAGATATACCATTCCACGGCACAGGCGCTGTGAGGTATTTTTGTGACAAAATTATTCCTGAAAAATTAAAGCAGTATAAAGAACTAAAATTAGAATGTTTTGATGCGAATGAAAGAGGAAATGCTTTTTATGTTAAAAGTGCTTGGAAAGAATATGATAGAATAAAAGACGAAATGACAGGTGGAAACAGAATATTATATAAGCTCACAAAATAAGTAGTTGACGGTATAAAGCACAGCCTAACCATTTAAACAAATTAAGAGTGATAACCTTTAAGTAACAATTTTAGAGAGGTTGAACGCTTACATCAGCACGGAGATAATTTATGGCAACGTTGAAAAAAATCAAAATTAATGATGATGACATATTACGTGAGGAACTCGATTTGCTGTTTGAAAAAGCTACACAAAATCAAGTTGCCTCTTGGGCAATAGAGATTGCGACACATATTTTACAAGAATATGCTCCACAATTTTTAAATAATGAAATAATATACTCTGGATTTTTAATTAATCAAAAATGGCAAGATGGTGCAGTAAGAATGTACGACGCAAGACAAGTTGGTTTTCGAATACATAGACTTGCAAAAAGTTGTGAAGATAAATTGCACAATTAGCTTTGCGTGTTGCAGGTCAAGCGGTAGCAACAGGACATATGAAAGAACATGGTATGCTCGCTTCTGATTATGCAATTAAACTTATAAATTTAAGTAGTAACTTTGAAAAAAGTAAAGCAACAAATGAGCGTTTATGGCAAATTAATAA
>CAYJGB010000040.1:0-13492 GCA_964369405.1 uncultured Eubacteriales bacterium
CCACGTCTACCATTATCTATAAGTGCATCAACAGCTTCTTGTAACATACGTTTTTCGTTTCTAATGATTATATCTGGAGCTTGTAACTCTAACAATCTTTTTAAACGGTTATTTCTGTTGATTACTCTTCTATACAAATCGTTTAAATCACTAGTTGCAAAACGTCCACCATCAAGTTGAACCATTGGACGTATATCTGGTGGAATTACTGGAACTACGTCCATTATCATCCACTCTGGTCTGTTGCCAGATGATTTAAAGCTATCTACTACTTCTAATCTCTTAATTATTCTAGCTCTTTTTTGACCAGAAGCCCCATCATTTAACTCATTTCTAAGTTTGTCTGACAACTCTTCTAAATTAATTTCAGCTAAAAGTTTTTTAATAGTTTCAGCACCCATATCAGCAGAAAAATCATCTTCATATTTTTCTCTGTATTCTCTGTATTCTGCCTCAGTTAATATTTGATATTTTGCAAGACCACTACCCTCAGCAGAGCCTGCATCTGTAACTATATAAGCTGCAAAATACAAAACTTTTTCTAACAGTCTAGGTGATATATCTAGCATTAGCCCTATTCTAGACGGGATACCTTTAAAGTACCATATATGAGATACTGGAGCTGCAAGCTCAATATGTCCCATACGCTCTCTTCTAACTTTAGAACGTGTTACTTCAACGCCACATCTATCACAAACTTTGCCTTTATATCTAATTCTTTTATACTTACCACAATTACATTCCCAGTCTTTTTGTGGTCCAAATATTCTTTCGCAGAACAGACCCTCTTTTTCTGGCTTTAAAGTACGGTAGTTAATTGTTTCTGGTTTTTTTACTTCGCCATAAGACCAGTCTCTCATATTATCAGGAGATGCAAGTCCTATTTTTATAGATTCAAATACATTAAATTCCATAGTTTCTACTACCTCCCTTAATATTCTTCGCTATAATCATCGCTAAAAGAATCAGCATCGCTTGCACTGTCAAAGTCAGAATCATCACTATCTTCTACTATTGAACTTTCATCAAACATATTTTCGCCGTCTGGGTCATCTTCTAATAAGTATCCGTCCATAGTTGTCATAACTTCGTCTTCTTCTAGTGTAGCATTGTTTGCTACTGGTATATCATCATCTTCATCAAAGTTTTGTTTTAAGTCAATTTCCATATCATCTTTATCTAAAACTTTAACGTCTAGTGATAATGATTGTAATTCTTTTATTAATACTTTAAATGATTCAGGTATACCTGGTTTTGGTATATTTTGTCCTTTTACTATTGATTCATAAGTCTTAACACGTCCTACAACGTCATCTGACTTAACTGTTAATATCTCTTGTAATGTGTAAGCAGCACCATAAGCCTCTAATGCCCAAACTTCCATCTCTCCAAAACGTTGTCCACCAAACTGTGCTTTACCACCCAATGGTTGTTGTGTTACTAGTGAGTATGGTCCTGTTGAACGAGCATGGATTTTATCATCTACAAGGTGATGTAGTTTTAAGTAGTACATATAACCTACTGTAACTGGGTTGTCGAAATACTCACCAGTTCTACCATCTTTAAGCATTGTTTTACCGTCATCTCTGTAGCCTGCATCTCTAAACGCTTCAAAAATATCTTCTTCGTGAGCACCGTCAAATACAGGTGTCATAATCTTCCAGCCTAGTGCTTTAGCTGCATATCCTAAATGAACTTCTAGCACCTGACCGATGTTCATACGTGATGGTACGCCAAGTGGGTTTAACACGATATCAAGTGGTGTACCGTCTGGTAAGAATGGCATATCTTCAACTGGTAATATTCTTGATACAACACCCTTATTACCATGACGTCCAGCCATTTTATCACCGACAGATATTTTTCTCTTTTGTGCTAGATAACATCTTACTACTTTGTTTACACCAGGTTGTAGTTCATCATGACTATTTTCTCTTGTAAACACTTTAACATCTACTACTATACCACATTCTCCATGTGGTACTCTAAGAGATGTATCTCTAACTTCTCTTGCTTTTTCACCAAAGATTGCTCTTAGTAGTCTTTCTTCTGCTGTAAGCTCTGTTTCTCCTTTTGGAGTTACTTTACCTACTAATATATCACCTGCGTGAACTTCTGCACCTATGCGTATAATACCCTTGTCATCAAGGTCTTTAAGCATATCTTCGCCCACGTTTGGTATATCTCTTGTAATTTCTTCAGGACCTAGTTTAGTATCTCTTGCCTCTGTTTCGTACTCTTCTATATGAATTGATGTGTATACATCATCACGAACTATTTTCTCGTTGATTAAAACAGCATCTTCATAGTTATAACCTTCCCAAGTCATAAAGCCTATAAGTGCGTTTTTACCAAGACTAATTTCGCCATTGCTAGTAGCAGGACCGTCAGCTAATACTTCTTTAGCTACTACTCTTTGACCTTGCTCTACAACTGGTATTTGATTGATACAAGTACTTTGGTTAGAACGCAAGAACTTAGTAACAACAAAGTCTTGTATTCTGCCAGAGTCATATCTAACAGATATTTTATCTGCACTAACACTTAATACTACGCCGTCTTCTTCTGCAAGAATACAAACACCTGAGTCAACACCTGCTTTGTATTCCATACCAGTTCCGACTATTGGAGATTCAGTAACAAGAAGTGGCACTGCTTGACGTTGCATGTTAGAGCCCATAAGTGCACGGTTAGCATCATCGTTTTCAAGGAATGGAATCATAGCAGTAGCAACTGAAACAACCATTCTAGGAGAAACGTCCATAAAGTCAAACTTTGAGCTTTCAAGTTCTACGAACTCGTCACGATATCTACCATTTGCTTTAGGGTTAACAAATCTACCGTTTTCGTCTAAAGGTTCATTTGCTTGAGCAACTGTATAAGAATCTTCTACATCAGCTGTCATATAAACAACTTCATCAGTAACAACTCCAGATTCTTTATCTACTTTTCTAAAAGGAGCTTCTATAAAACCATATTTATTTATGCGTGCAAATGACGCTAAATAAGAGATAAGTCCGATGTTTGGTCCCTCTGGTGTTTCAATAGGGCACATTCTACCGTAGTGGCTATAGTGAACGTCACGTACTTCAAATCCTGCTCTATCTCTTGATAGACCACCAGGGCCTAACGCTGACAATCTTCTTTTATGTGTAAGCTCTGCTAGAGGGTTAGTTTGGTCCATAAATTGTGATAAAGGTGATGAACCAAAGAACTCTTTAATAGCAGCAGTAACTGGTCTGATGTTGATAAGTCCACTTGGAGATAAGTTTTCTAAATCTTGTGCTTGCAGAGTCATTCTCTCTCTAATAACTCTTTCAAGTCTAGTAAAACCAATTCTAAATTGGTTTTGAAGTAGTTCGCCAACACTTCTAATACGTCTATTACCTAAGTGGTCGATATCATCAATAGTACCAACACCACAAGCTAGGCAGTTCATAAAGTTGATAGTAGCAAAAATATCATCGATAATAATATGATTAGGTATTAAGTCGCCTTTTCTTTCACGAATAACTTCTTTAAGCTCTTCGCCCTCAAGGTTTTGGTCTAATATCTCTGATAACACTGCAAAAGAAACTTTTTCGTTAATATCACATTCTTTTTCAGCATCAAAATCAACATAACAAGAAATATCAACCATACCATTAGATACGATTTTTACATGCTTGTCTTCAATTTGAACAGTTGCAAAACGCACACCAGCGTTTTCAATCTCTAATGCTTTTTGACTATTTATAACTTCGCCAGGCATAGCCATAACTTCGCCTGTTCTAGGGTTTACAATTGGTTCAGAAATTTTATTATTAACTAATCTTTCGCTAATTCCTAATTTCTTATTATATTTATATCTACCAACTCTAGACATATCATAGCGTCTTGTGTCAAAGAACAAGTTATGAATATGAATTTTAGCACTTTCTAAGTTTGCTGGCTCACTAGGTTTTAATTTGCGATACACTTCTATCATAGCATCGTCAATTGTTTTTGTTGGGTCTTTTTCTATAGTTGCTCTAATTCTTTCATCATCGCCAAAGAAATCTAAAATCTGAGCGTCAGACTCCATACCTAAAGCTCTTATAAATACAGTTATTGGAATTTTACGATTTTTATCTATACGAACATATAATACATCGTTTATATCGTTTTCATACTCAAGCCATGCACCTCTGTTAGGTATTACAGTTGAGCTAAATAATTTCTTACCTGTTTTATCATATTCCATCTTGTAGTAAACACCTGGTGACCTTACAAGCTGAGAAACAATTACACGCTCTGCACCATTGATTACAAAAGTACCACTATCAGTCATTAATGGAAAGTCCCCCATAAAGACGTTAGATTCTTTTATTTCACCAGTTTCTTTGTTTAAAAGACGTGCCACAACTCTAAGAGGTGCTGAATATGTTGCATCTCTCTCTTTACATTCAATAACACTATAGTTAGGGTTATCTGCATCTAAAGAGTAATCAACAAAATCAAGAACTAAGTTTCCTGAAAAGTCTACGATACCAGAAACATCTTTAAATACATCTTTGAGCCCTGATTCTAAAAACCACTGATATGATTTTTTTTGAATTTCAATAAGATTAGGCATTTCAATAACCTCATTGATTTTAGAGTAGCTCATTCTCTCGTTTCTTCCAAGTTTAAATGGCTTGACATTTGCCATGGGCGTTCACTCCATCCTGAAAATTAAGTACATTCAATACGCTTACAAATAATAACGAAAATAAAAACAAAAAAAAGATTGATTTTTATCAAAATATGTGCTAATATCTAAACATAGAAAGTCTAAATAGGCACTTTACGCCATTATGATACATTAATTTATTGTATTATTATAAGTGTAATTTGTCAAGTGTTTTTTGTGAAAAATGGTAAATTTTTCGTAAAATATAATAAAATGTGTTTTTTATTCCGTAACAGAAAATTAAATCTGTTGCGGATTGTTTTTTGTGTTAAAAGAAACACCCCGTAGCGTTGTATATTTTTGTCAAATAATATTCAAAAAAACAAGTGTACCTACCAATTAACTTTAAGCAATTGATAGGTACACTTTTATTTATTTATTATATTATATTAAACAGTAACTACTCCTAATAGTTTTAATATTTCTGTTATAAATATTACTAACAAAAATACTGGTGCTACATATTTAACCATTATTGTAAAGAATTTTTCGCTTTTATATGTTCCAGATGACCTTATTTCTGATATTACACTTTGTGGTTTTATTACATAACCTACAAATATACAAGTAAATAAAGCTACTAATGGCATTATTATTCCATTGCTGATAAAGTCAAAGAAGTCTAAGAAGCTTAATCCGATAATTTGTACAGAATCCCATACTCCAAATCCTAATGAAGATGGTATTGCTAATAAAAAACAGGCTAAAGCTACTACTAAACAAGTCGGACGTCTTTTCCATTTGAATTTGTCACAGAATATAGAAACAATTGTTTCCATAAGTGAAATTGTTGATGTAAGTGCTGCGAATGCTACTAGTAGGAAGAACACTCCTCCTATTATTTCGCCAAATTGGAAATCTGCAAATACTTTTGGCATTGTAACAAACATTAGCCCTGCTCCAGCGTTGATGCTTTCTTCATTTCCACCAGAGAAAGCAAATACAGCTGGTATAATCATAAGCCCTGCTAAGAATGCAATACCTGTATCAAAAATCTCAATTTGACGTACACTCTTTTTGATATTTGCATCTTTCTTTAAATAAGAGCCGAATGTAATCATAATACCCATAGCAAGCGACATTGAATAAAACAGCTGTCCTAATGCTGCAACTACAGTCATAATAGAAAATTTTGAAAAATCTGGGGTTATGTAAAATAGTACACCGTCAAATGCTCCTGGTCTAGTAAGAGTATATGCAGTTATACCTACCATTAAAACAATTAAAACAGGCATCATAAATTTACTTGCTTTTTCAATACCTTTTTCAACGCCTAGGAACACTATCAACGCTGTTACACCTATAAACAGTAATAGCCAACCTAGTGGCTCGTATGTTTGAGAAATATAGCCACCAAAAAACTCATCACTTGCAACAGCACTACCCTGCCCTGTCACATATGCTGATAAGTATTTTAGTACCCAACCACCTATAACACTATAGTATGGTAAAATTATCATTGGCACTAATGCTGCCAGTACACCTAAAAAGGCGAATTTTTTATTCAGTTTTTTAAATGCTCCAATTGCACTAAGCCCTGTTTTTCTACCAATAGAAATTTCTATTAACATTAATACAGCACCAAATGTAACTAGTAAAATAACATACACTAATAAGAAAATTCCTCCACCATATTCTGCTGCTAGATACGGAAACCTCCATATATTTCCTAGTCCAACTGCTGAACCTGCCGCTGCAAGTACAAAACCAATTTGACCAGAAAAACTATTTCTTGCTCCTAGTTTGTTTTCTTTCATAAGTTCACTTCTCCCTTAAAATAAATTTGCTCTATAATTCTTATTATTCAAACCCCTCAAAAATAAGAACTCTTATGTAAAATTATAATAAAAAGAGAAGTAAAAGTCAAGTTATTTTTATGCAATTATAAATGTTAGGACTTTTTGTATTCTCTAGCACAAATAAAAACAGAGTATTAAACTTCTGACTTGTGTCTTATACTCTGTTTATCGTCATATTCCTATTAAATTTAACGCATCAATATAAAATTTTAGACGGCTAGTCAAGACTAATAAATGTTCATATGCTATATAATTACTGTGCTTGTATAAAATATATGTAATAATCTCCAAGTTTTGCTTTTATTACTGGCATTTCTCTTAAATCATCATAGTAGTAAAAAGTTTCCTCTGCTCCACTTTCATATACTATATGTATTCCACTATTATCTACTGTATATGTTCCTTCGTTATCTTTCCCTGTATCAACTCCAACACTTACAAACATTGTTCCGTCACTGTTAAGTTTTAATGTTCCACCATATTTTGCTGACGTTCCATAAATTTCTACTAACGACATCTGCACTCCTGATGATACACTTTCTCCGTCTAGTGCTTCCCATTCTCCTGTTATATCTGGTATTTCTTCGTTATAACCTTCATCAATTTGTGGCAATGTTTCTTCGTTTTCTTCTGTTATTTCTTCAATTTGTGTTTCTTCTTGTGTTTGTTCTTCTTGCGTTTGTTCTTCTGCTGTAGTTGATTGCAACTCTTCCATTGTTGTGCTTTGTGTAGTTTCACTTTCTGTTTCTTGTGTGTTGCTATTGTTACTACATCCACTTAACATAAATGTAGAAAGCATTAACGCCACTAAGATAGCTCTTATTATTCTCTTCTTATTTTTCACTCTTTACACTCCCTTTATTTACTCATTTCTTCATATGCTGTTTTTACCGCTTCTTCACTTATTGTGCATTTTAATACATATACTTGAATATTTCTTAAAAATACATCAATCAAGTTTAATAGTTTTATCATTTGTTCTTCATTATCTGAATATAAAAGTTGACAATAAAGTCTTCTTATTGCATCTTCTGTTCCTATTTTCTCTATTTCGTTTCTTTCTCCTCGTTCTAAAAAGCATAATGATTGTATTACTACACCTTTGTTTTCGTTTATATCATTCTTTCCACAAAACGGTGTCCCATACGCTCTTATTTCTCCGTTTTCAAACAGTATAGCAGGTTTATCGTCATTTATTATCTCTGCTCTTTCTCCAAAATATTCTTTCCATAGTCTTGTATGTGTAGACTTTCCTACTCCACTATCTGCTGAAAAAATATAAGCTTTATCATCTACTGCTACAACTGAAGAATGTAAATACATTCCATCAAGCTCTAATAATCCTCTATAGAATTTTGTTCCTACCCATGCATATTCTAACGCACTATATCCATAATGCTTATGTTTTTCCTTATACTCTATAAATTCTTTGTCATCTAATTCTATTATTATATCACAATCATTTTTATCTATTTTACTATCATCTATTTTATATTTTTTTGCTCTACTTATCAAGGTATCTCCACAAGCCTCAAAATATACTTTCTTTTTTGCTATCTCATATATTCCCATATTTTTTACACTTCCCTTAATCATTAATCATTATTTTATGCTCATAAACGCTGCCATTCCTCCACGCTTACCTTTTGTTTCTCTATGCGACCACAATAGCTCACTATTACATTTTGTACATAAATCACTTATTACTATATTGCTTTCTTTAACTCCTGACTTTAATACTATTTGTCTATTTGCTTCTAGTAAATCTAGCATATATTTTCCGTTTTCTTTTTTTTCTATAAATCTATCTGTATTTAAATCTTTCATTTCCTTAAAATGTTTACAACATTCTTCGTCTACTTCATAACAACACTGAGATATTGCAGGTCCTATTGCAACTATTATATCTTCTGCTTGACTGCTATAGTTTTCTTCCATACTTTTAATCACTTCTTGACCTATTCTTTTTACTGTTCCTCTCCATCCAGCATGTGCAAGCCCTATAACTTTTTTATTTGTATCTACAAAATACAATGGTGTACAATCAGCATAATACGTTACTAATGTTACATTCTTCTCATTTGTTATTAAAGCATCTACACTTTCCATATCTCGTGGCTTAGTTATCCCTATTCCTCTTTCACTACTAGTTACACATCTCACCACACTATTATGGTCTTGTGCAGAGGCTACTAATGTTTCAAAATCAAAACCTACACTACTACATAACTTTTTATAATTCTCAATTACATTTTCCTTGCTATCTCCTCTTCCAAAACTTAAGTTCATACTTTCAAACTCACCTTCACTTACTCCTCCTAGTCTTGTTGAAAAGCAGTGTTTTACAAATTCTATTTCATCTATCTTCTTGTATGTTAAATATGGTGTACTATCTGCATTTTTTAAATTCATTACATTACTTTCAAATCTCATTATAATAAATCCTCCTGTAATATTTTTCTTTATCTTTACATTATAATAAATTTAATGTTATAATACAAGAATAAAATAGACTTTAAAAGAGGTTAAATTATGAAATTTTATAGACTTTTTGGCAATAACATAGAACCTAACTGCGATTTTTGTGATAATTGTGAAAAAGCAGACGATATAATTAAAATATGTAAAGCTAAAAAAGAAATTATAAACGGTAAATGCAGAGGTTTTAAATATAATCCACTACTTAGAGTACCTACACAAGTTTCTAATCTACCAAAATATGACCCAAAAGATTTTGAACTATAATAACTATGGAGGTTTTTAAATGGATTTTAGTAATAAAGTAGTTGTAGTTACTGGTGGAGCAAGTGGTATTGGAAAATCTATATGTGAAGAGTTTGAAAAAGCTAATGCTTATGTTTGTAATATAGATATCAAAGAAAACTCTTACTATACAGGGGATATATCTAAAAAAGAAGTATTAGAAGATTTTTCTAAAAAAATTATTTCTGAATATGGTAAGGTTGATTATTTGATTAATAATGCATTACCACAAATGAAAGGTATAGATAACTGTTCATATGAAGAATTTAATTATGCTTTAAATGTAGGCATAACAGCACCGTTTTACTTAACAAAGTTATTTTTACAATATTTTAGTAGTAATGCTTCAATAGTAAATATATCTTCTAGCAGAGATAGAATGAGTCAACCTCAAACTGAAAGCTACACCAGTGCAAAAGGTGGAATAAGTGCATTAACACATTCGCTAGCTGTTAGTTTAAAAGGGCATGTTCGAGTTAATTCAATATCACCAGGTTTTATAAATACTACTAATGAACAGCTAAGTAGCACTGATATTTCTCAGCATTTAGTAAATAAAGTTGGAACTCCTTTAGATATTGCAAATATGGTTTTATTTTTATGTAGTGATAAAGCAAGTTTTATAACAGGCGAAAACATATGTATTGACGGAGGAATGACTAAACAAATGATATATTCTGATGATTTTGGTTGGTCGTTAAATGAATAAATACTTATATTAAACACATTAAACCAATTTTAATTTTAAAAAACCTATTGACTTTTGATTTATATACATATATAATTATGACAATACAAACAAACCTTTGAGCAAGATTAGTAAAAAACTGGTTAATTTTTAGAGAGCAGTCGGTTGGTGAAAGCACTGCAATTATTGTTTTTGAATGGACTTGTGAGGGCTGTCTGAAAAATTAGCTTTTATTAGGACTAGACGGGGTTTCCTTTACCGTTATCATTAAGGAGCATATTATTTGTATGTAAAGTGGGCGATTTATCGTCAATTTGGGTGGTACCGCAGAAGTTTACAAGCTTTTGTCCCTTTATAGGGATAAATAGCTTGTTTTTTTATTTATCTTAATAATCAAACAAAAGGATGTGTCAAGATGAAAAATGGAAAATTTGGTGTGCATGGTGGACAGTTTGTGCCAGAAATGCTTATGGGAGCAATGAACGAACTTACTAGTTCTTATGAACATTATTCTAAAGACCCAGAATTTATAGAGGAATTTGAAACTCTACTACGTGAATACGCTGGTAGACCTTCACTTCTATACTATGCTGAGAAGATGACTAAAGATTTAAATGGTCCTAAAATCTATTTAAAAAGAGAAGATTTAAATCATACTGGTTCTCATAAAATCAATAATGTTTTAGGTCAAGTCCTACTTGCTAAGAAAATGGGTAAAAAACGAGTTATTGCTGAAACTGGTGCTGGTCAACATGGTGTTGCTACTGCTACTGCTGCGGCTCTCATGGGTTTAGAATGTGAAATTTATATGGGTAAGGAAGATACAGATAGACAATCACTAAATGTTTATAGAATGCGTCTACTTGGTGCTAAAGTTCACGCCGTTACTTCTGGTACTCAAACTCTAAAAGATGCTGTAAATGCTGCTATGTGCGAGTGGTTACACCGTATTTCTGATACTCACTACGTTTTAGGCTCTGCTGTAGGACCTCACCCGTTCCCTACTATTGTTAGAGATTTTCAAGGTATCATTAGCAAAGAGATAAAGGCTCAAATTCTTGAAAAAGAAGGAAGACTTCCAAACGCTGTAGTTGCTTGTGTCGGCGGCGGTAGTAATGCTATTGGTGCTTTTAGTGAGTTTATTGATGATAAAGATGTTAGATTAATCGGCTGTGAAGGCGCTGGTCTTGGTGCAGATACTGAAAAGCACGCTGCTACTATGACAAAAGGTACTTTAGGTGTTTTCCATGGTATGAAAACTTACTTTTGTCAAGATGAATATGGTCAAATCAGCCCTGTATATTCTATATCAGCCGGACTAGACTATCCAGGTGTAGGCCCTGAGCATGCTCATTTACACGATATTGGCAGAGCTGAATATTATCCTATTACTGACGAAGAAGCTGTTAATGCGTTTGAATATTTATCAATTACAGAAGGTATAATACCTGCAATTGAAAGTTCTCATGCTGTAGCATATGCACTTAAACTAGCTAAGACTATGGAAAAAGATGAAATTATGGTTATTAATTTATCAGGTAGAGGCGATAAAGATGTTGCTGCAATAGCAAGATATAGAGGTGAAAATATATATGAATAATACAAGAGAAATATTTAAAAACAAAAAAGCATTTATACCATTTATAACAGCAGGCGACCCTAGCCTAGATATGACTAAAGATATAATCATAGCATTAGGTGAAAGTGGTGCTGATTTAATACAAATCGGTATTCCATTTTCAGACCCTATAGCAGAAGATGCTGTAATAAAAGAGGCAGATTTCCAAGCGTTAAAAGCTGGAGTTACTAGCGATAAAATATTTGATGCAATAAAAGAAGCTAGAAAAGTAACAGATGTACCAATAGCGTTTTTATCATATATGAATCCTATATTTGTATATGGAGTTGAAAAATTCTTAAAACAATGCAAAGAAAACTCTATCTGTGCAATAATCGTACCTGATGTACCTTATGAAGAGAGAGAAGAGCTTTTACCTTATTGTGAAAAATATGATATAGATTTAATTAATTATGTAGCTATAAACGAAAAAGAGAGAATGCAAACTATGTGTAAGAACTCAACTGGTTTTATATATTGTATTCCTGCATTTATGCCATTACCTGAATTAATAAATACAGTTAGAGAAGTTAGCGATATTCCAATAATACTACCAATGAGTGTTAGTGTAGAGAACCCTAACAAAGAGGTTTTAGCACTAGTTGATGGAATTGTTGAAGAATGTATGGTTGTGAAGCTTGTTAAAAAATACAAAGGTGATTGCATTGAGCCAATTAAACAATACATTAAAGAGATGAAAACGATAGTAAAATAAACACTTTACGGTCGCCCGCTGGTCGAAACTTTAAGTTTCGACCCAAAAGACACCAACACCCTCCTATAAAAACTATAGAGGTAGTGTTGGTGTCTTTGCATTTAAATCTTCGATTTAAATGAGCGGGCGACCGTAAAATGTTTATTTTAAGTTCTAAAGTTATCTTTAAAACCTCTTATTCTTCTAAAAATTGTATTACTGTCACGTCTTCTAAGCATACAAGTGCAACCTCAAAAATCCCATTATCTTCATAAGATAAAAGTACACTTGATAATCCTGTAGCTTCTATAGTTTTAACTGCTGATGTTGGAAGAATTTCAGTTTTTAAACTTGCAATCACACCTACTGTATGATTTTCTGCTTGTTTACGCTCAACTATCAATCGTAATTTCTCACCTGTTGTATTGGTAAAGCTACAAATATCTACTCTCTTTGCTATTGTGTCGCATTTTGAATCATTACAGTTGCACGCAGAGTCCAAATAATATTCATAATTACAGCTTGCAGGCATATCAATAATACTGTTATATTGTGTAACCGCTAATATTTCTGGGCATACATCACACGAACCACAATCATGACAGCAATTAAGTGTTTGACCTAATACTACACGTAGTAAACTAATAAAAGTTTCTCTTTCTTGCTCTGTTGTAAAGCTAAGATATACTGCTTCAAACTTACACATAGGTACAACAATACCATCTTCAAATTCAACAGACCACGTATTATAAATCTGAGCTGGTGTTTCCTCTGTACTAGATACAGTTAATTCAAATGGTGCATTGATTGTTGCATCAAAAATAAATTCATTTTCTAATAGAAAATCTATAACTTTACCAAAAGTAATTTCACACGGACAAACCGACCCTCCTGAACGACCTTGAGGCCCTTGTGCACCTGTAGCACCTATAGACCCTTGTGGACCTTGCGGACCAGTTGGCCCTGGTTGACAACAGCAACAACCAGAGTCACCTTTTGGTCCCATAGGACCTTGCGGTCCTGTTGCTCCTGTAGGCCCTTGAGGTCCTACTGCACCTGTATCACCTCTAGGTCCAATAGCTCCTGTATCACCTTTTTGTCCTTGTGCCCCTGTTGCTCCAGTATCACCTTTTGCTCCTTGTGCTCCTGTGTCTCCTTTTTCTCCTGCTGGACCTTGTGGTCCTGTTGCTCCTGTATCACCTTTTGCTCCTTGAATTCCTGCTATCCCCTGTGGGCCTAT
>CAYJGB010000041.1:0-13027 GCA_964369405.1 uncultured Eubacteriales bacterium
TAAAAAGCCTAGCTACATTAAAAGCCTAAAATCTATCAAAAGAATCGCTTAAGTTATATTTTTTATATTTTTTAGCTTTCGTTAATGCATTTTTGCCTTAGCGTTTCTTTGTTATACTCTTTTTTATTTTGTTCTTGTTTTTATCAACATTTTTATTTTCTCTGTTCATACAATTAGTTGTTTTGCTCATCTCTAAAAGGAAAATAAAATATAATTACTGTCCACGCTTGCATTTGCAGATGTTAGAACTCCTGAGAATAAGTTCATAGCTGAAAGACCCATTGTATTTTTCAACTTAGGCTCTCCTAATTCTACAGAATTCAACCCTGCCCAAAATTTTGCCCCGTCAAATTTATAGTCACTTAATAGTCTTTCATCAACAGTAACCCAAGCCTGGTTTTTTGTATGAGACGACGAAGTGATATATTGTTGTGTATGATCTTGCACTACTATGTTATATGTTTGATCTTCAAATTCTATAGACCCAAATTCGCCTTTACTAATGATTCCTGAATATTCATATTTAAGAGGACTATTATCATCTATATCATAAACACCATCACCATCTTCGTCTGGTCCTATAGGACTACTTTTGCACTCAAAATACATGTGTAGCATTGCAAACGTGTCGTATCCTATATACATACCTGGGTACGGAATAGATTTTTGACCATTAGGAAATAAGCTATATGTTTCTGTCTGGGGGATATTAATATTACTTCTAAGTTGACCCATTTCATATCCATCTTTTAACCCATCTCCATCTGTATCTGGATTATCGGGGTCTGTGTATATAATTTGACCATTAGCTAGTCTCATACCATTTTTTTCAAATACATCTGGCAATCCATCTTTGTCTTTGTCAAACGTGTTAATAGCAATCAAATTTTGCGAACTTATTTCATAGATAATATTTACTAATTCTTGCACTATATATGCATAATAGTATTCTCCTCCTGTTTGAGTGGCAATAGATTGCAATTTTGAGTGTTGTGAATTTCTCACATTCACAGTATATATTTTAATATCATTTTCTATTGCTAGTTCCACGGCATTTTGTGTATCGTTTACATCACCATCGCAGATAAGAACCATAACTTTTTCATTACCTCTTTGAAATCTTGTGTCAAGTAAATTCGCTATTCCAATGTAAATTCCACTGCTTACGTTCGTACCACCTTGTGCTACTAATGAATTAACACCGTCTATTAATTGTTCATCAGTTGAACTTAAATCACATATTGTTCTTCCGTAATCATTAAATTCAACAAGAGCTGCATAATCTTCTTCAGACATTGCATTTATAAAACCCTCAAGAGCTGTTTTAGCGGTACTTAAACTGCTTCCTCTCATGCTGTCGAGTGTATGGAAAGACTACAAATTATTATAATCTATCTTTTCTTTTCTCTTAAATAATTAATTAGATTTATTATAAGTTTAGTTAATAAAATGTAAGTAATCATAAAAATTGTGATTAAATATACTAGTAGATTAAACGAGTTTTTATAAAGATTAATCGTGAAAATATCTCCTAAAAGTAATGTCTTATTATATTCATTTTGAAAATATGTAATTCTTTCTATATATTGGGCAATATCAAATATGTTATCATTTGGTATATATTCTGATGGAATAAAAATATTAAAATCAATTATTATAAACGCACCTACTAAAGCTACAGGCACAATTATTAAACTAAAAATGTATCCTATATATTTTATAGGTTCAGATTTGATTCCTTCTAGTATATAATTATTCTCTCTTGATTTTTTAATGCTTTTTAACAACCTTTTATTTGCTGTTTTTCTAATCTTTAAAACTATAATCACAACACCTATATATATAATTAAATTAATTATTACTAAAAAATCATTTATTACTTTTGTTTTATCAGAAAAATCGACTTTATAATATGTATCATCTAAAGTCATTTGTTCTAGTAAAATTGATGATTTTGAATTATTATTATATATTATCATATCAATATAATTTTTTTCATACTCTATTTTATTTGTATATGGAAAAAACATATATGACCTACCGTTTTTAGAATAATCATTAATAATGTTTTCTTCATCGCTGTATATTCCACTTATTTTATATTTTTCTGAATTAACCGTAATTGTTTTACCTACAGCATTTGAATTTAAAAACAATTCTCTTGCTAATGTACTTCCAATTATAACTAGCTTATCTTTATTTTCTATATTTTCTGTTGTAAAATCTTTTCCATATAATAAATTATCATTAATTTTAAAATAGTATTCATTAATATATTGTGCTGTAATTACTTTTTCTTTATATTCAAAATCACTATCAGAAAAAGAAAAGGCTATATTTTCATCATTGATTTCTTTTAATATTTCTTCAAAGCTCCCAATTGTCATAGCATCATATTCTGAATTTATATCATAATTAAGCTGGGTATATTCGCCTATTTGAGTTGTAATATTATCTATTACTAAAATTGATAGTAACATAACCAGAATTGTAACTAGTGCTACTATACTTATTTTTATTGTTCTTTTGACTACTGTCATATATTACGCCTCCTCAATATATACTCTATCTCCATCACTTATATCTTTAGAAGTTTCATATATTACTTGATATCCTTCAAATAATTCCTTTGATCTTACTTCATAATAAAAACTATCTTCGTTTTTAATTTCAACACTAATCTCATGTACTATCTCTCTTTCGTTCTTATCATAAGAAATTATATATGCTGTTGCATTTTCATCATTATTAACGACTGAAGATAACGGCAATAAGTAGCTAGTTTCCATTGATTCATAACTTCCATCTAACATACCTGCGGTTACTTCTGTAACTTTAACTTGAGGCAATAACATATTATCAATAGTAGTCGAAAAATATGTAAGTATTCCTAGTAAAATTATAAATCCAATCGCCACTTTTATTATATAAGTTTTAAACTTTTTTTTACTCACTATATTCTCTCCTAACTTTTATCAACTTCTACAAATGGTGAATCTATATCTTTATTACCATATAAATATATCAACAATGACGGCACCATAAATAGTACACCACAAGCAAAAAACAATACATTTTCAGCACTACTAATATCTAACAATGTAATTGATAACGGGTACATACTAGGGTCACTAAAATAAATTAAAGGTTGTTCAATAACGTTCCAATTGTCAATAAAGCATAATAAAACTAATATTAAAAGACCACCTTTTATTTGAGGCAATATAATATGAATTAGAATTTTAAAATATGAAGCACCATCAATTCTAGCAGCTTGTATAGTTGAGTCAGATACATATTTTATACTCTGTCTTAATAAACAAATACCAAAAGCTGTAAAAATACCTGGCAAGATTACACTTAAAAAGTTATTTAACAAGTCAAATTGTTCCATTATTATATAATTAGGAACTAACGTAACCTGAAGAGGTAAAATCAAAAGAATAATATATATAAAAAACAGTTTATCTCTAAAAGGAAATTTGAATTTTGCAAAAGCAAATGCTGCTAAAATAGAAACTAATACCTGTCCAACAACTGTAGGTATAGTGATAATAATACTATTCCAAAACTCTAGTAAATAGTTAGGACGTCTAAACAGAGCTTGATAATATTGCTCTAATGTAAAAGCATCTGGAATAAATTCGAACGTTTTATACTCTTCACTGTTAAAATTAAGCATATTAAAAACTTGTGAACCAGACATAAAAGAACTAGCAATTAAGAAAACACCTGGAAACAAAAAGAATACTACTACTATAGCTAAGAAAAAATATTTAATAATCAACTTAACATTTTTCAAATATTTGCCCTCCTCTTTAACGGCTATACTTTCTTTCAAAGAAATAAAACACAATTAACATTAAAATTATAAAAACAGAAAGTATAATTGATGCCGATGATAATCTAGGGTAATTAAGATTATAATAATTATTATTAATAAAGTTCTGCAAAAAATATACATTTTCATTTGGATAATTACCAAAAATAGAAAATACTTCTCTAAAAATTTTGAACGAGTATATTATTTCTATAATAAATACAAAAAAAGTTGTTGGCATTATATTAGGAAGTGTTATTTTTCTAATAATTTGAAATGTATTTGCACCATCTAGTCTTGCACTTTCATAATATGTAAGCGATACATTAGCCAATGCAGCTGTAAAAACAATAGTACAAAATCCACAATATTTCCATATATAAATTAAAATAATCATAAGCATAGAGTACTCAGAGTTAAAAAAATCAATCGTACTTAATCCTAAATAATTTAAAAGACCATTTATTGCACCATAATCATCAAACATTAATTGCCAAACACATATAAGAGAAGCTACAGGAATAATAACAGGAAACAATAATGAACTTTTAAAAAAGGAAGATATTTTGTTAAATGAATTTAAAAACCATGCAATCGCAAAAGAAATTATCATCAGCAACGGAATTGCCAACACTGTAAATACACCAGTATTTTTTAATGCAAGTAAAAAAGTATTATTATTAAACAATTCTACATAATTTTGTATTCCTACAAAATTTTCTCCAATAAATAAACTTCGCTGAATACACATAATATATGGAACAATATAAAACAGAACTATACCAATAAGTGAAGGTAATATAAATGCTATAGCTATTATACTTTCTTTTTTCTTTCTTGTCATACGTTCCTCCTCTTATTGTTTATTATATTGACTATTACAAAGTTGATAATAGTAGCCTCTTTTGCTAACTAAGTTTTTATGATTTCCATTTTCAATAACTTCTCCATTCTTGAACACAAAAATATTATCACAATTTTTAACAAGACTTATTCTATGTGCAATTATAATTACAGTTATTTTCTTACACAGTAATTCAATAGTATCTTCAATTTCTCTCTCTGTTATATAATCTAAATTACTAGTAGCTTCATCCATAATTAAAACATTAGGTCTACTAAGTAAAGCTCTTGCAATTGATAACCTTTGCTTTTGACCAGCTGATAAATTTTTTCCATTTTCTTCTATCAATGTGTCATACCCTAGTGGAAGGGTATTAATATAATCATCTAATTTACAGAGTTTGCAAACATTAATAATTTCTTCTTCATTAGCATTAATATTACCATATAAAATATTTTCTTTTATTGTACCACTAAATAAAAATGAACTTTGAGATATATAACATACATTATTTCTTAATTTGTTAATTTCAATACTATCAATGTTTAAATTATCAAATAATATATTTCCGGATATTGGTGTGTATAATCTAACCAACATCTTTGCTAATGTTGACTTGCCTGAACCACTCTCTCCAACAAACGCAACTTTCTGTCCTTTAAGTATTTCAATGTTGACTTTATTCAAAACTAGCTCTCTAGTGCCATATCTAAAATCAAGATTAGAAATTTTTATTTTATTAAAATCAATCTCTAAGTCCTCTTCTTCGCTTGATATATTTTGCTCTTTTGATATATCTAGAACTTCTCCTAATCTATCTACTGCTACAACTACTGTCTGAATACTTGGTTGTAAATCTAACAAATTTTTGACAGGATCAACAAAGTATGCTAATAATGCATTAAATGTAATTAATTCCCCTAGTGTCATTGCTCCATTTATCACATACATAGCTCCAATCCATAAAATAGCTAGTGAACCTACAACTGACACAAACATAGTAGCAGTTTGCTGGGTTAAAAACAACATTTCGCCTTTAAACAATACATTTAAAAATTTATTATATAATTTATTAGTAGATTTAATTTTAATCAATTCAAGTTTAAATATTTTAATAGTTTCAATTCCGTTTACACTCTCAATTAATTTTGAAGTAACTTTAGAATTCAACTCCATTGACTTTCTATTATTTTTTCTTATAGGTTTATTGTAAGCAAATACAATAATTGCATAGCAAACCAACATTACTAATGTGATTAAAAACAATACAACATTACTGTTCAATAAAATAATAGCACCAACTATCGCTAGAATGGTATCCATCATAATGGTTATTGTTACTTGAGATAACGTTTCTCTAATTACGGCTGCATCATTAAATCTTGAGATTATATCGCCAGTATCTCTCAAAGAAAAAAATTTCATTGGCAACCAAAGAGAATGATTATAAAATCCCAATAATATAGTTAAGTCAAGTTTTTGCTCCATTTTTACTATTAAAACACCTCTAAGAAACGATATCAAAATTTGTAATAAAAATAAAACTAATGTAAAGATTGACACATAATTTAAATAAGCTATAGACATCGATGGCAAAACATTATCCATTAATATTTGGTAGTAAAACGCTGTAGCTATTCCTAGTGACGTCACAATTAATGAAAGCAATAAAACTTTTGCTAATACAATTTTTTGTGTTAATATTATTTTAAGAAAACTAATCATAGTATTCTCTTTTTTATTTCCGCTAACTGCATTTTTACCAGGTGCTATAAGTATTATCACATTCGTCCAAATATTCGAAAAGTCATCAATACTATATTTTATAATTCCTTTAGCTGGATCAGATACATATACTATGTTATTTTTAATTTTTGTAATTACAACATAGTGCAATAATGATTTATCTACAACTACATGTGCAATGGCTGGCAGTGGTAATTTTGCATCTAATTTATCTAAATCTATCTGTATTATTTTGAAATTAAATCCATATTTTTCTATAGCTTTTGACAACCCCGATGCACTAGTGCCTTGTTTATCAGTACCTGCAATATCTCGAATTTGAGCTATAGATACAATTAAATTATAACTTTTAAATATAGCTGCCAAGCAAGCTGGTCCACAATCAGTTTCATCATTTTGTAAAATGCATTTAAATCTATTCATAATTATTTAAATAATTTATTCCTCCAAATATATTTGAGTTGAATTTTGTAACTTATTTATAAATTCACTTTCATTTATCGAATTACTTAAGTATGCCGAAACTGGTTCCTGTATAACATTACTATTGTAATAGTCATAATAAGCCGAAATATATATTTTATTAACACTACTAATTTTATCTTCTATATATTCTACGTCTTCATTTGTTAACTTTTCACTCTGTTCTGGAAAATCTCTATCTAAAATCGAACTAAATAATGCTTTATAAGAATTTTTATTAACTGGATAGTAAAAACCTGAGCCGTAAATATCTCCCGTTGTATTTTTAGATGCATCTGTAATTTCTTCTAAACTTTCAATAGTAACATTAGCACCAACAATATCATTTTGGTACTCTTCACTTAAAGCAAACTTAATAAACTTTAATATTTTTTGTTTAACTTCATCACTGGAATTTTGATTTATTGCAATAGCTGAAAGTACATTTGCTGACATATCACCATCTACTGATTCTTTATTTATTAAAACAGGCTTTTCTCCAGTGCTTTTTATTGCTAGGTATTCACTTGTTAGTGAACCTAATCCGTGCATTGGCTTTGAGTCAAACAGAAATTCATCATAAACTTGTTCATCATTTGTAACTTCTCTAACTTGACTCAAATTATTTGAGAAAGCATCTGAATTAAAATTATTTGTTTCGTTAATCAGGTCTAAATTATTATCAATATAATTGTTCATCAAAGTTAAATTATCAATTATATTTCCAAATAAACCTAACTCTTGATTTTGTTTTACTTTGCTATTTATCTCAAACAATTTTTCATATGATAAATCATAATTAGTTAAATAGTTTTTTAATTTTTCCTCTGTGCTAATATACATATTGGGTACATAGAAAAATGGCATAAAATATTGCTTGTTATCTAATTGACCAGATTTTAGAGCTTCTTGACTGTACTGATTTAAATCAAGTTTATCTTCTAAAGTATCTGCATTAATCAATTCATTAATATCTGCTAATTTCCCCTGTTGCATTAGTTTTACTGGTGATGCTTTAGCAATAGATAATGTAGATAACGAAATTAAATCAGGACCTCCACCAGCCATCATTTCTGTTGCAAAGGCGTTTGAAAGTGTTTCTTCATCATCAAATTCTTTGATAACAATTTTATCTTCTTCTGGACAAACTTCATTGTATGCAAAAACAGGTAAATCAGATACACTAACAGAATCTTTAATACTGTAAAATGTAACATTATTTTCGCTTTCATTTACTGCACTATCATTATCTACATAAGTACATGACGATAATACGACAGTAAACACTAAGCTTAACACGATAAAGACTGACAATAGTTTTCTGTTCATAAAAATTCACCTTTATTTCATCATATAAAGATCATATGATTACTATTTCTATAATTTTAAAATATATAAAGTATATGGGTTTCGTTATCTGTTTTTAACTATTAATTAGACTATTAAACTAAAGTGGACCTAAATATGTAACTGTACCCGTGGTTGTTCCTGTAACTCTGTATTTCCCTGATTTCTTAAATGTTGTTTTTACAGCATTTACAGCAACACTACCGTGAAAGCTTCTAAGATAGCAAGAAGACATATAAGAGCCAACAAAACAAGTACCTTTTGCTTTACAATATATAATTCTCACAGCACAACCACCATTTATATTATTAATAACTTCTTGTGATGATATTATACAATCATTATAACTTTCTAATGAATTTATGTCAATCTTTTTCATGGTTTAACCTCCTTAAATTTACCCTTTAATATAAAACCCATATACAATATAACATAAATTGATTACACTATAATAATATTAGAAACTTTTGTTATAAAAACTTGATATAATTCTTTTTGAATTTTAGGATAGTTTATTTGTCTAAAATAAACATAGCCATTTTTTATTTCTTCAATTATAATATACTTAAATCTTGTGTCTCTTATTTTATTAACCATACAAATGGCAGGAAAATTAATATTTTTAGTTAAAAAATTATTTTCTAGCATATAAACATCAACATCTACGTATTTTCGTAAAAATGCCACCATACTTTCAATTTTACAACCATAAGAGTCCAATTGAATATTTTCTACTATATCACTAAAATTGATTTTAACATTTTTATCAACTAAGAAACAATTTGCTACCCATAAAGAAGAATCTGTCTGATAATAATATTGTGTATCTATTACAAATTGTATCAATTTATTGTAAATATGATTTTGATACAACTGAATTTTTTTAACAAGACACATAGCTATTTTAACTAACTCATTTTTAATAACACAAATGTTTTCAACTGGTTTTAATAAATCTCCATTTTTTAAATATGAATTAATATAACACTCTCCACCACATATGTGCTTTATATGACAATCATTACAATATTTATTGTTAGATTGAGGAATATAGTATTTATTTATCAATTCAGATTGTATTCCTTCATTTATATCCCCTAGATAAAAAGCACTATGACCTACCATAACACTACAAGAATAAATGTTGCCACTAGAATCAACAGAAATTCTATTTTTTCCAGCATCACAAGCATAATATCCAGTGTAATTTTTAAACAAAACATCTTTTAAATAATTCCCAAACAAATCTGCTCCTTTAATTATTTTTTCTAAATAATCAAAATTATTATTAGAAAGTTGGTCATATATTTTTCCACTTAATCGTTCATAACTTTTTATTAAACACTCTAAATTGAACTTCTTTATATCATACTCTGAAGCGTCAAAATTTCTTATCATATTCATACTTACACAATCAACATTTTGCAAATTATATATTGAATTATAAATTTTATCTACATTTTGATTTTGAGGTGTTATAGTTACTGCTACTCCTAATTTTTTGGTTTTGAACATTTTTAGATTTTTAATTATATTATCATACGTTCCTTTTCCAGTAATGTATACTCTATTATTATCATTAGTTACTTTGTCACCATCAATACTAACTCCTAGAATTATTGAATGTTCACTTTCTAAATAATCAACCATTTCATTAGTTAACAGCGTTAAATTAGTACACATCATTATGTCAATTATTTTACCAACTTTATTTTGCTTATTTTTGCAATATAAAACAATATCTTTTATCAAATCTATGTTTAACAAAGGCTCACCCGATCCTGATAAATCGATTACATACCTGTTTGCAAATGGTGCATATTCATCAATAAAGTAATTAATACATTTAATTGCCATTTCTGTAGTTAATTCATTTGAATTTAAATATTCAGAATCCTTGAAACAATATTTGCAACTTAAATTACATGCTCGTGATGGATGCAAGCAGATTGTAAACTGACCATATTTTAATTGCTTTTTATGTTCATCAACACTTAATGAGTTCATTAATGATAATCTCTTACTTATATCAACTTTCATAAAGCTATCAAATTCAACTGGGTCATTTTCTTTAGCAATTCTTACTATATCTATAAAATCTAAAAAATGTACTCCTACTTTTATTTTATTATCTGTTTTTAATTTAAAATAATAATTCAAATCAATTATGTACATTAATTTAACTTTGAGATATTCAAATACTAATATGTCAAATCTCATGCTTTCCCTCTTTTCCCTATTATTACAAATTATATATTATAATAACATAAATTTAACTTGATTTTCGTTACTACAAAACATTATTTTTCGTTGTTTTTTGTTGCTTTTTATCAAAATCAACAGTATAATTAAATTAACAATTAAATTATAAGGTGATAAAGTATGAATAAAAGCGTATCTATTCTTTTAGTTGAGGACGATATAGATGTATGTGCTAATTTTGTAAACTTAACTGAAAATGATATTGATTTAAATATAGTTGCTGTAACGAATAATTCAATTAAAGCTATTTCTTTAATTGAAGATTTTTATCCAGATATTTTAATACTTGATATAGAACTACATAGTGGTGGTGGTAGTGGAATTGATGTATTAAAAACTTTGCCAAATGTAAACATACCTAAGTTACCGTATATTCTAGTAACTACTAATAATTCGAGTGATATAACTCACAATGCTATTAGGCAACTTGGAGCTGACTACATAATGACAAAATACCAAGAAAACTATAGCGAAAAATATGTTATTGATTTTATTAAAACAATTTCTCCTATTATTAAATCAAAAAAATCTTCTTCAAATATTATTCCTCCAGCAGAAATTAAACAAAATGTAAAGCGAAAAGTTATGAATGAATTAAATTTAATAGGAATTAGTCAAAAATCAAAAGGGTATTTATATTTAGTTGATGCTATTATTATGATAATAGACAATCGAACTGAAAACCTATATGGAAATGTTGCAAAACTACATAATAAAACAGAAAGCAGTGTAGAAAGAGCTATGCAAAATTCGATAAACAGAGCTTGGGCAACTTCTGATATAAACGATTTACTCACTTTCTATACTGCTAAGATAAATTCTTCTAAAGGTGTTCCAACTTTAACAGAATTTATTTATTACTATGCTAATAAAATTAAATATTAAAAAGTCTAAAGAACCAGTTCAACATTTTTAACCACCTCCATATTTTAATTCTATAAAATATAAAGGTGGATTTAACTTGCTTTGCTATGTTGTTTTTCGTATTAATTCATTGTTTTTAGGAGGTTTTTATGATTGAAACATCACTAAAATTTTTCACAATAACATTATCAACTTTTTATGTTTTTTACAAATTGAATAATATTAAACTAAAAAACAAACATGTTTTTATCGTTTTATTTTTTTCGATTATATGTGGAATTTTAATGTTAGCTGTTAGGAGTACATTTAATGCATTTATATATGTACTTTTATTTTTGATAATATCATTACAGTTAAAATTTTTAATCAAAAAGAATATAAATTTTACTACACTTTATACCCTAATCGCTTTAAGTATTAGTTCAATTTACTTTTTCTTTTTATCAGCAATATCTACTATCTTAACGTATCATATTTTAAATGATACTCTATTTGGCTTTATTTTTTCTGTTTTGATATGTTGCATACTTCAATTCATATCAATATATATTACTTTCAAATTAAAACGATTAAAATCGGCTACAGCAGACATTAATTCACTTTTAACTTCAAATATTGGTATCTATATAAGTGCTGTTTTACTTGTATTCTTCTCAGCAACCATAGATATAAACAAGTTATTTGAATCCCTAACTATATTATTTACTATTGCTTTTCTTTCTATTTTACTAGTAATATGGTGGCGAAATCATATTACACAAGTTTATAAAGAAAAAATTCAAATAAGAAATTCAGAAATTTATGAAAACACTATAAAAGAGTTAGAAGAACAAGTTTCTAAATATTCTATAGACAACGAAAAAATGTCTAAAGTTATACATAAAGATAATAAAATAATACCCGCCATGCATTTTGCACTAACTGAAATTTTGACTTGCACTTCTATGGAACAACAAAAGACAAAATCATCATCTTTGCTTAATCAAATTAATGCATTAACTGATGAACGAAAAAATATATTAACAACTAAAAACAGTAAAGAGCTTAATTTTCCTTCTACTAATATTACCTCTACTGATGCTTGTTTAGTGTACTTATACAACAAAGCAACAAAAAGCAACATTTTTATTAAATTTACTATTAGTTTAGACTTAAAAGACATTATTTCTACAATTATTAATGAAAACGATTTTAATACTCTAATGCTTGATTTATGTGAAAATGCAATTATTGCTACTTCATATTCAGAAAAAAAAGAAATATTAATTGAAACAACTTATATAAACAATATTTTTTCTATTAAAATTTACGATACTGCATCTCACTTTGAACCTAATATTATTTCGTCACTTGGAATAAGAAGAGCTACTACTCATCTTATAGATGGTGGCAGTGGAATTGGTTTGATGTCCTCGGTTGAACTTATAAAGAAACATAGTGCCAGTTTCTATATTAATGAATTAAAAGAAAACAACCTATATAGCAAGTGTGTTTCAGTTGAGTTTGATAAAAAATCCGAAATTAGAATCCATAGTGACCGACAACGAATAGTGAAAATTGCAAATTCAAGAAAAGATTTAGTGCTTATTTAAATCTAATAGCATTATCTTACCCCTCCCCCACAAACCTTTCATAGTTCATATCAAACACCACCTCTAATTCATAACCTTTTTTAACTTTTA
>CAYJGB010000042.1:0-12537 GCA_964369405.1 uncultured Eubacteriales bacterium
CGATTGTTTAGAAAATATGTCCCTAAAGGGCAATCTATTACTAAATACACAGCAAATGAAATATTATCTATAGCGGATGAAATTAACGCTACGCCTCGAAAAAGATTAGGTTATCTATCACCTGAAGATTTATTTGAAAGAGAATTAGACCGTATATACTCACTGTAAAGAAAAAAGCCGAATTTGTGTTCTCCACTCGGGCTACGCCCTCGTTTCGAACACAAATTCGCTATACTTCTACTTTATACTAACTATTTTAAAAAAAGTGTTCAATTTGTTATTGCAATTAACGTCTATAAAAAATAAATTAAAACTTTACATTCCAGTATGGTTCAATTTATATTCTGCTAGTGGATATTATAGCAAACTTTCTGCTAGCTTTACATTCCAGTATAGTTCAATTTATATCAAAAAATGGTAGTTTAGGTAAAACTGTTTATTTCTTTACATTCCAGTGTGGTTCAATTTATATAGACAGTGAGTTTTTATATAGTCAACTTGTTAAATTATTTACATTCCAGTGTGGTTCAATTTATATTAGTATAGGGCGAACTTTAGCCGTTGGTACAGCTGTATTTACATTCCAGTATGGTTCAATTTATATAGAATTATTAGAATTGTGTGTTTATATTAAAAATTTCTTTACATTCCAGTATGGTTCAATTTATATAAGAACAACAAAAGAATCAAGGTTCTATTGTAATCTTTACATTCCAGTATGGTTCAATTTATATATATATGATTATTCTAATAGTAATGTATATGGATTCTTTACATTCCAGTATGGTTCAATTTATATTTTGATACTATAATTAACACTGTTAGGAGGTTTTTTCTTTACATTCCAGTATGGTTCAATTTAACGAATATATGAGAGAAGAACATCCTGATATAGCTACTTTACATTCCAGTATGGTTCAATTTATATTTTAACAAACAATGACAACTTTATAATTATAGAAAATCTTTACATTCCAGTATGGTTCAATTTATATTCTGCTATCCAATCTCCACATCTAAGCACTATATTCTTTACATTCCAGTGTGGTTCAATTTATATACCACTGATTTATCAAATATTTGTTGTGCGACTTTTCTTTACATTCCAGTATGGTTCAATTTATATCAATATCCCATTTATTTCGATTATTTGCGAACTCCTTTACATTCCAGTGTGGTTCAATTTATATTGTATAATTTCTAAATATAGTTTAATTCCATTAGACTTTACATTCCAGTGTGGTTCAATTTATATGTGGTATTCAAAATATAGAGATAACATTGATAGCTGACTTTACATTCCAGTATGGTTCAATTTATATTGCACCGCAATTAGTACAATACCAACCAGCTCCTTGCTTTACATTCCAGTATGGTTCAATTTATATTGCACCGCAATTAGTACAATACCAACCAGCTCCTTGCTTTACATTCCAGTATGGTTCAATTTATATAAACCCATTTGTAAAAGCTGTACTAGCTAGTAATATCTTTACATTCCAGTATGGTTCAATTTATATGCGATAAATTATATTAATAAATATTCTGAGAGTTTCTTTACATTCCAGTATGGTTCAATTTATATAATGCAAGAAAATGACGAAAAAATAATTGAATTTAACTTTACATTCCAGTATGGTTCAATTTATATAAGAATGGTTGATTTAGCAACAGAATTAAAGAAACGCTTTACATTCCAGTATGGTTCAATTTATATTTGCAAGTCTTTCAACAAATTTCACTTCTTGGATTTCTTTACATTCCAGTATGGTTCAATTTATATTGTATAATTAATAAATATAATCTAATCCCATTAGACTTTACATTCCAGTATGGTTCAATTTATATTAAATATCAAATTAATAATATTTCAGAAATTAAATACTTTACATTTCAGTATAGTTCAAATTATATTTATTGAAGATGTAAGAGTAAATCAATATATCACCTTTACATTCCAGTATGGTTCAAATTATATAATGAATCGCCATCTGGAAAAAGTATGCTTTCTGCTTTACATTCCAGTATGGTTCAAATTATATATAATGGTTGTAATCGAAATTGCAATGGTGGACTTTCTTTACATTCCAGTATGGTTCAAATTATATGTTGTGACGTCTTTAACTCATTTAATTGTGATTTAACCCTTTACATTCCAGTGTGGTTCAATTTATATAGATATACCAGACCTTAGCTTTTCAAGTGCTGTTTCGCTTTACATTCCAGTGTGGTTCAATTTATATTTAGACAATATGGACTATTTTATAGAATTTGACACTTTACATTCCAGTGTGGTTCAATTTATATTGCAATCCGTCATAATATGAATTGAAACGAATGTTCTTTACATTCCAGTGTGGTTCAATTTATATTAAATCACACTCATCTTCGTCACCTATTATTTCACTTTACATTCCAGTGTGGTTCAATTTATATTGGGTTTCAAAGATTTAGATTTTTTACAATCTAACTTTACATTCCAGTGTGGTTCAATTTATATTAGTAAAATCGAAACATTCAATTAAATAATCATACTTTACATTCCAGTGTGGTTCAATTTATATTAGTAATGCCACGCTCACCATAATATTTGTAATTATCTTTACATTCCAGTGTGGTTCAATTTATATTCTATAACTCATTGTTTCAACAGTTTGCGTAACTGCCTTTACATTCCAGTGTGGTTCAATTTATATCCTGTTGAGTATAAATCAGCTACTTCTTTTTCTTTCTTTACATTCCAGTGTGGTTCAATTTATATTCCTCTTTTAATACTGCGTATGCTTCGTGCCAACTGCTTTACATTCCAGTGTGGTTCAATTTATATTTGCACCAACACTAACATTTATGTTTGTGTATTTCTTTACATTCCAGTGTGGTTCAATTTATATCGTGCTCTTCAATTATAAGATATGCTCCAGTTTTCTTTACATTCCAGTGTGGTTCAATTTATATATTTATTGGGTGGTTTGCGTGTCCTGTTTTTACGCTTTACATTCCAGTGTGGTTCAATTTATATACTGAAAACTACTTAGATAATTATTATCCGTCAAATCCTTTACATTCCAGTGTGGTTCAATTTATATTAAGAAGATAGTGTATCTTGCTAGGTTTACATCTCTTTACATTCCAGTGTGGTTCAATTTATATATTTAAAAATTTCAATTTATAATTTGACCCATAATACTTTACATTCCAGTGTGGTTCAATTTATATACAATACGATTAAGAATAGTTGAAATACTATTCAGCTTTACATTCCAGTGTGGTTCAATTTATATCCTGATTTTAGCTTTTTTGTAGATAGTCCTAAGCCTTTACATTCCAGTGTGGTTCAATTTATATTCTATAACTCATTGTTTCAACAGTTTGCGTAACTGTCTTTACATTCCAGTGTGGTTCAATTTATATATGATATACCTAATTTACAACATTATAATTATATCTTTACATTCCAGTGTGGTTCAATTTATATAAAATTCATGTTAATATTGTATGCATATACTGAATACTTTACATTCCAGTGTGGTTCAATTTATATTTCTTGCATTTCTTTTAATTCTTTTTCAGTGTATGTCTTTACATTCCAGTGTGGTTCAATTTATATTTTTTTATAGTGTCTTTGCCACTAGTTGTAGTTGTCTTTACATTCCAGTGTGGTTCAATTTATATGTATTAAGCAGTCAAGTATTAAATAATTATTACTTGCTTTACATTCCAGTGTGGTTCAATTTATATTTTTATAATTGTGCTTTTAGCTGTTCGCTTTCGTCCTTTACATTCCAGTGTGGTTCAATTTATATCAGGCTCTACTCTTAATGTTTGCCAATTTTCAACTTCCCTTTACATTCCAGTGTGGTTCAATTTATATCCTGCTACTGGATATCATAGCAAACTTTCTGCTAGCTTTACATTCCAGTGTGGTTCAATTTATATCCTGTTGGATTTCTTTTAAATCGTTTATTTTGTCTTTCTTTACATTCCAGTGTGGTTCAATTTATATCATTATCTGCAGTGGACATAATACAAGCAATTGTAATCTTTACATTCCAGTGTGGTTCAATTTATATCCTTATTGATACAAGAATAAGAAATAGACTATCTTGCTTTACATTCCAGTGTGGTTCAATTTATATCCCGTATATCAAAAAAATCAGTGTTTTTCCTATCTCTTTATACTATTTTTGTCTACCTCCTTTTTTATTATATCATTACTACTTATTTTTTCAAATACTTCTATTAATAATTCTCAAATTTTCGTTATTTCCTACCTTTGTCTACCCTACATCTTTTTCTACTTATTAATAGTCGACAATTAAATAAACGATGAAGTTAATTCGTCGTTAACTCCTAAAATCTTTTTATTTAACCAACGTTCATTTCTGTTTTTGAAAATTATTACAGAGTCTTTTGTGTCACGTATTACAAAATCAATTTCGTATTCTAATTTTTTTAGATTAGCCTCTGTTATATCTCCTTCAAAAACTGACTTTTGAACATGAATTAAATATCTTTTACATATCCCAAAAACTTTTCTCCACACTTTTGCACCGTTATCATCTTGCGATATATCATAAACTAATATTACATACATATTTACCACCAAATTTCAAATCCATTATATTCTTTTTCACCCAGTAGGTGCTTAATCAACTTATACATTTCTAGCCTTATTAAATATTTATAACTAACTTCTTTGTTAAGCTCTACATGATGAATTGTTCTATTTAATGTTTTATCGACTTCTGCCATAATTGTCTGTGAAGCACTTTTTGTTAAATGTAAATAGTTTAATCCATCTGTAAAACTTTTTTTAGTTATTTGATTTCTATTTAATATAGAAAATATAATTCTGTCACCAATTAATGGTTTAAAGATTTCTGCAATATCTAAACATAGCGAAAATCGTCTAACACCTGGTTCGTGCAAATAACTTATAGTTGGATTTAATTGAGTTTGATATATTTGTGTTAATACCGTTGTGTAAATTATGCTATTAACATAGGAAATTAAACTGTTTATCTCATTGTCTGGAGGATTGTAAGTTCTCTTTGTGAATTCGATATTTTGGTCGATTATAATATTCCATGAGTGATAATATATTTTTCTTATATTTCCCTCAATACCCATAAGCTCTTGAATACTTTTACATTTATCGATAGATTTTCGTAAATTTTCAATGTCTTTCATAAAAAATGATACGTCTTTTCCTCGACCATTATAATACCTTAAATTACGATAGATATTAAATGAACCTGCTTTTATAAACTTTTTAGCAAGCGTAAGCCTTTTATCGCTATTTGAGTAAAACTCGACTTGTTTAGTAAGTAGATTACCAGCTAATAGCTGTTCTTTTGGATAAAAAGAGCCTATATAAAAATCATAATAATTAAAAAAGTGCAAACAAATACCTTTTTGAGATATCAAATTTAATAAAGAGGTGTTTACATCCATCTCGCTCATAACATATATATCTGAAATATTTTCTATAGGTAAATCTTTTTTATCACCAAATTCATTAATATATTTAAGCGTATTATCTCTTCTTTTTAGTTTTCCACCATTATAAACATACAAACTCTTTTTCATAATTCACCTCTATATAAAGCACAAATCATAATATGCACATTCTTTACATATACCTTTTTTAACGCATTTTGGTGGCAAAGGATTATCGCATATATTGTTAATTTCTTTTATTATGTTTTCAATCTCTAAGATGTCTTCGTCATTTAAAAACACATCAACAGTTTCTCTTAAAAGAGGATAATCAAGCTTTCCTTTTTCTACAGCAACACCTCGTTTATTCAAATAATAAAGATAATATTTTATTTGTAATATACTCGCTTGCTCAACTTTCTTGCTTTTTTTAACTTCGTGTAGTATTTTATGTTCTTTGATAAAGTCAATACTTATTTCATCGTTAATGTTAATATGTTTATCTTGATTTTTATATGTAGATTCATCAATTACTTTACCTAAAGCAATATGCTCACTACCACTTTCCATTTGAATATTTTTAGAAAAATACCATAGCTTTCTTTTACACACTTTATAATAATAAATTAAAATACCGGTGATTTTTCGTTCCATAATAACCTCCTAAATAAACATACCACTATTATCTTGAGATGATGTTTGAGAGTTTTTTTCCACTTTAAACCCAGTATTATTATCATAAAAACATTTAATTACTTTAACTCGAGCGAACTTAGATATTTCAATCACTTTAATAATATTGTTATTTTCTACATCCCAAGAATTTACACTTACACAAAACTCCTCAATAGATGATTTAGCTTTCTGTTTTTCTATAAAATTCTGCTCTTTAGATAATTTATCATCATATTTTTTCATTAAAATTTGTGATAGCTTATCTATTTCATCTTGATTTTGAATATACACAAGCTCTGGTATAATTTGATGAGATATAATACGTCTAAATCTTTTGTCAATTTCTTTTAAAGAATGTTCATTAATATGCATATTTTCAAGATATTCATATTTAGATTTATACTCTTTAACAAAAGCACTGTTTTTAACATTTTCATAAGTAAAAGCTGAGTTAATCATATTGGTTTTATGTTCTTCAGTTAAAACCCCATCAATTTCTAGTAATTTTTCACGACTTAAATTATATATTGTTTCATCAATAAAGCCATTTTTAGAATCATATTTTGATACTAATAATCGAGGATTTATTTTTGTAAACACAAAACAATTATAATTATCAGTTGATTTTAATCCTTTTCGGTTGCACCTACCAAGTCTTTGAAATAGCCCAGAAAGTTCTGAAAGCTCTGTAAAAAGATAATCAAAATCAATATCCAAACTAGCCTCTACAATTTGTGTAGATACCCAAATTATCTGTTTTTGAGTAGCAGTTTTTCCATCACTTAAAATTTCAGCCTCTTTAATACTACGGTCTTTTTTTGTAAATTTGGCGTGAAGCAATCTAACATCATCAAAAACCAACGAAATTTCTTCAAACATTTTTTGTGCGTTCTTAACTGTGTTACATACTATTAAAACTTTATTACTCTGTTTATCTAAGTTTTTATTAACTTGATTAATGATATAATCAGAATTAATTTCTTCATCAATAACACAAACATTATGTCTAACTTGTAAGTTACTTATAGAAAAATCAGCTGTTTTAAAAGGTGTAATGTCTTTGTATGGGCGTGACAGCAAGTGTAATATGTATGGTGGAAGAGTCGCCGTAAAAATTGCGAATTTTCCACCTAGTCTAATTATTTGATGAACACCATAAATTATATATGCTAAAAGTTCAGCGTTATAGGCTTGAATTTCGTCTAAAATAATTTTAGAATACCCTAAAGTAGCAAGTTTTAATTCATATCCATAGTATTTAAATACAAAGTCAAAAATCTGGTCTGGAGTACACACAGTAATTGGCATAGAAAGTCTTTTGCTCAAACTCATATAGTCAAAAATATTAAGTTCAGAATTCTCATTATTTTGAAGCCTTACACTAAGCGTATCTGAGTGAAGAAGAGCAATTTTTTTATCGGTATTAGACTTAACAATATCATCTTTAATACGAAAATACATACTATTGATAGCAGTTTTAAGAGGTAAAATATAAAAACCTTTATTATTACCAAGCCACAATAAAGAGGCTTCTGTTTTTCCCATACCAGTAGGGGCAGTTATAATTAGATTATCATCTTGATTATCTCTACAAAATTTTTGCAAATCGTTAATATTAAACTTCTCAAAAACAGAATTGAGTGAGTTTTCTAAAAAATTGTTTGGAAATTCAATATCTATTCCAGCACTAGCACTATAATCACATTTAAAGAGAACACCTTGAACAAATATCGCCTCTTTAGAGGTTTTAATCTTAGGTAAAAGAAGATTTAATGTTCTGCTTTTAATTTTCTTTTCAATATCGTAATTGCTAAGTTTTTCAGTGATTTTATCAGCTTTATTGCTTAATTCTGATTTATTAGAATTGTCGCCATAATTATGGTGATTAAGCACTGCGTTAAGCACAATAGCATAATCTGTATCGTTTTCAAAATCATCTTTTTTAATAAAGCGAGCAGATAAAACGTTATGAGAAATTTCTTCTTTTTCATCAAACTTAGTATTTAATACAATTCTTTTTTGAAAATCATCATTTACTTTACCATAATCGTGAAATTCACAAGCAGCTTTACATAGTTTATAAATATAATCGTTTGGAATATATCTATATTTTTTTAAAACTTCAAGAGAATTTAAAACGTCGTCTGTGTGCTCTCTTATAGTTTTAGGGGGGTTACTCTTTGCTAGTTTTTCAAGTTCTTTCATATCATCACCTATATAAAGTTAATTACATATCCGTCATTATCAACATATAAACCTGTTGTACTTCCATTGTAAGAGTCAGAAAAAAATTGACTTAAATATACAACCTTTTCCTTTTTAAATATGCGTTTTCCATTGATTATCTCGTAATTTTTGTTTAGATAATAAAGTGTTCCACTCGCATATTTTTCTTCTTCAATTTTACCAAAAACATACTCATTTCTAACATTTTCTAGCTTGACATAAGCACTATTATTACAAAAAACCTCGTCTAATTCTTCTGAGCAATCTACATACTCACAAGATGAAACATCTACAAAGTCTTCACTTCTTCCTATAGATACTAAATTTTCTATGTTGCTATATATATCATTTAGAGTATCATCATCACTTTTAATATGAATTACTAAATTTACATCGTAAAGCACCTCGTAAAACTTCATTGACGTTGTAAGCGTAGCAAATTTTGAATATTTTTCATCACGAAGACTTTTTCTAGCATCATATTCACCTTTTAAAAGTTCTTTTTCTTCTGTAAGCAAAGTAATCTTTTCTTTAAGGATTATATATTCATCACTTTTTTTATCAAGAGTTTTTTGTTCGTCTTTAACCTCTTTAATACTTGCAGTTAGTTCTTTTAGTTTAGGGTCTAATACACTTTTTTTAAAGTCAGCTAGATTAATTCTTTCGTTGTCTAGTTCTTGATATTCATCTAAAAGTTCCCTGTTATGGATTTCAATATCTATTTCTGTTTTAAAGTTACTACCTTGTTTTTTTGCAGAGGCTACTTTTTCAAATCCAGTAGATAAAAAGTCACTATTAGCAAGTTTTACTAAAATACCTCTATCGTCCATTGTTCGATTTAAAAAAGCATAATCTCTATATACTTCTTTTTGCATTGCTCCATAATTTCCAGATATGCTAATATCCATAGGATGATACTGCGTATATAAGCACGCTTTATGTACTGCTCCTATTACTGTTGAAAATGGTGGAAGAGGATATGTCATTTTATTTTGGTCACACTCTTCTTTTTTGTATGACGCCATTTTCTGTGTTAAAATAATTCTTAAAACTTTCATACTTATATACCATAATATTCATAAGTTTTTTGTTTTAAGTCATCAAAAAACTTAGAAACTGTTACTGCGTTTAATTGTGTTTTAATATCGTTTTCATTGTCTAAATTACCACCAGAGAGAAGTCCTACTGTTTTTGCTCTTTGCTTTAATTCTTCTGTAATTATAAGACTATTATTTTTTATATGTACAACATTTTCAAAATAATGTGTTTTTCTATTTACTAAATCACCTGCTACAAAAACAGGCTCAGAATTATCTAAATTACCTTTAACTATAAGACTTAAACCCTCTACTGCCTCAAGTAAAGCAACCACCCTATTAGCTTTTTCTGTGTTATCTGCTTCTTCGTTAAAATTTTCGTCTTTCCCAATCATATCAAGGTCTATAGTTATACTATATATTTTAAGCCCTTTGTCATATTCGTATTGATAAGGCATAAGACCACAATCTTTACTTTTTTCTTGTAAATTTATATTATTAGCTTTTGCAAAACTCTGTGCTAAATATAAATTGTTATGAAATCTTGTTTCTATAACATACTCTTCTACAGCTACAGCATCTGTTAAGTAAAACGAACTATTTCTAATATAAGTACCTTGTTTAGAAGTGTTCATATATCCACCCTCTAATGCTTTGCAGTTACTAGCGTTAAGTTTATCGCTAACACTTTTTTGAGTAGCACCATCAACAGTAACTGATAAATCATCATACATACCTGAATTTACCATAATTGCGTTTTTAAGGCTTTCTCTTGAACGAATTGCATATGTTTTGCCATTTCTAAAAACTTTTTGTACTGACGAAACATTACCTAAACCCTCGCTGTAATTTGATGTCATATTAGCTATTATTGTAAGTGAAATATTCATTATGATTTACCTCCATTATTATATTTACTGTCATTAAGTCCGTTTACAAAAGCATATGCAATATTTTTATTTTGCTCAAAATCATCAAACAAGTCATAAGCAAAAGTGAAAATCACTCCAGAATAGTCTGAAAGTTGAAGTAAAATTTGACAAAATCTATCGTAATCTTTAAAAGATATTGCACTAATTAGTTTTTGTCTATAACTTTTTATTTTATTATCATCAATGTTATTTTTAACAGCAAAAGCAGTATCCTTTGCTTTTTTTATTTTATCGTCCATATTTTCCCCTCCATAAATCAAAGAATTAATTTTAATTATTAAGCTAGTGTTAAAATATTTATTAGGTTGTTTTTTAATTAAGTTTTCTATTAAGTTATCAAGATGAGTTAAATTTAAAATGCTATTTACCACTTCTTTTTCAATATCTATATAGAAGTTATCGTTCATTTTAAGAGGAAACAGCAATAAGTTATATTCATCTTCAGTGATTTTTTTGAATATATTAGTAGCTGATTTTCTTATGTAGCTTGTTCTAAAATAATCTTCTCCTTGTGTTTTTGTTATAATCTCTACATCATAATCTACATAACTTGAAGACTTTTTATTTTGTAAAAATAAATTCTTTCTAGGATATAACTTTTCATTAACTTGATTTTCTAAACTACCTTTTAGTTTATCGTTTGCTAATAAAAGAAAATCAATAGTATAGTTGTTATTTATAAAAAATGATTCTCTTGTTGTTGTAAAGGCAAAAGGTATAAAGTCAAACTCAAGTTCATCTTCATAAACAAACGTGTTTTTATCCCAAAAATAAGAAAGTGCCTTTGTTTTTTTGCCTTTGTCAACATAGTAACCTTTTAGTCTGCAAATTTTACCACTCTCTGAAAACAACAACCTTAGATTTGAGTATTTATTGTACATTGAATCTGCGTTTTTAAAAGTGTTTTCAATTAAGTCTAGTCTGTTTTCTAAAATTAATTTTGATACTTCTGGAGCAAACTCTTTAGAATACTTATTTTTACCAAACACTTTTTTACAAATTTCATAATAAGAGAGTTTTTCATTAAAAAGTTTAATTTGTTCATCGCTTAATTCTTCGATTTTTAAAAGCTCTAAAAGTATTAAATGGTGCATTCTTTGAGCAAAATAATCTTCACAAAAAAGCAAGTATTTTTCTTTGTCGCTGACTATCTCTTGTTCATATTCGATATAATCATCAGTAATATCTATGTGTTCATCTAACTGGTGAAACTTAAAAAACCTAACAAGTCCTACAATCGCACAACTATATCTCCAATCAGATGGGTACAGCCTTGTTTTTCCATCAATCGTTTCTTTCAATATTTTACCTCCTATCCAATAATATCAAACTTGCCAAAACCTGCAGAAGTTTTTGAGCCTAATCCACATAAGTACGCATTTTTTAGTGAGTTAATGTCACCTTTAACCTTAAAAATACCTAATGTAGATGGTATATTAGTGCCGTATGCCTTTACAATTACTTTTCTGCATTTTACTGCCTCTATTTCTATTTTGTTTTCTGTCGCATATAAAAATTGCTCATTAAATCCGTCTTCGTTAAATAGAAAATACTTGTCTTTTTCCCCTTTTACGTGCTTTCTAATAACTAGTGGAGATAACATATTAATAATTATTTCGTTATCTACAATTTCTTTTTCTCCAATAACTTTTACATTTTCAATAAAAAGTTTATTTGTCTTTCCAATTTCAAAAGATGTCTTTCTAATAGATTTAAAACCGTTATACAAAACAAACGCTAGTTTTGTATTGTTTGTTGAAATACAAAAGGTTATTTCGTTCTTTTCTAAACTGATATAATTCTCAAAAAATTTAGCGCCAATTAATTTTGTCCAAAAAGTAAATGGTTTTTTTGAAGTATCGCTGTAATATTTGTCAAATAAAGACTTATCCTCTTTTTCAATTACAGACTTTATCAAATGTAAAATTAACCTTCGATAATCAATAGGGATATTTTTTTCTAACAATGATACATTTATTTTTATAGTCATATTACACCTCCTAAGTTAAATATTAACATAATAAATAAAAAATTTCAACTATAATAATATATATTATTTAAAAATATATAAAAATCGACAAATAAATAATTTTCAGATTAAAGTATATAGTTTTAATCTAAAAATTATATCAACTAATATTTTTTATATTATTATGATTGTATAAAAAATATTCGCATAACCTCCCCTACCCTTACATATATATTAACATCTTGCCTTTAAGGAGGTT
>CAYJGB010000043.1:0-12018 GCA_964369405.1 uncultured Eubacteriales bacterium
TTAATGTTTTTATAAAAACATCTGCACTTCCCTCTCCTGTTACTTTTGTATCTAACTTATATGTACACTCGCTACTTTTTTCTTCACTTTTAAGCACTACTGTATACATATCACTATTTGTATTTTCATGGTACAAACTCTCTTCTACATTATATGAGCTTTTCTCCAGAGGTAATGACGGTTGATTTTTACTGAAATTATAGCTATCAATAAATGTGTTGATATTACATTTTTCTATCCAGTTAGATTTATCAAAAGTCATATCGTAATTTGAACTTAGTAAATATACGTTTTCACCATTTGCATACTCTAATGTATCTGATAAAAACTGTGTTGGTGTAGAATTTACTAATTTAAAATAATTGTTATCAAACATATCTGACAAATCATTTTCATTAGCAACTGATTTATATGTATTCATTCCGTCTGAGTACACACCTTGAGTTAAATTCAAATAGTCAGCAGATACAAATGATGACTTAAAATCCCAATATGACGGCATATTAGTTTTCCAAAGAATTTTTGTAGTATAATAACTCGATGTCATACTTTTCATATGCATATCAGCGTTATTGTCATCACTTAAAACATAAAACATATTAACTCCATTTTCGCTTAATGTAGATACTTTATCAAAATAGACTGTATCATCGTAATATTTAGATTTTATGTCGATAGTATCTTTATTACCATTATCTTTAAAGTAATCATCAAAATATGATTTTTGTATATTGTTATACGAACTTTTAAACTGAGTGTTTTTAAGCTCAACTGTACCTATATCTTGAGGTTTTGCATAATCGTTGATATTTAAATATAGATTATCTACTACAGATATATGTAAATCTCTATCGAAATATGCTGTAATATCTTCTGATATATTTTCATTAAGAGAATTAAACTCTTTGATAGAAAAATCTAAATTATCTCTTTTACTCTGACTGTCAGCATATTTATCATTAAAATATTCACTCTCAAAATATCCGCTTTTTTGAGATAAAAACTCTTGATACATCATCTGTAACAATAATATCTCTGATATTTGCTTCAACATAGCTGTGTTTACATATTGATATTGCATTTGTGAGTACGGAAACACAACATACGCAAACTGAGCAGCACTATCTGCGTATGTATATTCACTATCTAATTTCAAACATAATCTTTCAATAACACTTGAAATTTCATCAGTAACTGTTGAGTTATTAAAAATTATTTCTTTTCGTTGTTCTGCTGTATCAAATTCACTGTCAAAACCGTTGTTTGATAAAGAGTAAATCTTTGCAAACGCCATAGTTAGTTCGTCTTTTTCTTTATTCAACTGAGCTTTAGATATTTTACCGTTTACATATTCCTCAGCTTTTTCCATATATTTTTTATACTTGCTCAAAGCTATATCAACATAATTAGTATCTTCAATAGTCAAAACATCTTGCGACCATTTATTATTTAAATTTGTATTATAAGTATCTATTTTATCTTCGCCTAACATTTTATTTATATCAGCTTGATATAAATCCAACTTATTGTCTATATCATTTACTAAGTCTAAAACATCTTGACATATTGCAGTTAAGATATTAATAGACTCTGTAGTAGAGCCACCAAAAACCCATAGATTAATCATAGATGCAATTTTGTCATCTTTATCATCTAAAGTCGATTTAGACATATCAACTAGAGTAAGACCAATCGTTTCCATTGCAGTATTAAAAACATTGTCACTAACAAAAGAGTAAACAGAGGATACAAGTGGCAATGCATAAACTTTTGGAAAAAACGAACTTGCAAACACCATTATAACGCATAATAACACTGAAACCATTTTTACAATAATCTTATAAATACACATAATTTTCTTTGCCTCAAAATTTCAATAGTGATTAATCAATTTTATTTTTATTGTCTTTTCGCTAAACGTTTAATGAATTATATTCCTATAGAGTTCAAAAGTCAATTAAAAAGTTGTCATTTCTAATTACGAAAAATTATAAATAACTAATAAAATTTTTATGACATATAAATAAACAATAAAAACCATTTTTAAATATAGCTAAATTTTTATAAAACACTTATATAATATATATAAAACTTTGTTAAATTAATATCACACATAAAGCAAATTTTTAATAATTATATTAAGTATTTTTTGACAACAATCCCCAATAACAAGGCATTTTTTGACTATATTTAACTTTAATATTAAGAATTTAAAGACTATTTAATTTTAAAAAATCAATATTGTTAAAAATATAACAATTCATTTTTATTAAACCTGTATTTTTTAGTCCTTGAAATTTTATTTAATATGCTGTAAAATACATATATATAATTATATGTGATAATTATACAAAAAAAATTGAAAGTGGGGAAATTTTATGAATAACTTTAAGAAAAAATTGATTGCTATTTGTCTTAGCAGTACACTACTTATTAGCTCTAGTGCTGTAAGCGTATTTGCTACAGAAGACAAAACAGTTGCTAATGAAGTAACACAAACAACTTCTCAGACAGTAGAAAAAAACGCAACTAACAGCGATGAATCAACTGGCGATGTACAATGGGTAACAGTAGAAGGTGTAGTAGGTGGTCAACTTGAGTTTGATTTTTCTACAGGCACAATTTTATCAGCAAGTAGAAATATTACATCAGCTATTATACCAGAAACAATCAACGGTACTACTGTAAGAGCACTCGGCGATACTGCTTTTTACAGCTGTTGGTATTTAACAGAGGTTTCTATACCAGAATTTGTTAACTCAATCGGGGCTAATGCATTTGATATTTGTAATAGTTTAACTAAAATTTCAGTTGATGGTAGTAATAACTTTTTTTATGATGACAACGGAGTTTTATATGACAGAATTGAACAAGCGTTAATGGTTTATCCTGATTCTAAAGCTGGTTTTATGTATACAATACCAGAGGGTATTTTTACAATATACGCAAATGCATTTTCAGAAGCTGACAATTTACAACAAGTAATTATTCCAGATAGTGTACAAGAAATTCACGCTTATGCATTTTCAGGTTGTGATAATTTAGCTTCTATAACAATATCATCACAAGTTGAATTTTTGGGTGACCATGTATTTAGAAGATGTTCTAGTTTAGAAGATATTACAGTTGAGCCTTATAATCCAAATTATCTTAGTATAGATGGCGTCTTATTTAGTGCAGATTACGAAACACTAATTCAATATCCAGCAGGAAAAACAGCAAAATATTACACTATACCTAAATACGTTACTACATTATCTGAATACTCTTTTGAATGGGCTGATAATTTAAAAGAAGTAACAATTCCGAATAATGTTAAAACTATAGAAAGCTATGTGTTTACTGGTTGTACAAGTTTAGAAAAAGTAGATATACCTGGCTCAATTACAACACTAAGCTCAGGTTTGTTTGAAAATTGCACTAGCCTAACAGATGTAAATATAGCTAATGGTGTTGAAGCAATCGACAGTTTAGTATTTTATCGTTGTAGTAGTTTAGTACAAATAGATATACCAAGCAGTGTTACAACATTAGGCACTAATATTTTTAATGACTGTATAAGCCTTCAAAATATCAATGTAGATAAAGATAATTTAAACTTTTCTAGTGCAGACGGTGTATTATTTAGTAAAGATAAAAGTGTTTTAATAACATATCCGCTAGGTAAAACAGACGAATTTTATAATGTGCCAGAAGGTGTTCAAACAATAGGCTTTGCATCGTTTACTGACAATATTAATTTAAAAAAGGTAATACTACCTGACGGCGTTTTAAAATTAGATACTAGTGCATTTAGTTCTAGCAATATAGAACAAGTCATATTATCAGATAGTGTTACAGAAATTGGAATTGGTGCATTTAGTGATTGTGCTAACTTACAAAAAGTAAACATACCAGAAAACACTACTAAGATAGGATATGTAGCGTTCCAAAAATGTCCTAACTTAACATTATACATTGACGCAGAAAATACTACTGCAATAAATTTTGCTATAAGCAATAAAGTTCCATATGTTTTAGTAAGAGATGTAATGTACGGAGATGTAAATTTAGATGGTAATGTAAGCATAGTAGATGCTTTGGAAACAATGAAACATTTATCTAAATTACAAACATACACAGAAGAACAACTTATAAATGCAGATGTAACCGGTGGTGGAGTAGCTATACAAGACACCTTATATATACAAATGTATATATCTAAAATTATACAAGTATTCCCAATTGAATATGTATAGCATATGAACTTTTATTATTCTCGCTTAGCGTCTAAAATTTTGGTTTAATTCAATTTTCAGACTGTACAGAGGCTTACGCACGAATGTTAATATTAACAAGTATTTGTAGGGAGCATTCCATATGCTCCCTACTTTTTTATGTATTTGATGAAATTCGGCGAAAATGGATTTCGCCCCTACAACGGACTTGTATAATATGACGAACATTTCACTAAATGCTACAGCCCCCTTTTTTAGGTCGTTTGATTTTATCAACCTCCTTTATCATCAACTTACTTGTTGAATGTTTTTTTATTTTGTGTTAAAATATTAATCAGTATTATGTATTATATTTATTTTGAAAGGATTGTTTTTATGAATTACACTTTTTCAGATAGAGTAAACTCTCTAAAACCATCAGCTATTAGAGAAATTTTTAAGTACGCAGCCGACCCTACTGTGATTTCTTTATCAGCTGGCAACCCTGCTCCAGAGGCATTCCCTACTAAAGCAATAAGCGAAATTTCAGCTAAATTGCTTACAGAAAGACCGATAGATGCTCTTCAATATAGTTTTACAGAAGGGTACACTCCACTTAGAAACCAACTAAAAGAGTATATGAAAACATCACACAATGCATTTAGTGATAACGACGATATTTTAATTACGTCAGGTGCACAACAAATTATGGATTTAGCAACTAAATCTATATGTAACGAGGGTGACACCGTAATATGTGAAGCACCAAGTTTTATAGGCTCGCTAAATACATTTCGTTCTTACAGGTGTAACTTAGTAGGCGTTGAACTTGAAAACGATGGAATGAATATTGAAAAACTTGAGGAGGCATTAAAAACTCAAGAAAATGTAAAATTCATTTATACAATTCCTAATTTTCAAAACCCATCTGGTGTTACAACAAGTTTAGAAAAAAGAAAAGCAATATATGAGCTTGCTAAAAAATACAGCGTATTAATTATTGAGGATAACCCATACGGCGACTTAAGATATGAGGGCGAAAATGTAGATTGTATTAAATCAATGGACACTGACGGATTAGTAATATACGCAGGTTCATTCTCTAAAATAATATCTCCTGGTATGAGAGTAGGTTATTGTATAGCACCTAAAGAGATATTACAAAAAATGGTAGTTTGTAAACAGGGTCAAGACGTGCATACAAACATATGGTCACAAATGATATGTGACGAGTTTATGAGAAATTACGATTTTAACGCACATTTAGAATATTTAAGAGAATTATACAGTAAAAAAGCTAAATTGATGACATCATTGTTAGATGAACATCTATCACCAGACATAACATATAACAAGATAACAGGCGGATTATTTACATATTGCAAACTACCACAAGAAGTGGATATGTTAGCATTTTGTAAAGAAGCAGTACTTAGCAAAGTTTGTGTAGTGCCAGGAAACGCATTTTTAACCGATGAAAAAGAAATATGTTCTAACTTTAGGATAAACTTTTCTACACCGACAGATGAGCAACTAATAAAAGGAATAGAGATATTAGGACAAGTTGCTAAAAAAATGATAAAATAAAGAGGTAGTTAAATTGGATAATGTAAAAGAGATAGAAAAACCAGAAAAGAAAAAAATAATATTCAGTGCTATTCAGCCAAGTGGAACAATCACATTAGGTAACTATTTAGGTGCTATATCTAACTGGAAAGATATGCAAAACGAATTCAACTGTATATATGCATTAGCAGATTTACACACAATAACAGTTCGTCAAGAGCCTAAAAAATTCAGAGAAAACACATTGCAAGCATATGCACTATTATTAGCTTGTGGAATAGACCCAGAAAAAAGTATATTTTTTATTCAAAGCCATGTAGAAACACATAGCGAGCTTGCGTGGATTTTAAACTGTTATACTCAATTTGGAGAGCTTTCACGAATGACGCAATTCAAAGATAAATCTTTAAAACATGCTGATAATGTAAATGTAGGGTTATTTGCATACCCTAGTTTAATGGCAGCAGATATATTACTGTATCAAACAGATTTAGTGCCAGTAGGAGCAGACCAAAAACAGCACTTGGAGTTATCAAGAGATATTGCATCAAGGTTTAATGGTTTATATGGTAACACATTTAAAATACCAGAACCACATATACCTAAAGTTGGAGCAAAAATAATGTCTTTGCAAGAACCAAACAAAAAGATGAGTAAATCAGATGAAAATGTTAATTCATGGATAGGCATTTTAGACAAACCAGAAACAATAATGAAAAAGTTTAAAAGAGCTGTTACAGACTCAGAAGCATCTGTATATTACGGAGAAAACAAAGACGGAATAAACAACTTAATGGGTATATACAGTGCTATCACAGGAAAAACTCATAGTCAAATAGAAGAAGAGTTCAAAGGTAGGGGTTATGGCGACTTTAAAGTAGCAGTAGCACAAAGTGTAATAGATGAGCTTAAACCGATACAAGAAAGATATGAGAAGTATATAAACGATAAAGCATATTTAGAAGAATGTTATAAAAAGGGTGCAGAAATGGCACAACGTTTTTCAAAAAGAACCGTTTTAAAAGCTAAAAAGAAGATAGGGTTTGTAATGCCTTGATTTAAAAAGTAAAAATAATTTAAAGGGTGATAACAATGGATAGTAACAACTGTAAAAATTGTAGCTTTGACAATGATACAAATGCTATTTTTTGTCAAAACTGTGGTCAAAAACTAGCCTCAAAAAAGACAGTTAAGGACCTTGTAAAAGATTTAAAATTGGGTAGTCTTGCTGGGTTAGGTTCAAAAGGTGTTTCTGTTGCTCCAATAGTCGGAATTGATATGGACAGTAAAAACACAAGTAAAAAAGATATACCACTAGTAAAAAAACGACACATCTTAGAAGATGGGTCGTGGTATTGCCCTTATTGTGGAATGAAAAACAAAAAGCAAAATAGTTATTGCAACGACTGTGCTATGGATAGACCATAAATATTAATCTTGAGCATAAATTTCTCGGGGCTGTCACAGATGATTTTTTCATCTTGTGACAGCCCGTCTTTTTCTCCTACAGAGAAAACTCACCTTCAAAAAATCGCAGAGCCTAAAGGTCAAAGTCAAAATTTTTACATATCTTTCTTTATATGCTTTAATGCTCCTTTTTCTATTCTCGACACTTGCGCTTGTGATATCCCAATCTCTTTTGCTACTTCCATTTGTGTTCTACCTTTGTAAAAACGTAATCTTATTATCATTTTTTCCCTATCCGTCAACGTTTTCATTGAGTCTTTAAGCGTTATTTCATCTAACCATGTTGTATCATCGTTTTTATCTCCCACTTGGTCCATTACAAACACTGTGTCATTTCCATCTGAAAACACCGGCTCATACAGTGATACTGGCTCTACTATCGCCTCTAATGCTAATACTACTACTGACTTCTCTACTCCTAATTCTTTTGCTATCTCTTCTACTGTTGGTTCTTTATTGTTTTTCGCTGTTAACTCTTCTTTTACTTGCATCGCCTTATATGCTGTATCTCTCATACTTCTGCTAACCCTTATAGAATTGTTATCTCTTAAATACCTTTTAACCTCTCCTATAATCATCGGTACTCCATATGTCGAAAACCGTACATCTAACGTGCTATCAAAATTATCTATCGCTTTCATAAGTCCTATACATCCAACTTGAAATAAGTCATCAGCATTTTCACCTCTGTTGTTAAATCTTTGAATTACACTTAACACGAGCCTTAAGTTGCCGTTTATCATGTCTTCTCTTGCTTTCTTTTTTTCAAATTCAGTTCCTGTTCTAATTATGTGTAGTAATTCTCTTTTTTCTGCTTCTTTTAACACTTTTATCTTAGCTGTATTTACACCACATATCTCAACTTTGTTGAATTGCATAATTAACCCCCTAAATAATGGTTACTAATCTTATAAATTAAGTATTACCTTTATTTAGGGGGTTAATTCATTTATTATTCACTTTTTATTCTTTTATTCGTTGTTGTCAAAATATTTAACATCATCTGAAACTTTTTCATCGCTTGCATATTCAGATATGTTAGATAGCTTTTTAACCATTTGTCTAGTTCGTACACCTACTAACTTATCTAGCTCTTTGTTTGCTTGGTCTATACGCTGTTGAGTCATTTCTAGTACATTAGAGAACTTATCAAACTCTGTTTTAACTTCGCCTAAAACTTTAAACACTCCTGCACTTCTTTTTTGAACTGCAAGCGTTTTAAAGCCCATTTGCAAGCTGTTAAGCAACGCTGCCATTGTGCTAGGTCCTGCAATATTTACCTTATATTCTTTTTGTAGGATTTCTACCAATCCATTGTTTACTGCTTGTGCATATAATCCTTCAAAAGGTAAAAACATTATAGCAAACTCAGTCGTATTAGGAGGGTCAATATATTTATCCCTTATATCTTTAGCTTCTTGTTTAAGCGTTGTGATTAATCTTTTTGTAGCCTCTTTAATTTCGTCTTTATCGCCGTTTTCGTACGCCGATACTAACACTTGATATGTATCTGATGGAAACTTTGAGTCAATCGGTAAGTAAATAAAGTCGTTGTCTTCGCTAGGTAACTTAACAGCAAATTCAACGTAATTTCTACTTCCCTTTTTAGTAACAGCGTTTTCCTCGTACTGTTCTGATGCTAGAATTTCTTTTAAAATAGCTCCAAGTTGAATTTCTCCTAATATACCTCTAGTTTTTACATTAGACAAAACTTTTTTTAAATCTCCAACACCAGTTGCCAGATTTTGCATTTCTCCAAGCCCTTTATATACTTGCTCTAGTCTTTCGTTAACAAGCGCAAAAGACCTTGTCATTTTATCTTCAAGAGTTTTTTGTAATTTTTCATCAACAGTTACTCTCATTTTTTCCAGCTGTTTGTTATTATCCTCTTGAATATAAGATAATCTTTTTTCCACAGAAAGTCTTATATTTTCAAGTTTTTGCTCACTCTCAAGCGAAGATGTTTTCATTCTCTCCTCTAATTTGATTAAACTTTGTTGTTGATGCTGACTTGATGTTTTTAAATTATTAGAAAGAACTTCTCCTAAATTCACAATTGACTTTTGAGTAGTAGTCGAAATCTCTTGTCTTAACAGACTGTTAGAGTTATTAAGCAAATTAATAATTTTATTTTCATCTAGCTCGTTTTGATTTTTACTAGACTTATTAAGTTTAAATAGCACCACAATTAAAAGAGTTATACAAACAATTAATAAAACTAATATAGCAATTTCCATTTTACATTCTCCTAACATAGTATTAATGCTTACTATAACATTATATTACTATTGTAGGATAGTGTCAAATCAAAAGATTGTTTCTATAATTTTTTTTGACTCAATTGGAGAATATAAAAAACTATCCATATAACTTTCATCGTAAAAATATTTTGGGTTATCTGGTTTGTATTCATAATCAAACGTATCAATAATTATTAGTTTAATTTTCATTTTTTCTGGAATAATATTTTTAATAAAGACACTTGCTTTCTGTCCAGCCTTTATTCCTTCTCTTGCTTCGGCAAGCCCTGCTAAGTTTGGAGTAAGCTCGACAAACGCACCATAGTCTTCTACACTTCTTATAATTCCTGCTACAGTTTCGCCTATATTAAACCTATTTGCATTTTCTTCCCACGTTCCTAAAAGTTCTTTATGCGATAAACTTATTCTGCCGTTATCAATATTTTTAACAATTGCTTTTATATTCATACCAACATTAAATCTCTCGCTAGGATGCTCAATCCTCGACACCGATATTGTATCAATTGGCATTAACGCAACAATTCCACAACCGATATCTGCAAAAGCTCCAAAGTTTTCTAAATGAGTTATTTTAGCATTAATCACATCGCCACAGATTAATTTGCTTATGTAGTTATCTATGCACATAAGTTGAGCATCTCTTCTTGATAAAATAGCAACTGGTCTATTATTTTCATCAACTTCAAACCTTTTAACAACAAAGCAAACAGGTCTATTAACTCTTGAAATAACTGCAATATCTCTAACAGTTCCTTCTTTTATACCAACAGCACCCTCATCTCTAGGAATAATACCTTTCATACACATAAGGTCGACAATTAAGTTATGTGCTGAATCACAAACAATTGCACGAGCTTCAACAATAGTATTAGTGGCACAGGCTTGAGCTAAATTTGCTTGACTGCTAAGAAAAAATTGATTTTCTAGAGTATCAAGCAAAGTGCCTTCTGAATTAAATTCTAGCATTTTTACTCCTCCATATCTTCAGACTTTATTATAAAAAGAAATATATAATAAACATCTGTACTTTTAAAGCTATGTAATTATATGAGTAAAGCGTAATAGAATATTACAATAAAGCAAAGAAATGCAGTGAGTTATAAAAAAATAAATAAATTTAAAAAAGTCTAATAAATTAATTTAGTTGATTTTTTCAAGTTTTTGTTATAGAATAGGTATAAGTTTTTAAAACGAAAGGAAAAAGTAAAATGAAACTAACAAAAAAGATAATAAGTATAGCACTATTAGCTACAATAGTAGCAACAGGTGCAATTTTTACAGGTTGTAGTTCTGATGATGCAAATACAGACGGTACAACAGTAGCACCAACAACAGCACAGACAACAACATCAAATAGTACAGCTCCACAAACAGCAGAAGAGCTTACAGACATTGAAGATGGTAGTTTAGGAGAAAATGTAGGGTACCAATTAGAAGACCCAGAAAAAGGCGAAGAGATAGCAATAATGCATACAAACATGGGAGATATATCAATAAGATTTTTCCCAGAAGTAGCACCAAAAGCAGTAGAAAACTTTTTAACACATGCAAAAGACGGTTATTATGACGGTCAAGTTTTCCACAGAGTAATAGATGACTTTATGATACAAGGTGGCGACCCAACAGCAACAGGCACAGGTGGAGAGAGCATATGGGGAGAAGACTTTGAAGATGAGTTTGATGAAGACCTAGTTAATTTAAGAGGTTCATTATCAATGGCGAATGCAGGAGCAAATACAAACGGAAGTCAATTTTTTATAAATCAAGCGCCAGCAGAGAATTTTAATTGGCAAGGATTAATAGATAATTGGAACTCATTTGTAGAGCAATATAATTCAACTACCGATAAAGATGGACTTTTATCATATTATGGAAGTTATGCATATGACCCAAATTTAGCGACAGAAAACGTACAAAAAGTATATGAAGAAACTGGTGGAAACGCTACACTAGACGGAGCATATAACGTAGCAGGCAGAGGACACACAGTGTTTGGTCAAGTGTTTGAAGGTATGGATATAGTAGATAAAATAGCTGGAGTAGAAACTGATACAAGCGATAAACCAGTAGAAGATGTAGTAATTGAGAGTATAGAGGTTATAACATTTGAATAGAAATATAAATAGAAAAAAACAAAAGGAGAATTGTATATGGATAACATTTTAAAATTAAACGAAGAAGAAATGCAAAACGCACTTGACGGAAGCACAGTTTTAGTAGTAGATTTTTGGGCATCATGGTGTGGACCATGCAAAATGCTAACACCAGTTTATGAAAAATTAGCAGGAGAATACGAAGGAAACAGCGAAGTAGTATTCGGAAAAGTAAATGTAGATGATGAAAACGCATTGGCAACACAATATGGAGTAATGACAATACCAACAGTAATTTTCTTTAAAAACGGAGAAGAAGTAAGAAGAGAAGTTGGATTTAAACCACAAGATTTTTACAAAGGAATAATTGATAGTATGTTATAAGAGATATGGGAGGATTTTTATCCTCCCATTAATTTTGATTAAATTATAATA
>CAYJGB010000044.1:0-11644 GCA_964369405.1 uncultured Eubacteriales bacterium
CATGCTTTGAAATCCGCTCTACAACTAGTTTTTTAGAGTTTTGCTCATGGCTATACCTTATTGAGTGTGGAGGTGAAAAGATTTGAAAAGTCCTGCTAAAGATATAAAGTTACCGTCTGTCGATGATTTGTTCACTACCGAAGAAACAAGACAAGACGAAAGACTTGAAAAAATCAAGGATATTCCACTTACGGAATTACACCCATTCAAAGACCACCCTTTTAAAGTAAAAGACGATGAAGCTATGTTTGAAACATCTGAAAGCATCAAGGAATATGGCGTTCTTGTACCGGCTATTGCACGACCCCGTGAGGACGGTGGATATGAGCTTGTTGCAGGACATCGCAGACACAGAGCAAGCGAACTTGCAGGGCTTGAAACTATGCCCGTTATTGTTCGTAATCTTGACGATGATGCCGCCACCATTATTATGGTTGACAGCAATTTACAGCGTGAAAACATCTTACCGAGTGAACGAGCCTTTGCGTATAAATTGAAGTTATCAGCAATGAAAAGACAAGCCAGCAGACCGTCAAAAGAAAATGTGTCCCAAGTTGGGACACAAAAAAGAAGTGACCAAGAGTTAGCTGAACAAATGGGTTGACATATCCCAAGATGTTTATCAAAAGAATATATAATTTTAAAAAACGCATAATATAATTAAATGAAAAAATACCACTAAGAAAGGTAAAAGTAATGAATTTAAACTATGACGCAGTTTTTTATGAGGAAAACATCTTAAACTATCCACTAGGAAAAGAGCTAAAAGAAAAGTATAAACATCTAAATTGGACAAAAGTAGAGTCACACAACAGGATTAAAGAATTTAGCAGTGCCCCAAACAAAGATTTTGTAAAGCTAAAAAAACACCTAATCATAGGAGTGAGAAAAACTCACAAATATGCCGAAAATCATAAGGTGTCGGACTGGTTAGTACCTTTTACTTCTTCTGGTTGTAGAGCTATGTGTACTTACTGTTACTTGGTGTGTAATTATAATAAATGCTCCTATTTAAGAGTTTTTGTAAATAGAGAGCAAATGATGGATAAATTAATAAAAAAATCTAAAACATTTAGTACATCTAATACATTTGAAATAGGCAGTAATAGCGACTTAATACTGGAGAATGATGTAACAGGTAATTTACCGTGGATTATAGAATCTTTTGTTAAACACGGAAAAGGTAATTTAACATTTCCAACTAAATTTAGCAATGTGCAAAATCTATTAAACATAGACCATCAAGGTAAAATTATATTTAGAATGAGTGTTAACCCAGAAGAAATAATACGTAAAACAGAGTTTGGAACGTCAAACTTAACCGATAGAATAAAAGCGTTAAACGATATGGCAGAAGCAGGATATAAAGTAGGTATATTAATAGCTCCAGTCATATTATTAGAAAATTATGAACACCTGTACAGTCAATTGATAGACACACTCGCTGAAAAATTAAGCCCTAAGGTAAAAAAACAGGCAGTAATAGAGATAATATTGATGACTTATAGTTATGTTCATAATGCAATAAATACAGAAGCTTTTCCAAACTGTATAAATATATTTGATAAAAATAAAATGACAGGGAGAGGGCGAGGCAAATATTGTTATAAACAAGAGCACCGAGCAGAAGCAGAAATATTTTTAAGAAGCAAAATACAAAGCACACTTAAAATGCCAATACTATATATTTCTTAATTTAAATATTAACTACTAAAACAATATATAAAATATAAATAAGTAGCGATAAAACACCTTGCCATCTTTTGAACGAACCTTTAATAATAGAAGGAATTATAATAATTATAGCTATAATCAGACATACAGCAATATCAAAAACAATGCTTGAAACATCAACAGGTAAAGCACCACCAGAAACAAAAGCACAAATAGGTAGTATCAAAGTAATATCAATAATATTTGCACCGATAATGTTACCCACAGATAAAGACGACTGTTTTTTAATAATAGCAGTTACAGTAGTAACTAATTCTGGTAGAGATGTAGAAATAGCAACAGCAGTAATACCAATAATTCTTTCATCAACGTTAAAAACTCTTGCGATTTCGCTACCATTAGTAACAATAAGCCTAGAGCCTAAAACGATACCAGTAGCACCAATAACAAACTTTAATATATTGATAATAATATCTTTTTTATCTAATTTTTGTTTTGGTTTTGTGTCATTTACTTTTTGAGATTTAATTAAAAGTTCTCTTTTAGCAGATTTTATATTTTCAAAAATAAAGACTAAAAATACAATAAAAAGACCAAAACTAGCGTAATAAGATATAACACCACTCAAGCTAAACAACGCCAACACCACTAAAGAGGATAAAAACAATACACCTTTAGGTGCTAACTGATTTCGTTTAATAGTGGCAGGTAAAAAAATAATTGCAATTGCAAAAACAAGCCCAGTATTAGCAATAACAGAACCTAATGCATTAGAAGTAGCCATCTCAGTTTTACCGTCAGCACTAGCAATAGCAGAAACAAATATTTCTGGCAATGTAGTAGCAATGCTCACAACTGTCGCACCGATTAAAAATTTAGGTATCTTAGAAATTTTTGCTATCCACACAGAAGCATCAACAAAAAAATCTCCACCCTTAACGATAAAGACTAACCCTAATATAAATAACAAAATAAAAACTAAAAAATCCATTTTACACCTCAGAAATAATTTTATATAACCTTTTTTTTAATAAATTTATACTCATACTATAAAATATATATGTAACCCAATTTAATATTATATCTAAAATTCACTCATCTATTTTAATAGAGAAAACACAGCCACAATAATTCTGCCTATATATACCATATGATTTTGATAGTTCAGTAGAACGTTTGTAACCATTTTTCTTTTTAAAATCGGAGGCTAGGTATTTTATTTTGATAATTTGCTGAATATCAAGTCCTATTTTATTTATTATTTCTGCTTTTTTCATAGGGCTGATTGTAAGAGTAGTTGCAAAATAATCAAACTCATTTTCCTTTGCAACTAAAGCTGTATTTAACAAACGCAATTCATAGCATTTTAAACATCTTTTGCCACATTCCGCTTCATTTTCTAAACCTTTAGATATCTCATAAAACTTCTCTTTTTCAAAATCCCCACTTATAAACTTAACTTCATTTTTTGTTTTAATATCATTAATATACCTCTTTTGCTCTTCTCTTCTTTTATTATATTCGTCATCTGGGTAAATATTAGGGTTATAGTAAAACACAGTTATATTAAAATATTTAGACAGATACTCAATGACATAACTGCTACATGGTGCACAACAGCTATGCAACATTAATTTAGGTATCACATTATCCTCTTGTATTTTTTCAATCAGCTTATCCATTTCTTTTTGATAATTTACATTCACTTTAATTTCTCCACTATTTTAAAATATATTCTAATAATTCAGCTGAACTATTTACAGTCTTTTTCGCTCCACTTTCTATAAGTTCTTTTTCTCCTCTAAAACCCCAATTAACTCCACAAAACTCTACATTTGCATTTTTTGCAGTTAATACGTCTACATTACTATCTCCTACATATATTGTACTGTTTATATCACAATTGGTTTCTTTGATTATATCTAACAGTGACATAGGGTCTGGTTTTACATTGTAACCCTCTTTTTTACCCCACAATGCTTTAAACTCAACACCACAAAATAATTTTATAACTATATCCTTTACAAATTTATCAGGCTTATTAGATAATATTGATATGCTAATCTTATTATCATTTAATGCTTTAAGCACTTTTTCTATACCATCATACGGTTTTGTCTTGTCTAGTTTATGCTTTTCATAAGTACTGTTGAAGATTTTCTTTATGTCTCTGAATTTTTCATCATTACATTTATTGTCACCTATTGCTCGCTTAATTAAATTATCTACTCCATCACCTATAAAAAAATTATACTTTTCATAATCGTGTGTTTCAAATCCAAAATCTATTAACACTCTATTCATACTATCAGCTATATCATATATCGAATTAACTAAAGTTCCATCTAAATCAAAAACAACATTTTTATACATATCTACACCTCATTATTTATAGCATTTGGATTTTTATTTGTCTTAGGATAGTCGAAATTAAATTTTGTAGTGCAAGGCAAATTTAATTGGTATATTGTCATATTCCTATTAAATTTAACACAGCAATACGAAATTTTAGACAGCTAGACAAGACTAATAAAAGTTCATATGCTATATAATCTCTTTAACTAATCTCTCAAAATTAATTGTAAATCTTTCATCATCTTCTTTTGTCCTCTTTTTAGGACCTTTTATATGACTTTTCTTATTACTATTTCTATTCTTCTTATTAATATGCCTTTCCATAAGCATTTGGTCTATATTGTAATCTGTATATTCTTTCCCACTTTGATGCATTACATAACAGCCTTTTCCAAGCACCATTGCTGCCACTCCATAATCTTGTGTTACTACTAAATCACCTTTACTACACATATTAAGCAATGCAAAATCTACAGCATCTATCCCCTTACCTATAACCTCTACCCTACTATATTCAGACCTCATCACATGGCTTGTGTCACACAGTAACACAACATCTATTTTATATTTTTTTGCTATACTTTCTACCTGCTTTACTACTGGACAGGCATCAGCATCTACTAATATTTTCATTATAGTCTTTCCTTTTATTCTTTATTGTTTGAACAGCAATTTAAATTATAATTCTTTTTTATCTTTTACGCAACTAAAAACAATATATTTTAAGTTATAATGTTAAAAATACATATTCAGGAGCGTTTTATGAACAAAGTTTTATCTACTTCAAAAAAATACCTACCAGGTATTTTAGTATGCATCGTCATTGCAATTACAGCTCAAATATTAGCACATTTTGTTCCAACTGTTGGAGCTGCTTTATTTGCAATATTCATTGGTATTATATTAGGTAACACTGTTTTAAATAAAGATGTTTTTTCAAATGGTACTAAATTTTCCGAGAAAAATCTTTTAGAATATTCTATAGTCTTAACAGGGCTTACTCTTAACTTATCCGATATTATGAGCGTAGGCTTTAATGGCTTAGCTTTTATAATACTTCAAATGACAGCCACTATCATAATAGCTTATTTAATCGGCAGAAAACTAAAATTCAGCAAAAAGTTTTCTCTTCTAATGTGCTCTGGCAATGCTGTTTGTGGCTCATCTGCAATTGCAACAGTATCACCTGTTATTAATGCAGATTCAAAAGATAAAGGTATCTCCATAACTATAGTAAATGTTACAGGCACTTTTTTAATGATATTATTACCTTTATTAGCTGGTATTTTATATAATCACGAAACACTACAAACATCAGCACTTATAGGTGGTGTACTACAATCTATTGGGCAAGTAATAGGCAGTGCTACAATGGTTAATTTTGAAGTTGTAGAAATGGCTACTATTTTCAAGATAATTCGAATTATTTTAATAGTAGGTATAGCACTTTTATTCTCAAAGATGAACACTCAAGAAGATAAAAAGCTATTTAGTAAAAACAGTTCTTCTAGTAAAAAAGATAGTAAAATAAAAGCTGGTGTGCCATGGTTTATCATCGGATTTTTTATACTAAGCATTATTACGAGTTTTAATTTTTTGCCAGAAGTTGTTTCTACAGCTTCAAAAACTATAAGTGGTCAATTTGAAATCATAGCACTAGCCGCTATTGGAATGAGAGTTAAATTTACTGATTTAGTTAAAGAAGGTCCAAAGTCTATGCTTTATGGTGGTCTAGTAGGAGTAAGCCAAGTAGTATTTGCAGTATTTTTAATATTTATTTAATTTTAAGTCTATAGATTGTTCATAATTATGTGGTATAATTATATTAACAAAATCAAGAAAAGAGGTTATATTTATGACACAAAGAGAAAGAATGACATCAGGAATAGATTATTTTCCATTAGACCAAGAACTAGAAAACGATAGAAATTATGCTAAAAATTTATGTTATGATATCAACCACACAAGACCATCACAACTAAAAGAAAGAAAAGAATATATAAAAACTCTTATGGGAAGTTTAGGGAACGATTTTTATATTGAGCCTCCATTTTTCTGTGATTATGGTTATAACATTCACTTAGGCAACGGATTTTATTGTAATCATAATTTAGTGATATTAGATTGTGCAGAAGTTAAAATAGGAAGAAATTGTTTTATAGCACCTCATGTAGGACTATATACAGCGTGTCACCCAATTGAAGCTGCAAAAAGAAATGCATTTATTGAGCATGCAAAACCTATAACAATCGGAGATAATGTATGGATAGGCGGAGGAGTTACAGTCTTACCAGGAGTAACAATTGGTGACAACGTAATAATTGGTGCTGGTAGTGTAGTGGTAAAAGATATACCATCAAATGTGATAGCTGTTGGAAACCCATGCAAAGCAATAAAAGAAGTCGCAGTAAATCAAGCTGAGTTAGAAAGTTTTTATAGCGACCCACTAGCATATAGAGATAATTTAGTTAAAAAATTAAATCTTTATTAAACAATATAAGGAAGGTGTATAACATGGCTAAAATATATAATAATATTATAGATTTAATCGGAAACACACCAATGATGAAATTTTCAAAATTAGCAAAACTTGAAGAAGTTACAGCAAATATAATAGGAAAGTTAGAATGTTTTAATCCAGCCGGTAGTGTTAAAGATAGAATAGCAAAAGCTATGATAGAAAAAGCAGAATCAGACGGACTTTTAGACAAAGATACAACAATAATAGAGCCTACAAGTGGAAACACTGGAATAGGTATAGCAAGCGTAGCAACAGTAAAAGGCTACAAAGTGATACTTACAATGCCAGAAACTATGAGTATAGAGAGAAGAAATTTATTAAAAGCATATGGTGCAAATATAGTATTAACTGACGGTAGCAAAGGAATGAGTGGAGCAATAGATAAAGCACAGAAGCTTAATCACGAGATTAAAAACTCCATAATACTGGGACAGTTTGAAAATGCAGTTAACCCAGAAATGCATTATATGACTACAGGCCCAGAAATTCTAAGCGATACAGATAATAAAGTAGATATATTTATAGCTGGAGTAGGTACAGGTGGAACACTTAGTGGTACAGGAAAATACCTAAAAGAGAAAAACCCTAATATAAAAGTAATAGCAGTCGAGCCTTTAGAGTCACCGATAATATCACAAGGAAAAAGTGGACCTCATAAGATACAAGGGATTGGGGCAGGCTTTATACCAAACACATTAAACACAGAAATTTACGATGAAGTTTTTACAGTTGCTAGTAGTGATGCCCTAAAAACTGCAAACAAAATAGCAAAAACGGAAGGGATATTATTAGGTATTTCTTCTGGGGGAGCCATGTATGCAGCTCTACAGGTAGCTAAAAGAGAAGAAAATAAAAACAAAAATATAGTTGTAATGTTGCCAGATACTGGCGAGAGATACCTTTCAACTGGTGTATTTGAACAAATATAAACTGTTGCAAAAGCAATATCAAATTATGTAATTTATGTTATACTACTCTTAAATCATAGGAGGTAATACAATGTTAAATATAGGCGCACATTTATCAGCCTCAAAAGGCTTTTTGCATATGGCAAAAGAGGCAACTTCAATAAATGCAAACACCTTTCAATTTTTCACTAGAAACCCTAGAGGTTTTAAAGCAAAAGATATAAATCAAGAAGATGTTAAATTATTTTTAGAGTATACAAAAGAAAACAATTTTGCACCAATTTTAGCTCACGCACCATACACATTAAATGCATGTTCAGCAGATGAAAAAATAAGAGAGCTTGCACATATGATAATGGAAGATGACTTAAAACGAATGGAATATATTCCAAACAACTACTATAACTTTCACCCAGGAAGCCATGTAAAGCAAGGTGTAGAAATTGGTATCACCTATATAACTACACTTTTAAACTCAATACTAACAGAAGAACAAACAACAATAGTATTGTTAGAAACTATGGCTGGCAAAGGTAGCGAAGTGGGAAGAACTTTTGAAGAATTAAAAGAAATTTTAGACAGAGTAGAATTAAGCGATAAAATGGGTGTGTGTTTAGATACTTGTCATATTCATGACGGAGGATACGACATAGTAAACAACTTAGACAGTGTAATAGAAGAATTTGACAAGGTAATAGGGCTTGACAAACTATACGCTATACATCTAAACGATAGTAAAAACATACCAGACAGTCACAAAGACAGACACGAAACTATCGGAAATGGTTTTATAGGAATAGATGCTATAGAAAGAATAATTAATCATAAAGATTTAAAACACTTACCTTTCTTCCTAGAAACACCAAACGATGTAGACGGTTATGCAAAAGAAATAGAGTTATTAAGAGGTTTATACAAATTGTAAATTTTACGGAGGTATTATTATGAAGTACGATGCTCAACTTTTTAAACTAATATCAAAAGAAAAAATCGCAACAGATACTTTTGATTTTATTTTAAAAAATGAAAATTTATCATCATTATCAAAGGCAGGACAATTTGCACACGTTGCAGTCCCTGGTAAAACACTTAGAAGACCAATTTCAATATGCGATGTTACAAAAGATACAATCAGATTAGTATTTCAAATAAAGGGTGAAGGCACTAAAATATTAAGCGACACTAAAGTCGGAGATTTTTTAGACATATTAACTCCACTTGGAAAAGGTTTTAATATTGAAAAAGGTAAAAAATATGCTTTTGTAGGTGGTGGAATAGGCGTACCACCTATGGTGTATTCAGCTAAACAAGTTGAAAACTCTGTAGCAATAATCGGATTTAGAAGTAAAGAGTATGTTATACTTGAAGAAGATTTAAAGCAAGCAAATTGCAATGTTTTAGTTACAACTGATGACGGCACTTATGGAAAACATGGTTTTGTAACTGATGTTCTAAAAGATGTTATTAACGACGTTGACGAAGTTTGTGCTTGTGGGCCTACTCCAATGCTTAAAGCAGTGGCAACTGTGTGCAAGGAAAACAACACACCTTGTCAAGTGTCTTTAGAAGAGAGAATGGGTTGTGGTGTTGGAGCGTGTCTTGTATGTGCTTGCAAAGTCAACAAGAATGGTAACGATGACTTTTTACACGTCTGTAAAGATGGTCCAGTATTTAATGCAGAGGAGGTAGTTTGGTAATGGCTAATTTAAACTTAAATATATGTGGTGTAGATTTTTCAAACCCTTTAATAGTTGCATCTGGCACATATGGTTTTGGTAAGGAGTATAGTGAGTTTTACGATTTATCAAATTTAGGTGGCATATCATGTAAAGGTATAACACTTGCAAAAAGATTAGGTAACCCACCACCTAGAATAGCAGAAACTCATAGTGGAATGTTAAATTCAGTTGGTCTACAAAACCCAGGTGTTGACCATTATATAGAAAAAGACTTACCATGGCTTAAAGAACAAAACACAGTGATAATTGCAAATATAGCAGGTAACACAATAGAAGATTATTGTCAAATAGCAGAAAAACTATCTGATAGCGATGTAGATATGATAGAACTTAATATATCATGTCCAAATGTAAAAAGTGGTGGTGTAGCTTTTGGTACATCTTGCGACAGTGTAAAAACAATTACAAAAGCTGTTAAAAAGTATTGTAACAAACCGTTAATCGTAAAATTATCACCAAACGTTACAGATATAGCAGAAATAGCAAAATCAGCTGAAAGTGAAGGAGCAGATGCACTTTCACTTATAAACACGCTAACAGGTATGAGAATTGATATTAACACACGCAGACCAATATTATACAATAACACAGGTGGATTAAGTGGACCAGCTGTATTCCCAGTAGCTGTAAGAATGGTGTGGCAAGTGGCAAATGCTGTAGATATTCCTATTATCGGAATGGGTGGTATATCAACATGGCAAGATGCAGTAGAAATGCTAATTGCTGGAGCTAACGCTCTTCAAATTGGTACAGTATTGTTTGCCGACCCATATGCACCTATAAAAATAAACGAAGGTATAAATAAATTTTTAGACGACAACGGAATAAAATCTGTTACAGAACTTACAAAAACGTTAAAAACATGGTAAATAATAGAATATAAATTTTAAAAAAGGAAACACTATCCATATTAATTTATTGGAGAGTGTTTTTTTGAATATTTATATGATGATTTTTGTTATAATTTCAGTTTTAATTACTTGCTTAGTTTGTAAATATGTATTTAAAAGAAAAATTAAACTAATGTTACTAATTAATTCTACAACTATATCATCACTACTATTTGAAATAATAACAAACTTAAACAAAGATTACTATAGCACGTTAATCGTACTAATATTATATGTAACAGCCGTACTATTGCTTAATATAAAATTTGAATTGATATACCCTTTAAAAAATGATACAATAAATCTAAACAATAAATTAGAGCAAATTAAGGAATGAATAAAAATGATAATTATGTCAATAGATTTAGGACTTGTGAGAACAGGAGTCGCAATATGCGATAAATCAGAGATGTTAGCATCTCCTGTAGCAGTAATCGAAGAGAGAAAGGAAGAAAAGTTACTTGAAAAAATACACAACCTTATAATTGAGCGTAAACCAGAACTATTAATTATGGGTCTACCAAAAAATATGGATTCAAGCGAGGGAGAGAGTGCGATAAGATGTAAAAATTTTGCAGATAGACTAGAAGAAGTTAGTAGTATAAAAGTTGTAATGCGAGATGAACGTTTAACAACAGTATCTGCACACAGTTACCTTAACAACACTAATACAAGAGGGAAAAAAAGAAAAGCTGTAGTAGATAGCGTTGCAGCCACAATAATATTACAAGATTATTTAGATTACAGAAGATTACAGAATAATTAAATTAAGGAGATGAAAAGTATGAGCAAGACAATTTTATATATAGCAATGAGTTTAGACGGATATATCGCTACAAACAGCGATGATGTGTCGTGGTTATCAGGTGATGGAAGCGAAAAAGAAAATATGGGCAGTTATGACGAATTTATAGAGTCAGTAAGTGATATAATAATGGGATATCAGACTTATAATATTATTGATACTAAATTATCGCCTAATGAATGGGTATACAAAGGTAAAAATTGTTATGTACTAACAAATAAAACATTGCAATCAAACGAAAAAGCAACTTTTACAAACAAGGATATAAAAGAATTGATTAACTCTATAAAAGAAAATAGCACAAAAAACATATGGATATGTGGTGGTGGAAATATAGCATCACAATTTATTGAAAAAGATTTAATTGACGAATACTACATTACAATAATACCAACAATACTTGGAAGTGGTGTAAAATTATTTAACCATATAACTAATGAAAAGAAATTAAAATTACAAAAAATAAATAGATATAACGGGATTGTAGATTTAGTGTATACAAAGAGATAATATAACTCAACTTTTTATACAGCATATGAACTTTTATTAGTCTTGTCTAACCGTCTAAAATTTCGCATTGCTGTATTAAATTTTACAGGAATATGACAATATACCAATCAAATTTACCTATCACTACAGAATTTTATTTCGACTATCCGTAAGACAAATAAAAATCCACATGCTATACCACAATCTCAATACATCGCAAAAAATCCTCAGTTTTTAAAAACTGAGGATTTTTTGTATACATT
>CAYJGB010000045.1:0-10417 GCA_964369405.1 uncultured Eubacteriales bacterium
ATAGGCTACAAGATAAGGAGATTAATGTTACTGCTAATCCGAGAGTGGTTAAGGCAATACGAGATGAATTGAGAAAAGTTATTGATACAGTAAAAGATGTAAAAACAGCTGACGATGCATTAGTAGATACTATCAATATTCCTCATAATGCTAGTGATATTGATACTGAAGACAGAAACATCTTATTAAAGAATTATATCAAAGATAATTTCCAAAAGTTATAATATGCTTAATTTAATTGTTCAATTTAATCGATTGTTCAGTATTGCAATAATATTCAAATTGCAAAGTTATCAGCTTGTTTGCAAATATAAGTAATACATAGCAAAAAATTAATAAAAAATTAAAATAGAGGGTTAGTGGAATTACTAGCCCTCTATAATTCATATTATAATATAGTGCAATAATGTATAGGGAAAATCATACTTACTTTGATGTAAGCGGGTCAAATTCTTAACGACTATCAATCTACTCAATTCACCTAAACATAATCAGGAAGTAAATTAAGTGATTTCTCGTAATCCAATTTATCCTCCTTCAAAAATTGTGACCTTATCCAGTTTTCTGCTACCTCAATGCCAAAATCGCTAACCTCAAATTTGCCTATTGTCATTTCTTCAATGTTTGTTTTAGTGTTGTATGGAAGTTTAAATGTACAAACAGCAATCAAGATTTTTTCAAAGCCATTATCTTTTATAAATACTTTGTAATTTAATGTGTAGACAGAATAACAGCCTCTGTTAGGGTCAGTGCCAAGACTTCCTATAAACACATTCTCAAACAAAAACCATTTTAAATGTGGTAGTTTTACTTCGTACATATATCACCTCAAAAGCCAATTTTTCTTTTACATTTGTCACTTAGTCCTGTTGGTATTTCAAAATCTTCTGCCACTAAAGTGGTAACATCACTCTTCGTCACCTCGTCAAAATCCATGGCAATTAGTCGTGAGGATTGTTTCATAATTGCTTTTTCAAACATATTTCTTACAAATCTACCATTGCCAAAATTTTCGATATTTACAGCTTTTTCAAATATAGGCACAAGTTTTTTGTTGACATCTTTATCAAGTGTGATTCTATTTTTATTTGCTATAAAATTTGTTATTTCGAATAATTCATTTGCGTTATAATCGTCAAATGGAACATAAAATGCAATTCTTGATTTAAGCCCTGGGTTTTTCTCAAGAAACTTTTCCATTTCTTTTGGATATCCTGCAAAAATTACTATCATATTGTCACGGTTATTCTCCATTTCTTGAACTATCGTATTTATCGCCTCATCGCCGTACATTCCATTTTTGTCATCTACAAGCGAGTATGCTTCGTCAATAAATAAAACAGAGCCTCTGGCTTCTTTAAACTTATTTTTGACATTTTTTGCAGTCCAACCAACATATTTGTCAACTAAATTCGAACGACCAACCTCGTATAAACTGCCCACAGATAGCAAATCATTATCTTTCATTATTTGTGCAAAAAGCCTTGCTACAGTCGTTTTTGCTGTACCGGGATTTCCAGTAAAAACCATGTGCATCGCAGGCCTATCGGTGATAAACCCTTTTCCTTTAAATATTTTTTGTGCTTTGTAAAAATCGAGAGCGTCATATATGGTGTCTTTTGCCTTGCTTAAACCTATCATGCTGTCAAGCTCTTTTATTGCCCAACCACTAACCTTTTTATTAAGAGTATTTTTGTTAGCAGTTTCAAATTTTTTATACTGAGAATAAATTTTTTCTTTGAGAATTCTATCATACCAAGTATCTAAAATTTCGTTTAAATCAGTAGCTGAATACGCTGTGTCTTTCTTTATTTTTGAAAGTAGTTCTCTATCACTTTTAATGTTATAATTTTCAGCTTTATGTTTTAGGTATGCCTTAGCTTTCGAATTCATAGCATTGCCTTGTGAAAGATTAATAACTGTGATATCATCAAGATTTTCATTTATTAAATTTCTGCATTTTTCTAGTTTGTTTTCAAAGCTAAACACTGTTAAAACTTTGTTTCTATACTTTTTCATAAGGTTTATTATACTTATAATTCCAAATGCTGCACAATTAAAGTATTTCGAATCAGTTTCATCATCTATAATTAATTTTACCACAATCGTACCACCAACAGCACTTTCGTATAATGGGGTTAAACTGTAATCACTAAACTCAATATGGCCTCTTATTATTCTTACGGCGTACCGCCTACTAAGAACTCTATTGTTACTTTGAAGTGCATCAATTAAGTATTCGAGCATCATTTCTTCTGAGTTTTTGTCATCATAAGTTATGATATAATGAACAGGATGACCTTTGACATTAGGGCTTTGCGAACCCAGATATATACGCTCGATTTCTTCTTTAAAATTATCACTACATAGATTATTTTCAAGACCTCTAAGAGCTTCAACTTTCGTATGATTACTTTTAATTATTTGTTCAAATGTAATTAGCGATTTATATCCACTTTTTAATTTCTCAATACCTAAATGTTTATTGATGCTATTATTATTTAATATGTATCCACATTCTTGCGATAAAATTAGAGACTCTTTGTATGCACTTAGTGTAATTTCTCTTTTTATATATTTAGAAATTTCTAAATTTATTTCACTCAGGTATTCATATAAAAGATTTTCATTAAAATCACATAACTTGCTTGCTGCATAAAGCGTTGCTAGACCTAACTTGTAGCAGATGTTTGATACTGCAATATAAAAATCAAAGCCTTTACCATCATAATAAATTTGTGTTTTTGATAATATTATACTTGCTATTTTTTCTGCTTCATCACTTTCAACTTCTACGTTCTTTAATTTAAGTTCAACATCTACCTTATAAAATGTCATATCCACCATTCCTCTCATGCTGTATTCATATTTTAGCAAAATTGATGAGCTTTTTTTAGTACATTAAGTATAAATGTGTAAAAGATGTAAAAACAAGAATAATGCTATAATATAATAAAGATTAGAAAAAGGGCTAGTGTTTCCACTAACCACCATCTAAAAATTAAAATTATCTATATGGTATAAAGCGACGTATAAGGAAAATCTTACATACATTGCTGTTAGATGTCTAATTTTTTAACGATTAGATTCTATTAAATATTATATCTATTTTGTTACGCTGCACGCTTAATGGCGTTTCTAATATATTTTTTTCAATCTATTTTTTCTTGTCATTTCTGTATGGACCATCTCTCCATCGCTCTAGGTGGTCATATGTATGTTTCCAACTAGCATCATTATTATTTCTTTGTCTATCTCTCTTATTCATTTCAGACATCAAAATTTCTGTATCGTTCATACCTAATAGTTCTTTCTTTTTCTTATAATCTAGTTTTGCTCTATTGTTTCCACCTCCTGCCAATATATCATTTACTAACGAGTTCACAAAATAATTAAAATATCCTTTTTTCTTGCTCATAACTTTTACCTCCATTAATTTTTTTGATATAATACATATATCTTGATTATATTATAACTTGTGGTATGGGTGTTTTTTGGGAGGTGTGGGCAAAAGAAAACCACCAATAAATTAATATTGGTGGTGAATACATTTAAATGTTTAATAGTTCTTTTATCCATTTTGCATTGTTTTCGTTTTCTTTAATAATAAATTCTTGTCCTCTACTAACGCTTTGAAAATAGTCATCTTTAAAATTCTTTTCTGAATGATAGGTTATGTCAGCGTTTTTAAACCATTCAGGAACTTCCCATTTACTTTTACTCATACCATCGGCAGTTAATACGTATTTATCATCATAATTAAATGTTCCGTATCCTTTTAATCCAGTTTTAACACCATCTAAAATAAGTTCGTTTGACGCAATATATATAGTATTGTTATTACTATATCCATCTTGACTATGTGGATGCCAATTATATTTTTTAATATCATCACCAGTAACAATTTCTCCTACTTGCATATATCCATATAGCATATGTACCCAACTAGAGTTATCTGTAAATTTTAATTTGCCATCAATCTCTTCAGTTTGACAAAACAAACCAAAAAACAAAAATAAATCTCCTACACTAAATTGATTATTTTGTAAATGTGTTTGTGCACTGCTTACTTGTCCAAATATAGGTAGCCACTTATCATTATCCAGAATTTTAATGTTTGGTCTAATATCTGGGTCAAGATGACAAACTAAATTTTCTTTAAATGTTTTTGGTGATATTTCTTTCCAAATCTGTTCATAGCTTTTTCCGTTAAAAGCTATATTTTTGAATGTTGTTTGAGAAGTTATGCTCTTATTCACTTCTTCTCTATAACTAGGTATTGGCATTGATAAAATTGTTCCATCTGGTAAAATAGGACTTGGACAACCACCATAACTACTGTCAAAACCTTTTCTTGATAAACTAATTTTCATATTATTACCCCCTATAAATTATTTTTGATTACAGCTTTTTGAGTTTATTTTTAACTTGATACAAGGTTCGATTTTATTACTATTTAATTTTAAATAACGTTTGACAATTTCTTCACCTATTTTATATTTTTCATCATTATTACTATATACTTTTGTTTCACGATTTTTGGGTAAAATACTTTTTTCTATGTCACTTAATAAGTATTTTGAATAATCTTTTCCTAAATAAGAAAAGTTAGTAGACATTAATACATATTTACCTAATTCATCTTTTTTGTGTTGTATTAAATCCTCTTTGGGGTGAAACAACTCGTTTTTATCGTTTCTCTTCAATATATATCCGTCATTTTTATCGACTACATCATAAATAAAGTCTAATCTATTTGAATATTGTTTGTCATTATAATATTCCTCCATAGTAATAATTTTTGTGATTTCTGCAACATACAATATCTTGTCTTTAAATACCCCAACTAAAAATACATTGTCGCCATTACTTATAATATTTTTAGCTTTAACTCTTAATCCTGTAAATACTTTTGTATCATTTTTTTTAACATAACCACCTTTACAGCAGGATAGTGTTAGTAATTTTGTTTCATTATAGTTATTTTCAAATATACATGGTGCATTTCCAGAATCACAAGTTAATCTATACATTAATATATAATTATTCACAGCTTCTCTCCTTTACATTTTTTATTCATAACCTTCCACAGCTTTCCTTAAATTCTCTATCACCTCCTCTACTAAACTTTGTGGGCTTAGGATTTTTATACAAAGGGCATATTGTAACGCCCATCGTTTCATAGCTTCTAAATTGACTGTTGCTGTTACTGTGACTTCGTCCGTTGTTTCTTCGCTAAATCGTATATCGTAACCAAACCAGTCGTATATCTCGTTTAATATACACTTATTTGTTCTAAATTTTACTACTATGTTTTCTCCACTATACATATAAATATGCTCTAACATATACTTTGGTAAATCAAATCTATATTTGCAATCTTTTAAGCTTTCTATCGGTTTTATTGGCGTGCTTATCGTTTCTATATTACTAATTCTATCTACTCTATAATTTGATATTCCATCATATTTATCATAATTACATATCAAATAGTAATGTCCGTTTACTGCTGCCATCTGATATGGATTTATAATATATTCTCTTATAGTTCCATCTTCTCTTCTTCGTGGATGCATTTTTTTATCTGTGCCTATGTCATTGTACAAAAATTTCACTTGCCTATTGCTACTTATTGCCTCGTCTAAAATTTCAATTATATAAAACATCTCTTTATTACCGTACTTGTGTGGTGGAACTCCACTCACATGCTTAACCTTGCTTTTAAAATATTTATTAGAAAGACCCGTTATTTTTTCTATAATCTCCTTTTTATTTGTGTGCGATATATTCCTTGAAAATAATAAACTATCAATAATTAACCTAAGTTCTGCATCTGTAAACTCTCGCATTATATACCAGTCAGTTAAAATAGTTTCTTCATTGCCATTTTTGTTTACTCTTATAAGTTCAGTATGTCGAATATCATAACCAAAATCTAATAAATTTAGTAAATTTCTCTTTACAGATTTTCTGTCTACACTCATATTGTATTCAGTGTGCAAAATATCCACAATCTGTTTTTGAGTTAGCTTATGGTTTTCATCACTATACTTATTTAAAATATCTAAAATATTTATTATAATTAGTTTTTTCGGTTGAATAGTATACATTAAATCACTTCCCATACATATTGTAATATAAACGATGTACTGTTTTAACCACATATTCTATTGTATAATATATAGTATATATCAAAAAACGAAAAAAATCAAGAATATTAAACAATTATTTTATGAAAGGTTGATAATTAATGTATACTGCGTGGATGTTAAGACAAGATGGTGTTTCTTTTCCTGTAAAATTTCACCTATATAGCGAATGTGACAGTGATTTAACTTCAGAAGCTGAAATTGCATCATTTTTAATTAAGACTAAGTCAAAAGATATTGGACTTGCTAAAAGAGTTATTGACACTTGGCTTGCACTATTAATTGAGGAGTATGTAAGTTATGACAGTACTCCAAATGATATTATCCTAATAATGAAAGAACAATTAAACAATCTACCTTATGAGTTTAAATACCCACTTACAATTGATGAAATATTAAAAATACATAAAGAAGAGTACAGTTATAGTACGTTTGATGAGTTATATGATTTTATATATAATTTAGAGAACATCAATCTAATAGGATTTCTAAAAGATTCAATTAGATATTCACTAAATCAACAATTTTGTAGAGTGCGTTTTGGTGGAATGTATAATACCTATGTTAAAAATAATGATATATGGTTTAGAATTAGTTCAACATTTTATAATTGGTATGATGTTATTTTAAATTTTCTAAAAGATAAAGAGAGTAAGTATCCAATTGAAAAAATTACTATATGCAGAGATAACGAGTCTGATAATGGCATAGACAAATCTGGTCCTGAACACATATATAAAATTATAAGAAATAATGGTGAGTTGATTCATTTTAAAAAAACTCCTTATAAAGTGTATATTGATATCATAGAAAATTTAGATAAAAAAGAAAAAAGTATAAATTTTTCAGCTTATGACTTTGAAGAAATAGAAGAGTGTAAAGAAAAAAACATTAGAAATTTTTATTACAGTGCAAAGTATGAACTAGCTTTAAAAGTTGAATTAAGCAAAGGTAAAACTTATTTAGAAACTATTTTCAATGGATATAGTAGTGCATTTTATACTGATATATCAAAACTAATTAAAGAGGAAATAGATACAAACTGTGATTTAGTAGACGAAAACGGTAATTATACAGCACCATAAAAATTTTAATATATATTAAATTTAATTTAGCCAATGATTATGGGTATACACCTAAGTCATTGACTTTTTTCGATTAGTTTTATTGTCCGTTTTATTGTACAAGTAATATGATAAAATATAGATAACACTTAAATTGTTTATAAGAACATTAATCAAATTTTTTAAAACAGGAGTTGAAGTATTTATGGCTAATTTTGTAACGATAACAGGTATTTCATATTATTATGGTAAAGATGCTTTTGAAAAAGAGCAAATTATCACTTTGAAAAAAGAACCAGAAAACAAATACGATACCGAAGCTATTATGGCTGAATTTTTTCCACTTGGAAAAATAGGATATGTAGCAAATAGTTCTCATACTGTTATTGGTGATTGTATGAGTGCAGGTAGGCTATATGATAAATTTGATAAAACATGTAACGCAGTAGTTAAATTTATTTTTCCAAATGCAATTGTTTGTGAAGTAGTGGGATAAGTTTTTGATATATCTTTTGACATATGTTATAATATTATAAACCTTCTAACATGATAGATAAAGCGAAAAGGGAGAATAGATAATAATTAGTAAACTAATAATAAATAAAGTATTACATCTAAATATTCATCTATTCTTGCTTTTATCATTAATTAATAAGTTAAAATTAAATATTAATCGTATGATTATATATCATAAGAGAAATGAGGTAAGTTAGTTGCTAGAATATATAATTAAAAATCCAATAAGTTTAAACAATGAAATATATTTTACTATTATTATGTCTCAGATTGCAATTTTGGGAATATTGTTGACATTTTCTCAATTTGTTGCATCTTTCCGTGGAGAAAAAGATAGTGTGAGACAATATCTCGGAAGATCGGTTCCTCAATATTATTTAAATCACAAAATATCAATGTATAAAATCGTATTAAGTAAAATTTTTATTACACTCTTTTTTCTTGAAATACTGTACAAACCACTTTGCTTTATTTTCGTTAATTTTATTAGTGTCGAATTACTAAGTTGTTTGAATTTATTTTGGTATAGTTTTGCTATAATATATTTAGTAATTTTCGGAATATTGTTTTTTCAATGCGCTACTAGTGTGTTGAAATTAAATCATGTGATGAATCTAAATAAATACAATAGAGTACTAAGTAATATTGACAAGAGTATCCTAAATAAGAGTCCTATTAGTAAATTTAAATTTAAGTCGATCGACTTACTTTTAGAAGATGTTGATGAATTAATTTTTTTAATTGGTGAGGATAACAATAAACTTTTAAATGATAGATATATAAATTTATTTTCCAAATTGCTGGAAAAATATGTAGAAGAAAAAAATAGAGAGATTTGTTTATTGCTCGATAAAGGTAAGATGAATAAAAACCAAATTGCATGGGTATATAATTCAGAATGTGAAATTCAAGTATTAAAAAAAATTCTATCACATACCGATATGTTGCAAGGAAAACTAATGAAGTGCATTATAAACAGTACTATTGATTTAGTTGAAAATAACATCAAAAGAGCTTCACATAGAGAAAAATGTATAGATAATGATAAATATGCTTCTAATAATGATTATAATACGTACATTAAGAAAAACTGGATAGAATTTACACTTAAAATATATAATGTTGCAGATATAGAAAATCAAATATATTTAATACACCGACTTTTTACACATAAGCAAGAGGACGGCAATGATTTTGATGAATATAAAAAAGAGTGCTTTTGTTCAATCTTAAAAAACGAGGCAATAAAGCTTTCAAAAAATGAAATGCTGGAAGAAGATTTTAAGAATATATTTGGAGATTCCTTAATATATGAAGCAAATAATATGTACTTAAGCAAATTATTGATAAACATTATTTTGGATAATTATGTTAGTTTGGAATTGTTGGTGAAGTTGTTAAGTGATAAAAATCGTAAATTGGTTTTTATGTATGTAATTGTATATTATTCAATATGCAAATTTAGAGAAGATTGGAAATATATTGATGTTGAACTTCTTAAAATGCTATATAATAGTGAATACAGTTTAAATACAGATGATGAGTATATTATTAATTTCATTGAAAAATCAAATATTTCAAATAGATTTAATAAAAAAATATATAATGAAATAGTAGACCTATTACATACTGGACTTTATAAATTAATGAGTAACAAAACTTTGGATATTGACTATAGGAGTAACTTGTTCTATATATTAGTTGTTAGAATGTATGTTTTTGAAGATAGTATAGCATGTTATTATGATATGAATATGTCAAATCAATTTTATTTCTACTGGATAATGGAAGTTGCTAAGCATGAGGAATTATTAAAAACTACTCAAATACAAGAATTCAATTTAATAGCTAGATACTCTTGCTTTTCACAAATATCTAAATATGAACAGGTAGTTCAGCCTGAAAATATTAGAATAAGGCATTTGATACTAATGAATATTGAACCGCTTATTTTTTTGAATAATAAATATTATTTGGCTTTAAATACAACTGCAGCAGGTGGATACGCTCTTTTAAAGTTGAATAAAAACAGTAAATATAATGAAGCTGCTAATGAGACTATAAAAAGTGCATACATAACGTTTAATGCTAGTATAGAAGATTATATTAAATATTTGGAAGAAGAAATGAATAAGTGTGGATTCTCGATTCATTATATTCAAAAAGAAAAAATGAAGCAATATTTAATAAATATAATATAATTATCGGAATTGCATTAAGCTTAAGGAAATGATGAATAAATGGTGGTTAAAGTAGGTTGCAATATTTAGTTATCAAGCTCAATAAGTAATCTGTAATCTAACCGATAACAAATTGATAACATTTTTCTATAATAATCCTAATAGCTACGATAATACAGAGAATACTCCCCTATTTTCACCACGTTTTGTACTTAAATGCCCATAATTTACATCTAAAAACGGAGAGTGGGAGTAACGCTCAGTGGCTTTGATATGCAAAAAATATACAAACAATATACGAAAAACACGCAAAATAGCAGATATTTTGCGTGTTTTATGCATTTTTATGAAAGTTTATGCATTGTTTTTTGTGTTAAAATTCCAAGTGATAACATTTTGATAACATAAAATTTGTGGGTTGGGGTTATTGAGTGAAAATTTAGAGGGATATTTAATTTTAAAATGCGATTATATCCACTGATATGCAAAAAGTATGCACTTAGCATTT
>CAYJGB010000046.1:0-10386 GCA_964369405.1 uncultured Eubacteriales bacterium
TTCAACATTTTTATTTTCTCCGTTCAAACAATTAGTTGTTTTGCTCATCTCTATACTACATATAAATATTATCATATTAATTTTTTTATGTCAATTAAACTTTAATTACAAATAGTAACAAATCGTTAACATATGCATTGCATTATAACAAATTTGATATTTATAGTGTTATGCATTATTAAACTTTGTAAATTGTTCACTTATCTAACTAGATTTTAAATATACATTTTATAACATTGCATATATTTTCAATTTAAACTTTCTTTATAATTGTATTAATTTTAATTTGACACACAGAACAATTATGATATAATATATATGGTAAAAATTTCACACAATATGAATTTTACTTATATATTTTTTTAGAAAAGGTGATTTTATGAGAAAAAAAACTTTTAAGGCTGAATCTAAAAGACTTTTAGATTTAATGATTCATTCTATTTACACAAATAAAGAGATTTTTTTAAGAGAAATAATCTCTAATGCAAGTGATGCATTAGACAAGCTACACTTTGTTTCATTAACTGATGAAAAAGCTAGACAATATGCAAACGATTTATCAATAAATATCTTTATTGATAAGGATACTAATACTTTTAAAATTTCTGATAACGGAATTGGTATGACTGAAAAAGAACTTGAAGATAACTTAGGTACTATTGCTAAGAGTGGTTCTCTTCAATTTAAAAATGAGCTTGAAGAAGGCGAAAAAACTGATATTATAGGTCAATTCGGTGTAGGTTTTTACTCAGCTTTTATGGTATCTGACACTGTTACGGTTATCACTAAGCGTTATGATAGCGACACAGCTTACAAATGGACATCAAACGGTGCTTCTGGTTATACTATTGAAGAATGTGAAAAAGACACAATCGGTACAGATATTATTATGACTATTAAAGAAGATAACGACGACGAAAAGTATAGTCAATATTTAGAAACACACAGAATACAAAGTTTAATTAAAACTTACTCAGATTATATTAGATATCCTATAGTTATGGATATTGAAAGTTCTGTAAATACTGCTAAAGAAGATGAAGAGCCAAATTATCAAACAGTTTCAAAGAGAAAAACTGTTAATAGTATGGTACCAATTTGGCAAAGAAGTAAAGCAGATATCACTGATGATGATTGTAAAAAATACTATTGCGAGCATTTTTATGACCAATCAGAGCCTGTATCCGTTGTAAGAGTAAATGCAGAGGGTACTGTATCTTACAAGGCTATGATGTTTATACCTAGTAATGTTCCTTATGGTTATTACTCTAAAGAGTTTGAAAAAGGTTTACAACTATATTCAAACGGCGTATTAATCATGGATAAGTGCGATAAACTACTACCTGATTATTTCGCATTTGTAAAAGGTATAGTAGACTCACCAGACTTATCATTAAATATTTCTAGAGAGCTTTTACAAAACGATAAACAACTATCAATAATATCTAAAAACATCGAGAAAAAAATCAAAACTGAACTTGTAAAATTACTAGAAAAAGATTTTGATAAATACAAAGGTTTCTGGAATAATTTTGGTAGACATATTAAATACGGTGTTGTAAGCGATTATGGTATGCATAAAGAAAACTTACAAGACTTATTAGTATTTAATTCATCAAATAGTGACGAGCTTACTACACTAAAAGATTATGTTTTAAGAATGAAAGACGACCAAAAATTTATATACTATGCTTGTGGAGATTCAATTTCTCAAATTTCAGCACTGCCTCAAACTGAACTATGCAAAGAAAAAGACTATGAAATTCTATTCTTAACTGAGGATATAGATGAATTTGCAATTCAATCTTTAATGATGTTTAACGAAAAAATGTTCAAATCAATAACAGCAGAAGATGCACAACTGCAAACAGAGGAAGAAAAACAAGAAACAGAGAAAAAGCAAGAAGAAAACAAAGATTTATTAGAGTTTATAAGCACTAGTTTAAGTGGAAAAATTAAAAAAGCTGTTGTATCGGACAAGCTTAAATCTCACCCAGTGTGTATGTCTGCTGAAGGTGCAATTACAATAGAAACAGAAAAATATTTCTTAACACTACCTAACAGTGAAGAAAAGCCAAAAGCTGAAAAAGTTCTTGAATTGAATGCTAATCACAATGCATTTAACGCACTGAAAAACACATACGAAAACGACCCAGAAACTGCAAAAAAATATGCTGATATACTATATAATCAAGCATTATTAATAGCAGGTTTGCCAATTGAAAACCCAGTTGATTTCTGCGATAAAATTTGCGAATTATTTTAAAGTTAAATTACAAATTATTTTGGTCTGTTGCATTTATAATTTAAAATGCAACAGACCTTTTTTATTTACATATGATTTTTATTATGTTAGAATAATCTTAGGGAGTGATAAAATGGAATTTATGATTGAAATAATATTTGAAACAATTTTCGAATTGGGTGACAATGCTACAAAATCAAGTAAAACGCCCTATATTTTAAAACTAATACTATTAAGTTTATTTACAATATCAGTATTAGGCGTTTGTGCCTTTATTATATTTTTAGGAATTACATGTATTCAACAAAACTACACTTTAATTGGTATTGTCTGTATATTATTTTCCATCTCATTTTTAGCATTAGCAATACTTAAAATAATCAAAAGAGCATTATTACGAAAATAATTTTTAAGGAGGTAACTTTTATGATTATTGATACACATGTACATCTTGGTGGAGATGCATTAGATTTTGATATGACGGAAGAATATATATTATACTCAATGGAAAAATATAATATCGATTTCTCTATTGTGAGTAATGTAGACGCTGCAACACTTCATCACAACCAAACTCCACTACCAGATGATGTAGTAAAATCTCAAATTGAATCTTTAGAGCGAACTCTAAAATTTGTTAAAACTCACAAAAACAAACTTGGCGCAGGTGTTTGGGTTAGACCAGAAAAAGAGAAATGTGATAGTAAACTAATTAATATAATTAAAGAAAATAGAGATTATATTTATTATGTTAAATGTCACCCATATCACAGTGGAGTACCGTTTGACAGTGAAGAATACGAACAATATTTTAAACTGGCTAAAATGTTTAATATGCCTGTTGCAACACATACTGGAGGTAACGACAATGCAAGTCCACAAAGAGTTTATAACGCTGCTAAAAAGCATCCAGATGTAAATTTTATAATGGTTCATATGGATTTAGCAACAGACCATAAAATAGCAATAGATTTAATATCTAAATTGCCAAATTTGTATGGTGATACTACTTGGGTTGATGTTGAAAGCACACTTAGATTTTTAGAAAAAAACAGTAGTAAAAAACTATTATTTGGAACTGATAATCCAATTGATGGTAAAGATACTTTGCACCATAATAAAAAAGGCGAAAAAAGTATTTATCAAGAATATTTTCATAAGTTAGATAAACTTGTTTCGAAAGAAGATTATGAAAATATAATGTACAAAAACGCTATTGAATTGTTTAATATAAACCTATAAATGTATTTAATTTTATATGCTTACTTATATACAATTATCGAATATGATATGGATATTATAGCAGATGATAATTCAGCACAATCAAAAGTATTAAAAGAAGATGATTATGTTTAAAATATGCCAGCGTATCCACAATATGCTTATTGCCAATTTGTAGCAGATGTTTTAGTTGTAAAATTGAGTGAAATTTCTGAATAACAATTGAATTAAAGTCAAATGCTCACATTGATTTTAATATTTTTTCTACAAATCACAAAGCCCCTCGTTTTAAGATATAAAACGAGGGGCTTTAACAGTCTAAAATTTCAAATATTATAGATTAAACACCTGATTTAGTCAATTTTATTTTTCTGCTGGAAATTCAGTGATTTTCTTAGATAAATACATTTGTATAGTTATTGCATCAGATATATTCACTTTGCCATCTCCAGTTACATCAGCGGCTGCAAGACCTGTATCAGTTAGAGTGTCAATTTTTGATAAATGTTTTAAAACTTCTATAGAGTCTATGATATTTATTTTAGTATCTAAATTCACATCGCCATAAGTAGGTTCTGTATTTTTTTCGACAGCGTATACTGTAACATTATTATCCGAATTTACATAAATAAGTGGATTTTTACCATCTGGTGTTGTTGAATAATACATTCCTTCATATGTTGGTGGTAAAATATAATCTTCGCCTTTTGGAATATTTCTCATCATATTTATTTTAGCTACTTCTTCTGCTGATTCTTCATCACTCAGTATAATAGATAAGCTGATTTCATCTGTTTTAGGTTTATCTATCCAAATAGCATAAAATGTAACAGTTGTTAAACCTCCAAAACCTATGACTTCAGCAGTAGTTCCAGCCATAAATCCTACTGTATAACCTATTGCTTCAGCTTCTCCATAGCTTTCTTTTGTATTAGACCACCCTACAAAAACTTTATCTGTTGGTGGAGTAAATTTATTTTCTGGCAATTCAAAAATTCCACTTTCTTTTACAGAAATACTATCCATTTTACCGCTTCCACCATTGCTATCAAATTTTATAGTTGTTGTTGTTTCATCTCTCCATACTGCGTATAGTATGGTGTCTTTTGTAAATGTATAAGAGCTACCGATTTTAGCACCATTTTTCGTTAAAGACCAACCATCAAAAACTTTTCCTGTTGGAGGAGTAATGTTTAAATCCTTATCATCTGGCAAGCTAATTGGTGTGTTTTTTTCTACCTCTATATTTTTAGTTCCTCCTGTGCCTCCATTAGGGTTATAAGTAACAAATACTGTATTTGTTCCCCACAATGCAAATACTTCAGTTTGTTCAGTAAAGGTATATGTGCCACCAGGTTGAACTATAGGCCCTGTTGCACTTCCAATGCCCCATCCTACTAAAATTTTTCCTGTAGGTGGAGTTATAGTTGTTTTACTAGGCAGAGTAAATGGTGTCTTTTCTGTTGCTAGTTCATTTTTTTGATACCCTTCTCCACCGTTGTTATTGTAGTATACCAAATAACTTTTAGCCGATTTTTCAGTTATAGTCATTTTGATTTCTTCTGTTTGAGTTTTAGTAAAGCAAGTATAAGTCACAATGTAAATATTTTCAGATTTATGTGTAACTACAGCCTTAACATTATCTACTTGAAGTTTTGTTCTGTTTAAAATATCGTCTACATAATTTTGAACTTCTTGAGTTTTTGTTGCTTGAGTTGATTTATATGGCACTTCTATGCTTCCATCAACTACAACTGATTTAGCATTATTAATTTCCAAATCATTTAAACTTAAGAAATCAACCTTTATATCTTTCGAGTCTGATACTTCTCCAACGCTTGCTTTAACATTGTAAGTATCTGATGACTTGTAAGTAACATCAAATGTTGCACCACCAACACTTGCAGTATCTATAAGTTCATTTTCAATTACTTCTATTCTTTCGTTTGTTGTTAATTCTTCATAAGCATATAATGAATATTCTGGTTTAATATTATCCATAGTTAAGCTTAAATATACATCGTCTTTACTATTAACTGGAAATTCAACAGGAATTAGTTTTGTGCTTATTCCTGTACCAGTCACCATTACAGCTGCCTTATACGTTCCTTTTTCAAGTCCTTCTTCTGTCAATTCTACTTTAAAGCTTGTTGCATCATATTTATTTAATGTTTTTAATTCATTTTCAGTGAACTCAAAATACTGTGCATCTGTTCCTACTAATTTTGTCTGTAAATTAGTTATTGGAGTATCTTTTAAATTTGTGAGATATATTCTCTTAAAATCATTATACACGAAATATCCTTCCGTTTTAGGACCAATTTTAATAGAACTACCTGATAATGCTATATCTGGATATGAAGTAGGTTTTCTAGTAGCGTATATTTCTACATATTCTTCTTCATTATAGTCTAAATTCTCTTTTGTAAGATATTTAGTTTCTTCTGATTTTCCAGAATATATAGTTTTAGCAGCGGCATATATTTGAGGTTTATACCTAAGAGCATAGTCTGGGTTAGAACCATCTTCTACAACTGAATCTGCTATTAAAGTACCATAATTCAATATATAATTTGCTGTACTTATCGCATTAGTACTATAGCCTAAGTTGCTTTTCCCAGCTACTGCATGAACCTTACCTCCGTTTTGAATAACTGTACTTGCAGTAATAGCATAAGTTGCAAATGAACTATCACTATTATTTTTATTTGAACCTTCAACGTAAATATTTGCGTCATCTTCAACTAAAAGTGTTTTTGCATAAATTCCATACATTTTAGTATTATCACCTGAATTAATATTTACATTAGCTGAGCCCGACATAGTAAAAGTTTCATTAACATTCATAACAGTTTTAGAACTAGAATACCCACTAGTTCTATCTTTTATATTTATATTTATTTTAGTATCTTCTATATTCAAGTTACCATCAACATAAAACAGAAATCCTGGATTAGCTGTTCTAGTATTTTGGGCAGATATATTAAGCGTTCCGTCACCAAATATATTTACATCATTATCGCCACTCATAGAAAGTACACTAAACGAATATTGTTCTGACGAATCAGAGTTATTATTTATTGTGTTATTTCCAATAACCTCAATATTAAGTGGACCATCATATTCACTTACAAAGCCAACTTCAATCGCTGTAAGAGTTTTTCCTTCTCCTTCATAAGTAGAAGAGTATTCTCTTCTAAAACCATCAGTTATATTAACATTATTGAGCGTTAGAGTATTCGTATCATAATCAAATGATGCGCCTTCTACAAAGTTAATGTTTTGTCCATTGACTTTGAGTATGTAAAAATCAGACTGAGCAGCAATAACGTTTAATGGTAACATTTGTATTACTAACATTAAACTAAACATTATACATAATATTTTATATTTTTTTTTCATATTGATTACCTCCAAATAAATTAATTTATACATTTTAACAAGGACCGCCACAAAATTCACAACAGCCGTTTTCGTCTGGCATAGTAGTTGCTCCACAATTTTGACAAGCTACTGCAATTTTAGGTGTATTAGCAACTTCTACTTCTTCTCTTGCTATTGTTCTAAGGCCTAACAATGTTTCCTTTATTTCTTGAGCATCTTTTTCTGTTTCTCTAAATTCAATCCCATGTCTATTTTCAATTTCATCATCGTTTAACTGAAATCTAATTTCATCAAACCAAGGAGAATTTACAAATATTTTTATATTGAAGTCATAACTAGTTTTGTATCTTCGAGGTTCATAGCTTTCTCTTTGACCCTCTTTATTTTCTTTGTAAATTTCTCTCTTGTTTTCATCAATATCTATATCGCAACCTGTCACTTGAGAAAAATCGATAATATCTGGGTTGTTATCTCTCCACTTTTTTGTACGGGTGAACAACCATTTTTTGTTATCTTCATCTATACAAATTAAGTTTCTGCCACCAATTACTTTTGTAGGATTAAATTGCTCTACACTTTCTTTGTTTTGTTCTCTGTAAGATAGTTGCTCAGATATTTCTGCTACTGTAGAATTTCTTCTATCATCAAAAAACGGTGAGAGTTGTTTTGCACAATCTTTGCACAAATTACCATCTTCTAACTTTCTGTTGCCTAGTAATCCAATTTTTTCTCCACAAATATCGCAATTTTTTTTACTAAATAATCCCATAAATATCTTCCTTTCAATTTTAAGTTATCCCCATGGGTCATCTACTACACGAGTTTTCACTCCTAACATAATGCTGTTAATGTCCCATATATACCAGTTTTCTCCCTTGCTACGCATTTTAATATATCTTTTTGAATCAAATGCAGGCGTTTTAATATATAGTCGAATATATCCATCTTCACAATCTTGTGGACGTGGGTCTGGTAAAAAATTTATTGTATATGGTGTAGTTGGAGTATAACTATTTGTTGGTGTTGAACCTTCAAAATAAGCCATTGCTAAATATTTTTTATCGCTTATTCTGTCTTTAAACCATTGTCTTTCAAAGGCTGATAATGGTTGTGGACCTTTTAATAGATTAATTGCTTCTAAACCCTCTTCAAAATTCTTGCCAAGTATATCGACTGCACATATGAATAGCGATGCCGTTTTTTCTGGCTTAGTAAGTCCCTTTTCTACTAAAGTCTTAAATTCTGAAAGATTTGGTATTTTTTCATAAGTAACATTCATATAATTTTCCTCCCCTAAATTAGTAAAGCTCATTTAATTCTGATTTAATAAAGGTTGCACTATTATATTATGGTTTTACAGTTTATTTTGCTGAAATAGTTTCAATTTAACATGTAAAATTAACATTATTAACAAAAAAATCATAAAATCCAACAATATAATTTTATGCAAATCTCTACTTAGCAATTTTTTCAAGAAAATCAGCATCATACTTGTATTAATTATATCATACAGAAACAAAAAATACCCCATACATTTGTATAGGGTAGGCTCTATATTTACTATTTTTACAAAATAATTTTAAGATTTTTTGTTGTATAAGCTATAAATCACTAATCAAATTAAACTATCTTGTTATTTATAACTAATATTAACTATTCTGTATGTTTTTTAAACAATAAATTACAAATTCTAAATGTTTTTATCTAACAAATTAAAATCTTCTGCTATAATATACTTTTTTCTTGTTACATCAATAGCTATTTTAAGTGTACTATCGTAACCAGTTTTGCTTTTCACGTTGCAGATGTGAAAATTTAATGTACTTCTAGTAATTTTTAGTTCCTTGCAAATCTCTTTATAACTATAACCGTTTACTATTAATTTTAAAATTTTCACCTCTTGTTTTGTAAAATCTGATGTCTTGGCGTATCCAATATAAATACTAGGTATCATATTAGGGTATATTATTTCTCCATTCATTACACCGCTCATAACATCAACCAATTTAACATCACTATATTCTTTATACCAGAAACCTTCACAGCCTACTGATAAAGCATTATTTATATGTTCTTTCTGAATTAAAAATGTAACTATTATAATTTTTATTTTAGGATAATTTTTCTTTATTAAAGTTGCATTTTTAATGCCATTTTCTTTTCCAGCTGTGTAGATATCCATTAAAATCAAATCAACATTATGGCTATAACATACTTCTAAGCAATTATCACTATTATCTATAGATTTAATCATTCTAAAATTGTCACTTTCAGATATCATATATTTCAGTAAATCTCTTGAACTTTTCTGGTCATCTACTATTACTACATTATGCATCTTACTCATCTCCTATTTTAACAAATAATTATTTTTGTACAATACTCAGCTGATGTAAAATTATGCTGCTTTTATTAAGTATCAACTACAGAATATTTTTACTATATTTTTTATTATAACATAGTTTTATCATTTGTAAAAGACTTGATAATGATATAGAAGTTTCTGGGAAATCGGATAGGTATGAAATACTAGTTGGCGTAAATATAACACCTCGTTCAAATTATTGGATTATCAATTATTTTAAGCTCGCAGTTGTTTCTGATATTTTGAGAGGAAGAATTAATATTTGTAAAATTTTAGCCACTACTTTGAAAAAGTAGTGGCTGTCTCGATTATAATCATACTCCTAAGGCAGCTATGTTTTTTTACGTGTTAAAATTATACCGACAAGTGAACCTACTAAAACAATTGGAGCTAATCTTACAAATAACCATTCAATGCCGTGTAAAATTGTTCCTGCAACAGCTAAGTCAGGCTTACTATAATCCCATTCCAAATAAGGACTACCAAAGAAATATAAAATCACAAATGTCGCTACTATAACTGCACATGCAGAAATAAATATCCAGTGAACCAATTTTCTTCTTCTCACACTTTTTTGTGATAACTGTAAGTTAATAACTTCTAATTTTTCAGAAATCACTTTGAGTTCATCTTCTCTTTCTTCTAGTATGGTTTCCCCAAGCATTGTGCTTGCTGGAATTTCGAGAACTTCTGATATAGTTACTAACATTTCAGAATCTGGAACTGATAATCCTTTTTCCCATTTTGAAATAGTTTGTCGCACGACATTCAGTTTGACTGCAAGTTCTTCTTGAGAAAGTCCTTTTGATTTTCTAACAGCTTTTATATTTTCATTTAACATGACAAATACCTCCTTTATTTGTACTTTAATTTTAGCAGACATTTGCCCGTTGCCACAAGCAACGCATATTAACATTTACCATAATAGGCATAAAAAGTATATAAGTAATCTTTCTTAATTCTCACAACATCCACCCTCGTCACACAACCTACCAACTTTGACATCTATCCTCGACACTATGTCTATCCTCGCTACTCAACTATAAAGTTTTTTAGCAAATTTTATCAAAAATTACACTTTGATAAGTTCCCGAGAACAAGTAACAGTTTAGTAACTTAATTTGATGTTAATTTAATTATATCTAAATACACCTTTATTTCAAGCCGTTTT
>CAYJGB010000047.1:0-10193 GCA_964369405.1 uncultured Eubacteriales bacterium
TTATATTCTAGGTTTAACTAATATTCAAAAACCATATCCTAAAAAATAATTTCAGTCGACTATTTCGGCTGATTTTTCTTTATATAATCAATCCCATCAACATCTGCTATTTGCTCTCCGTTTAGACTTGTTCCAAAATATATTGCAAGTTGTCTTTTAATATCTTCTTTTTTCATCAGACTCACTTCAAACCCTTGGTCCGATATTATCTTTTGTATTCTATTTATGTTTTGTAGTACTTGCTCTTCTTTTAACGATTTGCATCTAATCACAAACATAAATTTTCTTGATGTTGATGTACCTGTCTGAATTTCATCTAAATACTTTAGGTCATTTTTAAGCATATCTATTATCATTTTGTTATCTTCATTTTCTATTCTTTGTTTTAGATATGCTTTGTTTTCATCAAAACATTCACTTGCATCACTACACGATATCTCTATGTCTGGTACTGAACTTAGTATCATCATAAGGTGTCGTATTTTTATTTCTACATTCTGGTTAGATAGCACTGATACATTAATCGGTGCAACATTTAAAAACACAAATTCATCTTTATTTATTTGTATTCCATACTTTGTGAATGTTTTGATTTCTAATAGATTTTGTACGGATTTGTCTTTTTTAAACTTCATTTAATCACGCTCTTTCCATATGAATTTCTGTTGTGATGATATAAAATATTTACTTGAATATTTTATAAAGTCAATTACTGCTGTTTCGTCAAATCGTATTGTAAGTATCGCATATGCAATTACTATTGCTAAAAATATCGGCGACTTACTTTGTGCAAAAATTAGTATTGAAATTAATAAAGAAATACATATTATAGAAAAATCTTTTAATTTCCAAAACCATAAATTTGCACTCGATTTTAAGTTTTGTGGGTATATATATGTTGTCATTTTATCTCCTTATCTAAGTGCTGTAGCAACACTTTTTGTTAAACTTACTGCTGATGATGTTGTGTGCATTACACTTGTTTAGAATTAAAAAATGGACTGAAACTAATTCAGTCCACTAAGTGTTATAACTATTTGTTGTTTTTAATCATATTATTAAATTTATCTACATCTTTTTTGGTTTTTAAATAAACTATTATCCATATTATAACAAAAATAACTATAAAAATCACTGTAAAAATTAGCATCTCTATAACATTAAATTCAAACCATTTTAATATGTTACCAACAGTTAGCATAGGTACTAAATAAGCTATAAATACTATAAGTGTTTGTTTTATTAAACTCCAATTTTTCTTTTCCCATACCACTGAAAATCCAGCGTAAATCATACCAATTATTCCAAAAAGGATTGTTTGTATAATCACTGCATTTAGTTCGTTACCAAATTCTTGAGATAGTTCTGGAACAATAACATAATAAATTCCTTTTCCAATAATCACTGAAATTAATATGCTCATAATATTTCCTATAGCTATACCCAAAGGAATTCCTAACATTGCTCTTTTTAAAAATTTAATTTTCATTTTATTTACCTCCGATACCTAACTTTTTTTTAATATGACTAACGTAACGTCTAGAAACATAGGATATATCGCCATTAGAAAGTTTAATACAAATTGTTCCCGTAAAACTTAAATCAAATTCCAAAGTTTCATTTATGTTTATAATTTCTGTGTTAGAAATCCTTATGAATTTATTTTGGTTTAATCGTTCAATAGCTTCATATAACGGAATTTTTAGTAGATATTCATTACTAGAAGTTCTTGCAAAAACTTTTTTATCAGATGAATATAATCTAATTATATCTTTTTCATCAAGAATTTTTGCTTTATCATTTAGAAATCCAACTATAATTTTAGGTTTTTCTAATGATAATTTTTCGATTATTTGATTAACATTATCATCTACTATCGAAGTTTTAATTATTATCTCAATTTCTTTTTGATTAGGATTTAATTCAACATTGATTTTCATAGTTTTTATCACCCTTTCTATGTTTAGATTATATTTTAAATATAGATAAATGTCATCTGATTTTTGATAACTGGTATCTATACAATGATAAGTGGTTGTAATTATTACTTTTTAATTATAGCATATAAAGAGAATTTTAAAAACTTCATCTATTCAGAGATGTTTACAACTCTTATCTTAAAGCTGTAGCAACACTTTTTGTTAAACTTACTGCTGATGACGTTGTGTGCATTACACTTGTCATATTCACTTTCACACTTGAATCAAGTCCAAACTGTCCTGCAATTCGTGGAACTTCATTTGCTGCAAGTAGTATACCTAAGCCTAGTAACATATCATCTCTAAAAGTTATAAGTCCTAATAGTAGCAGAGTTGTCTGCATAAATGATGTTAAACATAATGCTATCACTTGCTTTATCCACTGATTAAAACCGTCTTGATACCCTCGAGGAATACTGAACATATAGAGCGTTCCAACTGCTATTTGAACTAAAAGTATTCCACCTCTTTTAATGTTTGCAAAGAAGATTTTTACAATACAATAGATAAAAACTATCATACTTACAAAGTTTAAAAAGTTCATTGAAAGAACTTCTCCAGATAACTCAAAAGCAGAAGCAAAAGCATCTGTTGCAAGTCCTGAAATATCTACGTTTTGAGAAGATGCAAAGACTGCTACTAAATCTATCGAAAAAGTATTTTGTAGACTTATTGCAAATTTATATAGTTCAACCGGTAAAATACCGATTAGCGAACACGCAAAGAAACCTTTTAACGTGTTAATCGCAGTAGTTTTTATATTTGCTCGTCCATTTTGATATTCAATAGCTAAATCAAATACGGCAACTATCACACCAATAATAAATAACGCCCAACTAAGAATTGAAAACAAATCTATAGTTGCTTGCACCCACGATAGTTCATAGATGTCTGCACCCATATTATTTATCATAGTAAAAAATTCAGCAGCAGCACTATAAATTAAAAAATATATGCTTTGCATAAGTGAGTTAAACATTGCATCTATCATATCAAGACTGATACTTTCAAAAGTCTGACCAACAACTGAACCTAGACCCTCCATTAAACTTCCTAACCATTCAAACATATCTTATCACCCGACTTTCTCTATTAATTTTGATGTTACTATAAGCCTATGAGTATTTATCGAGTATGGATAACATGTCATAAGGCTTATTTGGTTTATATTTCTTTCGATATTAAAATGCTTATACGCATTTTCTGGGAGTATAATATCAGTTTTAGTTACTTCATAATTTAATTTTATGTTAAGTATATTTACACTAAATGTATCTCCCAAAACTAACTTATCAATATCATCAAACAGCTTTGTAAGTGGCAATGCTGTATGAGCTGATAGCACTGAATGTACACTTTCACCCTCAATCGGAAACGAGGAGTTATATATATGTGCAACGCCGTTATCAAGCACACTTTCATCATCACCATGATATATTGGTAGTTTTACATCTATCTTTGGAATTTCGATGTAACCTATAATTCCATTATCGAAGTTTAATATGTTTGAGTATTTCTCAACACTTATGTATTTTGATTTGAGCAAGTTTTCGTTATATGTTTTTGCCTCTTTTAAATACTCCTCCCTAAGGTCTAGGGAGAGAGTATCTATATTATTTGAGTAATTCTGTATTATGTCTTGATTTAGTTTACTGTTAATTAAGTTGTTTATCTGTGGATATATAAAAATAAGTGTTGATATAATAATCAACACCACACCTATAGTTATATACTTTTTCATTGTTCTTTTATTGTCTTTTTGTTATTTCTTTTTCTCCCAATTATAATTACTGTTGCACCACTTACTACTAGCACTGCACCTACTATGTATATAATTGTGTCACCTTGTCCACCTGTGTTCGGTAACAATATGTTTGAGTTTTTAATTTCTACACTTGCATATCCATCAACTGGGCTATTTGTTACGTAAGTACCATTTGTAAATACATCTCCATAAGTTACATCTACTGATATTTCAATAACATTTGTATGAAGATTATATCCCTCTGGAGCTTTTGTTTCTACGATATAGTATGTGCCACTTTGTAGTTTCATTTCTTCTTTTTTAGAGTTGTAATATTTAACTAGTCCATTTTCATCACTTACACCAGTAGCAATTACATTTGTATTGTGTTCGGCGTTTTCTTTAGTTTCGTATAAGCTAAATTCTGCACCTGATAATGGGTTACCCTCTTCATCTGTCTTATCAGTTTTCACTGCATATGTATACACATAAACTGTATTTCCTTTGATTTGTGATGTTACTCCGTTTTTATTACTGTACTCTAGGTGAAGTTCTTCGTTAGGGTTTCCCTCTACTCCTACAATTGCATATTTATTTAAATCTGCTGTGTAAGTTAAAGAAGTATAGTAAACATCTTCTGCATAAAATTCATCTTGGTTTAGATAATCTTCTGTAAGTGAAACGTTGAACAATGTGTTTTGTCCGTCAGCTTGCTTAGTAATATTTACTGTGTATTCGCTAGGTTCTAAGTCTGTTATCTCTTCACCCTCTGCATTTAATAGTGATACATTAAAGCTATCGTTATTAAGTGTTAAACCTTTGCTCATATCATCACTTATTACATAACTTGCTAGTTTCATTTCGGTTGAACCTGCTGTTGTACTTTTTATTTCAAAGTTTACAGTATCGCCTAAGCTGACATCTGTGTAATTCACATTGTTTTTAGTGCTGTTTGTGATTTCTTTCTTTGTTGTTGGCGTACCGTCAATTACCTTTGTTGCAAGGTCTATTTCTTCTATTTCATAAATCCAGTTAGAACCGTTGTAGTAGGGTAGAGCAACTACAGAGTTTTGCACACTTTTAATACCTGCCGGATAGTTAGTTGCTTTGATGTAGTAGATGCCTTGGTCGAGATTTTCAATTGATTTTGTGCTTTGGGTTGTGCTATTAAACACTCCAACATTTGGAGAGTTATTTAACGTTATATCATCAAGCATTGAAAGCAACTCCTCAATATCACCATTTATTATTGAGTCTGATAATTGTACCTCGTTACTTACATATTTCGTACCATATGGATTTGTTGTGTTTATAAGCGTGCCGACTTGATATACTGTGAATTCGTATCCTGTTTTACTACAAGCTAAATCGAGTGATACTTTTTGATTAGTATTCAATGTTGTGCTTGCTGACACTGGTAATATATTCATACTAAATATTGTGATTAATAATACTGTTATAACTGCTATTTTCTTAATTTGATTTTTCATTTTAAATACCTCATTTTCTTTATTTTTTATATTTTTATTAGTTGAATTGATTATATTATTGTTCATTGTAAATTTCCTCTTTTCTTAGATTTTATGATTATTATTGATATTCCACTTATTAATAAGATTGTTGATATAATATATATTTGTATATTTCCATTACCTCCAGTGTCGTATAAAAGCAACTTACTATTACTTACGTTTGATGATACTTTTATACTTTCTTCTTCGCCTGCTGATATTACAAAGTTTACTTTATCGCCATACGGCATATATCCGTTTGGTGATTTTGTTTCTATTAAATAGTAATCACCTTGTGGTAATCCTGATATAAACAGCTGTGCATTTGATGTGTTAGGCTTCAATGTTAAACTTGTACCATTTTCACTGTACATATACTGTCCGTTACCGTTTTGTATGACTTTAACTTCATCACCATTTGCAAAGTATAATTTAAATTCTGCTCCTAGTAAGATCTTACCTTTTTCATCAGTTTTAGTTATAGACACACTACCTGTTTTAAGAATATTTTCAAACTTTAAAATTGTTGTTTCTCCATATTCTAAGGTGGTTTTTTGTGATTTTGGAGTTTTGTATCTATCTGGCATTTTAAATGTTCCGTCCTCTTGTAATTCTCCGAGTTCTGTAATAGTGTACTCGATTTTGTTATTGTTGCTATCATACACTGGCAAACTGCCAACATAAATTATCCCACTTGAACCTGTCATATAATTTCCGTAATCTTTATATGGTGAGCTTATATTGAAATATAGGTTAGCTATAATATCATCTTCTGACGTCTTTACAATCTTTATATTTGATAAATTAGGTGTATCTTCTGCTGTTATTTTAACAGTGTTTGTTTCATCGCTTATAACCACATTATAAATCTCAAAATTCATTTGATACCCACTAGGTGCTGTTATTTCTTGAATATAATATGTTCCATATTCTAAGTCACTAAGCGATGCTTTTCCGTTTTTATCTGTTATAATCTCAGCAAGTTTATATTTTTCATCAATCTTACCATTTGATGTAGTAATATTATTACTAAACAATCCGTAAGTTGCACCTTGAAGTGTTCTTTTAGATATTGAATCTATTTTTGTTAGTTCTATCTCTCCAGTTGCTCGTTCTTCGAGTATTGTTGGTGGGTTGTAAGTGTCTACTAGTTCTGCTGTTCCCTCAGATGTTATTTGTCTAATAAAGACTTCTGGATTAATTTTATAGCCCTCTGGTGCTTTTGTTTCTTGGATTGTTATTGTACCTAGTGGTAATGTAACGGCACCCCAACTATCGTAGTAGAAATCATCACCTGACACTAGAAAGCCCGAACCATAGAAAATCACACCTTTTTCATTTGTTTTTATTATCTATTCTCTTTTAGAAATCTTATCCTCTATATGCTCAATAGTATCATAATAGTCATCATAATATTTTATTGTAAATTCAGCATTAGATAACCTTTCACTTGATTCACCTGTTTCGCTATCAATTTTATTTAGCAATAAACCTATAGGGTCAGTTTGAGGGATATCTTTAACTTTATAAGTATAAATAGTTATTCCATTTTTTTCTTCAGCGGTTGCACTTTTAAACGAGTATACAGTTTCATCAAGTGCATATCCCTTAGGAGCTTTTGTTTCTTTGATGTAATAGTTTTGATATGGTACATTCTTTCCATACATTGCAAAACCTTTTTCATCTGTTGTCATCTTTCCAAAATATTCAGTACACGCTTTGTCAAGGTATATAGAATACTCTGCTCCCTCTAATGAATAACAACTGTTTCCATTTGTTATTTCAGTGTCGGCAGATGTTTTTTGTAACTGGAGCTGTATTACATCTTTTTGAAGTATTACTTGCTGATATTTTGAACCTAAATCCATAACATACAATTCAGTTGTTACTGGTACTGTTGGTGCTTTTTTAATTGCATTAGCAAGTTCTATTATTGCACTTTCCCAGTCTGTAGACGGTAGATTGTAGTTCCATTTGCTATATCCATTGATATATGCAAGAACTCTATGTGTAAGCAGATAATATAAGTCACTTCCGTTTGGTTCTAACATTTCAAAACCATATTGAGAATATTTAAGATTATCCATAAATGCTTTGCAAGTTCCATCTTTGTTTACTACTTGGTGATTATTGGAGTTTGTTGTAAATGCTGATAATTTTGTGTTAAATCCATCTCCACCATAACCGTAATAAAGTGCTTTTGTAAACCATGTGTAATTCTCTGTATTACTTGATGTTAATTTCTTTAAATTATTATCAGAAGTAGAATACTTACCGTCTGGTGGCACTGGTTTATCTGGCATTATGCAATATGTTAATTCTCCATCTGCTGTAAGTCTTGAAGTAGACCATCCATAACCTGTTGCATATTCTAACTCTTTTCCTTTTTCTAAAGTTACTGTTGTTTGTCCTGCAGCTGATGCAGTGATACTTGATACTAATATTGTTACTGTAATTATAAAGACAGTGACAATAGATTTGATTAATTTTTTATTCTTCATTTGTAAAAATCCTTTCATTATTTTTAAATTTGATTTCTTTTCTTATTTACTTAAATCATAGACACCACTCCTTGTTACGGAAAAAAACAGCTAAAACATTTCTGCTTTAACTGTTTAGTAAGTTATATATTAAATTTGTTTTCTAATAGTAGCCTGCCTCACGTACTAATACCTTTTCTGTGTAGGCTTCCTTTACTAGCTTTTGTTCCCAGTGTCCAACTTCATCTACTACTATTGTTTCTGTGTCAACTTGTATTTCTTTAGTATCAGTATACCATTGACCACTTTGACCGGACAATAGTAAGTTTTTAATATACTCATCTAACTCGTCTTGACTTAAGTGAGAGATGTTTTCGCCTGTAGCAACACTCCACCTACCATACACACTCTCGTATATTGGTTTTTCGTAGGTGTAGCCCTCTTTATCTACTACCCATACTTTTTTATACTCTGCTTCATGATGTACAGTTTTATATACTGCATCGTGCCATTCTTTTTCATCAGTATCTTTATCATTATTACTGCTTACGGGCTTACTCGTTGGTTTTTCTGTTGCTGTTTCCTTTTTATCATCATTTGTACTAGCATTATCATCATCCCTAGATGTGCTATTATTTTGTTCTTTGGTTGTTTTTTCTGTATCATCTGGTTTAGAAGTATTATCTTTAGTTTCACTAGTTGGTGATTCTGTTATGCTATTAATATCTTCATCTTTTACTTGTGATTCTTCATTACTCGATGATTTTATTTCATCCTCTTCTAAGCTTTGTGAGGACGGCTGTGTATTATCTATATCACTGTTAAGTGAAGTTAAATCCTCGTTATTTATATTACTTTGACATGACATTACTACAACGGCTATCGCCACCACTAATGCTACTATTAAAGATATTATAATTACTCTTTTCTTCATAAACTCGTCCTCCCATTACTTATATAATATACTTATTTAGCTTTTTTTGCAATATTTTTACTTAAAACTATTCTATCACTTTTAATCATTCTTTCTAAATCTTCATAATTGTTTATTTCAAACCCTATTTTCCCTCCTAGTTTAAACCCTTGAACAAAGTTTTCTACACTATCTGTTCCATTTATTGTTGACCAGATATCAGCATATTTAATAAACAGAACTTTTTGTTCTCCACTTAACATACTAAGTAACATTTCTTCTATTGATATTATCTCACTCATTAAATTTGCATAGTTTTCATCTGTTTTAATATTACCATTTGGATTTATATTTCCATGGTATAACTCTTCTATCATACGCATTTTATCACCACCTTACAACTCAAACACATTACCACATTAAGTTTAAAATATCTATTCACCAATATGAACAAGAAACTAAGTATAATTAATATATAGCTATATTAAAAGATATCCTAAGCTTGAATTTATATTTTCTTTTCTGTATAATAGTGTAAAGAAAACTTTTGATAATCTTCATAGGTAAGTTTTTGCGAATGTGTGGTTGTTGAAATATGGCTCGGTAGAGAGAATTTATATAATGGGGAGGAAGATTTATGCCGAGACAACCTAAACAAGTTCATATATTTTTATTTAGAAAGAACAACAATCATTTCGAATATGCAATTTTTCAAAGAGCAGATATGGAATTCTGTTGGCAAGGTGTGTGCGGAGGTTTGGAAAATGTGGAAACAATAGAAGAAGGTGCTCGAAGAGAAATATTTGAAGAAACAGGAATAAAAGAAAGACATCCCCTTTATCTATTAGATAGTGTAAGTTATTTACCAGATAGTATTTTTTTAGAGGAAACGAGAAAAATATGGGGAAAAGAAATAGTAGTTATTCCAATGTATTTTTATGCTATGCAATTTCAAGGTGATATCATTTTATCAGATGAACACAAAACTGTACAGTGGTTAAGATATGATGAAGCTTACGATTTAGTTTATTATGCTGACCAAAAAACAGCACTGTATGAATTAAATGAAAAATTATTGAGAAACATCATTCTATTGTAGTTAATGAGCATTCGCTTGACACAAGCTATTTCCCACTACTAAAGATAATCTAACTAATAAATCACAAGGCTATATCTTGCTTAATTGCTTGATATAGCCCTATATATTTTATATCCCAACTATACTCCAAATATATAGTGGAGCAGTAAGCGTGAATATTAAACTACCGAAAATAATAGCCGGAGCTGTTATTTCAAAATGACCATGTTTCTTGAACTCGAAATAATTTGTTGATAGTTTAACAAATAATAAAACTGTTAAAATTAAGTCTACTACTGGGAAAACTACATTATCTACAACACTTTTAATTTGAGTTCTTGCTTGAGTCCATGTGCTTTCAATCGCTCCTGATACATCTCCTGGAGCAGCACTTACACTAACACTTGCTACAGTTATGAGTAATACTAACAGTACTGCAAATGTTAGTCTGTAAATAGTTCTTTTATTTAATTTTAATTTATACTTTT
>CAYJGB010000048.1:0-9897 GCA_964369405.1 uncultured Eubacteriales bacterium
AGACACCGCCCTTTCACGGCGGTATCACGAGTTCGATTCTCGTACGGGTCACCAACAAACAAAACACTCTACATATGTAGGGTGTTTTGTTTGTTATAATGTAAAACTAGAACAACAAACCTGTAGGGGAGGCTATACGCTCCTATTGTATTTATATTGCACAAAATATAATAGAATAACAATTAATATTCGCATTTTTTACGTAATTTAACGTGTGAATATATGTAATTACCTTAGAATTAACGTTTGTATTTTTCTTCAAAATTAACGAGTGAAAATGGATTTCGCACCTACAAAATTGTATTTTAAATTATCATAAGTGTAAAACATTGTTTAGGGTAACTTTTGTGATAAAAAATTACCTATTTCTATAAGTTTTTGCAATTATATTCTTTTTTCATCTTTTTTATTGACCTATTCTTCTATTTTCTTTATAATTGATATTAATAATGTTAAATATATTTTAAATTTTTACATAAACTACTTTTATTATTTTATGTTTCGGAGTGGGGTTTATATGAAGTCGAAAGTTGTTATTTCTATTTTAATCGTTCTTACTGTTATCGTAGCTGGAAGTGCTATAGCTGTTTTTGTTAATCCTATCATTGCTACTCAAATTTTAAATCAAGTCAATGGTGTCACTGAACCAGAAACTACTACAGAGTCTACTACTCAAGAAAAAACAGAGCCTACTACTCTTGCGTCTATTGAGAAAATAGAACTCGAACAAACTGAATATACTCTAGAAGTTAATTCTTCTACTACACTAACCCCTCAAGTATTGCCAGAACAAACACCTAACAAGCGTCTTTATTACTCATCATCTGATGAAAATATTGCAAGTGTTTCTGTTACAGGTGAAGTTGTTGGCTTATCTATGGGTAAGTGTACTATTAATGTAAGGTCTGATGCAAATACGAATATTACTGCTCAGTATACTATAGATGTAACCGATAAGAGAATAGAAGATATCAACCTATTGAACGAGCATTTAAATTCGATAAAAAACACTCAAACTGTAAAATACGATGATAATAACAGTAAAACAGTAAATATAAGCCAAGTTGCTATTGATGATTATAACAAGGATAACTCTTACGAAATGTTTATTGTGTATTCAATTGGTAGTGATATAAATTTAGTTGAAATTGCTACTATATCAGATGATAAAATAAAAACAGTTAAAGGGTTTGATAGCTTTATACAAGTTTTAGAAGATGGGTATAATTCATATAATCAAGATATATATATAGATAACTCAGGAAAATGCTATATTAAAAGTGAAACAGTAAAAATTTCTGGAACTAAGCACACAAGAGAAGTCGACTTTTATAATGTGGATTTAGAGAAAATGAAAATAAGCCTAAAATCAAACTATAAAGATGTGTACACTTATGAAATTGATAGTAAAACTCCATCAAGTAGCAATTTTTATATTGATGATGAAGCCGTAAAAGAAGAACCATATTTAACATCATTATCAGATTATTTTGACGGTTATATTAAGTATGACAGTTTAGTAAAAAGATATATTGAAATAGATGACTCAAAATATGAAAAAGCATTACCTGTAGTAGATTTAGGAGAACATTATAATAATAGAATAGAGTGGTCGGTAAAAGATGAAAAGGTGGCAACAGTAAATAGTAGTGGAGTAATAACTGCAAAAAAAGTAGGAGAAACACAAGTAACAGCAAAATTAGAGGGGTTAGACAGTAGTATAAATGTTATATCTGTAAATATATCTAATGCATCTAAAAACTTAACAAATTATTTAAGTGAAGAAAAAGATAAAAAAATAACTGGTAGCGATAACGAAAAATTATCTCTATATGGTAGTAAGCTTTTGGATATAGATAATGACACTGTTTTAGAACTTTTGCTATACTATAAAGGAGAAAATCAAGCTCAAATAGATGTGGTAGACGAGGTAGGTTCTCAACTAGTTAGGACAACTGCTGTCAATGTAGAAGAAAAAAGTGGTTATGAATTAAGTTTTGAAATATTTATAGATAACTCAACATCAGATATAGTGATACAAAACAAACAGAGTAAAAAATCTGGGAATAGTGAAATAATAGAGTTTTACTTTAGAGAATATATAGATAGTAAATATAAAAAGTATTCTAAATCTTATAAAGTGACAAAAACATCTGATAAAGTAGATGATTACTATATCGATAGTAAAAGTGTAAATGAAGAGGAATTTGAAACACAAACAAATCATTTTGGATATTATGTAAGTTGGGATATATATAATTAAGTTGTCCAATAGATGAAAATCAGCAGATATTATAACAATCAACGTTATAACATGATTTATGTATATCTATTGTCGATTATTCTTGACTAATATTTAATAAAAACTTAGGAGGATTTTTATGGATAAATTTAATAACACGTTAAACCAGCCTACAAACACATCAAGTGGGCTGAATATGCTAAAATCCGTATTTAGTGGAAAACTCCTATTAGGTTTAATAGTTATTATGATTTTATTTAGTGTTATTATGCCAATATTTTTGTACTTTATATTGGATATAATAACAATAGATACATATAATATTGTTAATCAAATGAGTTTACAAGAGTATAATATTAAATTTAACTCTATATCTGTAGGGGATATAATGGTAAATATACCAAATATTTATATGGTATTATTTATACTTAGCGTACTAGTAATTTTTTTGTTAGTAGTAGTGTTACTTTACATATATATTAAATTAAAATCGAGTGACAATAATTCTACACTAAATTTAGGGTTTAAACTACTTAAAATTTGTTTTATAGCTTTTATAGTGTTATCGATTCTTTATAGTGTCCCTATCCTATTAGATGTTAATACAATGGCGACATATATTAATTATATAGCTGAAAATCAACTATCTATCTTTGATTCAGTCGCACTATCTACAGGGATATATCTTCAAAATATAATTACAATCGCTTTTTATATTATTAGTGCTGTATTTGCTGTACTGTATTTTTCATTCATGGCTAAACTCTCACACTCGTTAATGTTAATTAGTAATAATTCAAAAATGTACATAAAAGGTGTTTCATTCTGTGGTGCACTTAATTCGCTTGTTGCAGTTTTTACAGGTATGATTGTTTTTACGGTAACACTATCTAGTCTTATTTATCTGTCAGATTCTTCTTTTATACCACAAGAAATTTTAACATACATATCTACCATACAATATACTAATATAGTTACTACCTTTATTCTGTTTATTTTATTGTTATCATTACTAAGCGGTATAACTATTTGTATTGCAATTTTTTGTTATCGCTACAAAAGTTACGCACAAACAATAATCAATTCAAATAAAAAACAGAAAATATTATAACAATCAACGTTATAACATGATTTATGTATATCTATTGTCGATTATTCTTGACTAATATTTAATAAAAATATATAATGTATAATATTAGTATAAATACAATTTATAGGAGGATTTTTTTATGGATAATTTTAATAATACGTTTAACCAGCCTACAAACACATCAGGTGGTCTGAATATGGTTAAGTCAGTTTTTGGTGGTAGAACCATGCTGATTTTAACAATTTCGACTTTCGTATATGCTGTTATTACGGCTGTTGTTTCATTTGTTACAATTAATTTAATGGCAGATTCTTTGAATTTAATAGTAAATGAATTTATTGCAACTCCAGTTAACCCGCTTGAAATTAACGATATAAAAGAGATATTAACCATATTTACCAATGTGTTTTTAGTAATAACTGCTATAAGCGTTTTAATTGTTTTACTATTAGGTGCATTGTCAGCTTACATATATGCAAAATCTAAATCAGAAGATAGGGACTCTACACCAGTTTTAGGTTTTAAGATATTTAGAATATGTTTAAAAATTTCTATTGCTTTTTCTATTATTTATGGGTTACTAATAATTATAGGAAGTATCGCTTTAGTATCATTTTCTAATGATTTACCTTATGCAACTCAAGATTCTACTGCGTTTGTAATTGTTACTAGTGTAATCCTTGTAATTTCTGTGCTTTTTTCTGTAGGGTTAAATGTTTTATATCTTGCGTTTATGACTAAATTTTCAAGTTCTATAGTAGAAACTTGTAATACTGATAAAGTTCATAATAAGGGTGCTATGAGCAGTGGTGTATATAATTTAATAATAGCTATCTTAATGGGACTTAATGCTATGTCAACAATACCATATTTTTTCCTATCTGGAATCTTTTTATCAGTAGATACTCAGTCGCAATTTGGCTCAACTGACCCATTTTCACAATATATATTTGATACATATCAAGCACCACTTATGACAATAACTATTCTTTCTGGAGTGTTGTTAGTGGCGGTTACTGCAATAGCAGTATGTATGACTGTGTTATGTTTTAGCTATAATAAAAAGGCAAAACTAATATTAACACCACCGTTTACAGGATATAATTTTAACAGACCAGTACCACCTACACCACAACAAAATATGAATAATAATTTTTATAACCAAGCACCACAACAAAATACAAATAATAACTTTTATAATCAAGCACCACAGCAAAATGCAAATAATAATTTTTATAATCAAGCACCACAGCAAAATGCAAATAATAACTTTTATAATCAAGCTCCACAGCAACCACAAAATAGCGATTATAATGTGAATAATCAATCGCAACCGACTGCTGAAGAAAATAAACACAATACATTTTATAATTGATTTTAAAGTTACCAATAAAAGGTTTATGTTAATAACGTTTGAGGTCTGTTCAAAAACACAATACAACACGCAAAAAAAGGGAACTTCTAAAAGAAGTTCCCTTTTCACTATTTGTTATTATCAATCACTTGTGTATGGTAATAATGCTAAGTGTCTTGCTTTTTTTATAGCTATTGTTAATTTGCGTTGGTGATGTGCACATGTGCCTGTTACTCTTCTAGGTAGTATTTTTGCTCTCTCTGAAAGAAAACGGCGTAATCTTGCTATATCTTTATAATCTATATCTTCTACTTTGTCTACGCAAAATGAACATACTTTTCTACGGCCTTTACGTCCGCTTCTGCGATTATCTCTCTCTGGTCTATCTCCCATTGTTATCGCTCCTTTATATATTTTTAAAACTCGTTTTATCTAATTTTAAAATGGTAAGTCATCATCTAGTGGTGATTCTTCAAAATCTCCTACAGAACCATTTGAATATGTTTGTGCAGGTTCATCTGGAATTGGTGCACCATTTGAAAAACTGTTGTTTCTCTCTTGTCCACTTCCTCTTTTGTCACCAGTAAAATATACATTGTCTGCTACTATTTCTGTTACATAGCGTGTGTTACCATTGTTATCTTGATATTGACGTGTTTGTAAAGAGCCATCTAATGCTATTAGCTGTCCTTTTGTAAAATATTTACATACAAACTCTGCTCTTTGTCGCCAACACACAATATTGATAAAATCAGCTTGTCTTTGTTCGCCTTGTTTAGCGTATGGACGGTCTACCGCTATACTAAAACTTGTTACAGATATGTTTGATGCTGTAGTTTTAAGTTCTGGGTTTGTTGTTAAACGTCCCATTAAAATTACTTTATTCATAAAACAACGTCCTCTCTTTTATGAGTATATCAATTAAAGCTAATTTATCTTAAATTAAGCTTCTTCTTTTTTAACGATTAATGTACGAAGAATACCATCAGTAATCTTGTAACGTCTGTCTAACTCTGCTGGGAAATCAGCATCGCTTTTGAAGTTTATTAATACATAATAACCTTCGCTCTCTTTGTTGATAAGGTATGCTAATCTGCGTTTACCCCATTCATCAACACTTTCAAGAGTAGCGTATTTTTCTATTACAGCTTTGAATTTTTCGATTAAAGCTTGAACGCTTTCGTCACCAGCTTTTGTTGATAAAACTAATACTGTTTCATAAGAATTAATAACTGCCATCTTTTATTACACCTCCTTCTGGACTTTTGGCTCTTAATAGTTTTAAGAGCAAAGAGATACTGAAATACTTAAATTTTAAGTATAACAGGCTACATTACATTCTGCCCTACAATGTAACTACATAATTATACCAGAAAATTATGTGGTGTCAAGCAAAATTTTAAAATTGTAGTGGTAGATGGCAATTAATTGTGTTTTTGTTGTTCAAAACCGTATTTTCTGTACTGATACAACTTTTCTTGTGCCCACATTCTATCTATTCTAATAAAACCTTTTGCATTTTTTTCTTTTCTTGCAAGTGTTTTAACTATATTTTTAGACTTTAAATATACTTGCATTTGTGTGCTAGATATAAAAGGTGTATTATCTTCCCTTGAAAAAAAAGTAAAACCTATATTTCCATCTTCATAAGAAGAAAAATATCCTTCTCTTACTTCTTTGTTCTCACTTCTTTTAATTTGCACTCTTAAAGCAAGTTTTGTAAGCTCTATTGCCATATCATCAAAACCAGTTTCTAGTATGATGATTTTCTCTTTGAAATCGTTAAATGATGTTACTAATCTTTTTGTAATATAAGGTATGTTAAGATTATCTTTTTCAAGTATTCTATCTGTTAGATGTTGCTTTTCAGTGTTAGGGATAAAATATACCATAAATCTATTTTTAACATCATTATATAGCACTGGATAAGTAAGTCTTGCACAATAATTACAATGAGAGCATTTATAAATAAATAGAGATTCATTAAGTAAATCTCTTCTTAAAGTGTGGTCATCAGCAGGGTTTATACTCTGGTAAATAACAACTTTGTTATGTCCACCACAGTTTGGACAATTAATGGTTTTCAATTCACTTACAGACATAATAAGGCTACTCCTTAAAGTTATTTTTGATAATTATAACATAAAAAATTAAAAATGAATAGATAAAGGTATAATTTATAAAAAAAATCTAACTTTAATATTGACCTTATGTAAAATTTCTGTAATAATAGGAATATAATAGAATTTAGAAAAATTAAATTAGGGAGAAAACGAATATGAAAATAGTAAATATAATAAGCAGAGCAGTAACAGATGCAGTTGAGCATGTAGTAGAGAGAAACAGTATACAAGCACAACAAAACAGACTGAAAATGGTTATGAGAAACGAGGCTGACCTAACACAAAGAGCGTATATTGAGTTAGGAAAGTATTATTATGAGAACTTGAGAGGGAAAGAAGAGAGCGAAAGAAACGAAGTATTGTGCGATACAATAGACAACTCAAAGTATAGAATGAATAAAGCAGTAGATAGATATAAAGAACTTATGATACAACAAGACAAAATAATATTAAATGAAGATATAGAAGAAGATTGCAATATAGATGAAATTGCAGAAGATATAACATTATGTTGTGCATATGACAAAGAAGAAAAAGCAGAAGAAAAAGCAGAACAAACAGAAGAATAAAATATATTGTTAAATAAAAATCACATTGCTTTTGAGTAATGTGATTTTTTATTGAAAAAAAGCATTTTAATAATAATATTTAGGTTTTGTAAACCGATATTAATATAAATTTTTACAATTCTTAACACAACGACAAAATTTATTTATGATATTATAAGATATTGATGAGGCAAAATTATATAAAAAGGAATTTTACACAATATGAATATGCATTTTTTAAGTAAAATAGATACTAAAATTTGTTAAAACCTCTTAAAAATGCAATTCAAAACGAAAAATTATTCATTTTTACTTAAATTTTACTTTTAATTGCTATAAAATTAACAATTTGTACATTGAATTATTTAGATTTATGTATTATAATAGTAACAATGTTTCCCCTTAGAGGGACGAAAGGAGCAAATTAATTATGACAAACAACAAATCAGTTTTAGCTTGGCTAGAAGATATGAAAACACTTTTAACTCCAGACCAAATAGTTTGGATAGACGGTTCTGAGGAACAACTTGAGGATTTACGTGCTCAAGCGTGTGCATCAGGCGAAATTATTAAATTAAACGAAGAAAAATTACCAGGTTGTTACTTACACAGAACAGCTGTTAACGACGTTGCTCGTGTTGAAGATAGAACTTTCATCTGTTGCGAAAAAGAAGAAGATGCAGGTCCTACTAACTACTGGAAAGACCCTCAAGAAGCTTACAAAATGCTTTTCGATATAGCTGCTGGTAGCTACAAAGGCCGTACAATGTATGTTATTCCTTACTCAATGGGTCCTATTGGTTCTCCACTAGCTCAAATTGGTATCGAAGTTACTGACTCAATCTATGTTGTATTAAATATGCACATTATGACTCGTATAGGTAAAGCTGTTATAGACCAACTAGGCGACAGCTCAGAATGGGTTAAAGGTTTACACTCACGTTGTGATATCGACCCAGAAAACAGATACATCTGTCACTTCCCACAAGATAACTACATTATCTCTGTAAACTCAGGTTACGGTGGTAACGTTTTACTAGGTAAAAAATGCTTCGCTTTAAGAATTGCATCTAACTTAGGTAGACAAAACGAGTGGATGGCTGAACATATGCTTATCTTAGGTATTGAAAACCCTCAAGGTGAAGTTAAATATGTATCTGCTGCATTCCCATCAGCTTGTGGTAAAACAAACTTAGCTATGTTAATTCCACCAGAAGGTTATGTTAAAGACGGTTACAAAGTATGGTGTGTTGGTGATGATATCGCTTGGATGCGTAAAGGTCCAGACGGTGGATTATGGGCAATCAATCCAGAAAACGGCTTCTTTGGCGTTGCTCCTGGTACAAATATGAAATCTAACCCAAATGCGTTAGAATCAACTAAAAAAGATACTATCTTTACAAACGTTGTTCACAACTTAGACGACAACACTGTATGGTGGGAAGGTCTTGATAAAAACCCTCCAACAAACGCAGTAGACTGGAAAGGCAACCCTTGGAATGGTCAAACATCTTCAGAAAAAGGTGCTCATCCAAACAGCCGTTTCACAGCTCCAGCTACTAACTGCCCATGCATTAGTAAAGAATTCGATACAGTTTCTGGTGTTCCTATTTCTGCTATCATCTTTGGTGGTAGACGTGCACAAACTACACCACTAGTATATCAATCAAAAGATTGGAACAACGGTGTATTTGTAGGTTCAATCATGGCTTCTGAAACAACAGCAGCAGCAATCGGTCAAGTTGGCGTTATCAGACGTGACCCAATGGCTATGTTACCATTCTGTGGTTACAACATGGGCGACTATCTACAACATTGGATAGATATGGGCGAATTATTAGGCGAAAAAGCACCTAAAATATTCAACACAAACTGGTTCCGTCTAAGCGAAGATGGTAAATTCTTATGGCCAGGATTTGGCGATAACTTCAGAGTTCTAGAGTGGATAATGAAACGTTGCGACAGTTCAGTAGATGCTAAAGAAACAGCAATTGGATATGTACCAAATGCAGAAGATATTAATATAGCTGGACTTGAAGATGAAATTGATTTAGCTACATTAGAAAGCATTTTAGAAGTTGATAATGCTAAATGGGCAGTAGAAGCAGAAGGAATTGCAGAATTCTACACAAAATTTGGCGATAAATTACCAGCTGAATTAAAATCTCAATTAGAGCAATTAAACGAAAGATTAAAAGGTTAATTTGAATAACAGAATATAGTAATACTAAAGGGTGGATAAATATGTCCACCCTTTTATTTTTTATGATAAAGTAAATAACGCAAAAGTTTTGTCCACTTTTTCATCACACCCCCAAACGTGATAACGCAAAAGTTTTGACCACTTTTTCAAAAGTGGTGGAGTTTGAGGCAAAGCCTCAAGGTCTTGTCGGCAAGGTTTACCTTGTCGGCATTTTTTCGAAGAAAAAAGAAGCGTAAAGCGATTTTTTGAGGGTGAATTTTTCGCCGACGGCGAAAAAGAGGGAACTTTTTTGTGCCAAAAAAAATGTACCCTTAAACAATGTTTGGCATTGTACAGA
>CAYJGB010000049.1:0-9896 GCA_964369405.1 uncultured Eubacteriales bacterium
TCAAAGTAACAGATTCTTTAAGATTTGAGTAATTGTAATTAATAGATAGTTTTTTGATTGACACCATTAAAAATTGAAATTTATAGTTTGGTATAGCATTTTATATCATTAGACTTATAATAAATATAATTAAGCCAAAAAACTCTCACCCTCGTAAAGTGTCAAAGGATACTTTACGAGGGTGAGGTTTTTAGTTGATTTTGTCATGATATTTAAATTACGTTTTCATTATATTTATCTTTTTTTGTTTTAATCTTAATTTAGTGTTCTGTTAATCCTCATACGGAATAATAACTGAAATTTGAAAAGTTTTATTCTTAAAGTCTGTTATAACATCTCCACCATATTTATAAGCAGTGTCAGTTATAATTGATAACCCTAATCCATGTTCGTTTTTATCTAATTTTGTAGTTATAAAATTTCCTACTTTATCTATTTTAATTTCACCGTTATATGAATTTGCAATTATAATTATTAAATTTTTATATTTGCTTTTTATCTTGATTTTTAAGTTTTTCTCTTCTGACTTTAATGTAGCATCAATTGCATTATCTAATAAATTCCCTAATATTACAGTTATATCATATGACGAAATACTAATTTTTTCTGGTACGAACACCTCTAAATCTAATTTTACATCTGTGTTTTTTATTTCTTCTAACTTAAAATTAATTATGCTATCAAATGCAAAATTATTTGTATTTGAATAACTCGTTTCATCTAATGTATTCAAAGCTTTATCAATATATTCATTTATTTCTTCAGTTTTATTGTTTTTATACATTTCGTTAAGCATTATTAAATGATTTTTCATATCGTGCCTTAGATGTTTTACAGTATTATTTGATTGATTTAATATATTTACTTCATTTTCATATGCTAAGTTTTGTTCTTTTAATTTGTTTTTTTCATTTTCTATAATCGCATTTCTAAAAATTTTATCATCAATAATAACAACTGTTGCATTAATTATAATAAATACTGCGCCATTTATAATAAAACTAGATAATGTTATATCAGGTTTATTTATTGAGGACACAAATAAAAACAGCGAGCTTACTAAAACTATAAAAAATGTAAAATAGTAAGTTGTAGCTGTAGAATACTTGTTTTTTAAAGAAGTGTTATACCTATAAATGATATAAGACAATACCATCATAATTGTCTTATCTAAAATAAGCCCATTAATATTATCGCTATGTGTAATATGCTCTATAGAAAGATTAAAATATCCCATACAAATAAAAACTAAATACTCTATAATTGCTAAAGAAGCATATATTAAAACAGTAAATACTATTTTTTTGAGCATTGAAGATTTATAACAAAGCGATATTAAAAACAAAAAGACAAAATTAACTGCTAGTGTAATAAACAATTCATCAACAAAAAATATGCTTATAGCCGTAGAAATAAAATATACACATAGTGCTATTCTTTTTACCTTTAAATTACACTGCTCCTCATTAAAAAAAGTTTGTAATAATTTATATATAGTAAACACATATAATAAATTAGTAAGAATATAAACTCCCTCGAAAATATGCATTTAATATTCTCCTTAAAAATTTTCTGATTCTAAGATTAAATTCCTTAAGTCTTTTAAATTTCGCTGACTTACTGGAATTTTTTCACCATTAATCATAGTTATAGTATTTTTATCGATTGATGCAACTTTATCAAAATTTATTATGTACGCTGCATGTGTTTTTATAAAATTATTTGGTAGCTTTGTAAGCGTGTTATCAATTGTGTCGTAAAATTCATCTTGACCTACACTTGTAACAATATGAACCTTATTTTTTTCTTTCATAACATACATAATATCTTTAACCTGAACTTTTATTACTTCTGATTGTTTTTTATACTCAAAAGTTTTATTATCTATATTTAGTAGTTTTATAGTTAAATCTATACAACTATATAATTTATTTAAATCAATAGGCTTTCTTAAAAAGTTTAATGGCTGTATATCAAACAGACTACTCTCGTATCCAGTTTTTGAAGTAATAAAGACGATTTTACTTATATGGTCATTTAATTCTTCTCGTATTTTTTTACCAACATCGATACCAGTAGTCGTACCTAGTTCAATATCTAAAAAAATCAAATCAAAAAGATTACCTTGTTGTAAATATTTAATTAGTTTTTCTCCACTAAAAAACACTGAAACATCTGCTTCTACTTGAAACTTTTTTTGATAGTCTGATATGTCTTTCTCTAGTTTTGATGCTATCATTAATTCATCGTCACATATTGCAATTTTTAACATATTTACCCTCTCCAATATACCAATAATTACATAAAAAATTATACTATATTTGTATTTAAAACGCAACATTTTTATACATATTTTTATAACAAAAATCATTTATCTTCGAAATCCTATCATTTATCATCTTTTTGCGCACAAAAGTTAAAAGTGTGTATAATTAAATATAGTTGCAAAACAAATTTATTTTATGTTTAATTTGCTTTGTGATTAGTGTTGCGCAACACGTTATTATTTTTTAATTATAAAGGAGCTTTAAAATGAAAAAATTTATTTCAATATTTATGTCATTGTTAATTTTTACTGGTATTGTACCGACTTTTGTTTCTGCACAAGAAATAACATCTGAAAACAGCTATTCAATTTCAAGTTCTGCTGAAGCTACTAATTTTTTCGAAAATGTTATGAATTCTACCGTATGGAAAGAAACCGAAAGTAGAGAGCTAAGAGGAGAAATGCTACAATTGCCAGAACAAATGTTAAAAAATCTCACAACAGAAGCATTAGTTGAAGCTGTATTAGAATATCCTTTTTTCTCTGATGTATTTGCTTTTGATGATATCCAACTAGGAATTGACGTGCTTTGTAATAGTTTTAATGGCATAGAAGAATTATCAACAAGAGAAGATAATATTGATATATTAATTAGCAAATATATCAACGAGCCAGTTTTAACGGCTAAGCAAGCAAATAATAGTAATCAAGATAACGATATATTCCGTTCTAATAAAATAGAAATTCTTCTTGCTCAACCTGATATTGTAGGTGATTTAAGTATTTTAGACGCTTCTGTAGTAAGTGAAACTTGTATAGATAAATTAAATTTAAAAGAAAACTCTGGATTATATAGTCAATATTCTGAGGATATGTTTTTTGATTTATTGGGAGTAGATAAAAATAGCAAATCTTTAAAAGAAACAACACAATTAGCATTGGCAACACAATCTTCATCTGTATATACACCAAACGGAACAAAAGTAGCTGTTATTGTTAATAAAAGCGAACCTCTGTCACAATCAGAAATTAAAGAAATCAATAGTATTTATGATAAAAATTATCCAACTGCTAAAAGGCTAAGAAGTGCTTCAGGAAAATATAATTGTCATTCTTATGCTTGGTATTCACAAAGTTCATCTAATAACAAATGGATGAATAGTCCTGCTAATTATATAAATGATAAAAGTTATACTTATGGCTCAATTAAACCTTCAGAAAAAATGGTGTATTATTCAAACTCTCAAATTATACATTCAGCTATTATTAAAACACGTTCAGAGGGTCCCTCTTTAGTAGGTTTTTCAGACTTAGTTCAGGTGGATTCAAAATGGGGTTCTGCTGGATTATACAATCACAAAGGAAACAATTCACCATATTGGAATACGACATCTTATAGTTATTTTAAAAAATCATAGTAAATTAAAAACCTCCTAAAAAGGAGGTTTTCAGTTTAATGCTTTTTAAATGTAATTTGATGCTCATTTTCTATGCTCTGCATTAGTTCTTTATCAATTATAGATAATTCAGAAGATTTTGATGTGTCAAATACCAATGTATTATTATCTACTATTTCAAAAACATACTCATTTGAAAATTCATCATTAGTAATCGCTGTCAACGTTTTATCTTCTATACTATAACTACCTGTCCCCACATATGACGACGGTGAGTCCATCGTAAAAACAAAAGTATCCTCATTCTCACTAAAATTAATACTAGGTAATATTTCTGAGATATTATCAGACAAAACCATTTCATACTCTCCATTAATTGTATTGCTAACATTCGAACAAGCAGACATCATAATAGTAACTAAAATTATAATTATAAGTATAACTATTTTTTTCATTCTTTTACTCCTTTACATATTTAATTAATACTCTTATTCTATGTATTATAACATGTTTTTAAAAAAACGCAACATTTTTATACATATTTTTATAACAAAAATCATTTATCTTCGAAATCCTATCATTTATCATCTTTTTGCGCACAAAAGTTAAAAGTGTGTATAATTAAATATAGTTGCAAAACAAATTTATTTTATGTTTAATTTGCTTTGTGATTAGTGTTGCGCAACACGTTATTATTTTTTAATTATAAAGGAGATTTTAAAGATGAATAAACCAATTAAAAAATTTTTAGCAATTTCAATGGCGTCAATTATGACAATCAGTGTAGCATCAATAGCTTTAGTTGCAAATGCTTCAGAAACATTCGACTACAAAGGAATTAAAGCTACTGCAGCTTTAGACACTAAATTTGGCTGGAATTTTTTCAACAGTCCAGACGAAGCTAAAGCTACTACAAAATTCGATAAATCCCATAAAGGATATAGAGTAGCATCTCGTATTGAATGTTGGACTGCAAAAGATAAAATGTCTGGATATAAATATGACTGTGATTCTAAAACTGCTGAAGTAAACTATAACTGGTCAAATGTATACTGTTATCAAAGCAGACATTCTATTGATAATTCTAACAACACAAAAGAGTTTGTAGTTAAAAGTTATGTAAATAAAGAATAATCATATATCATTCCTACACGAAGCTGTCGCACTAAAGTAAATATTAACAAGTCTTTGTATGGGCGCATTCCATATGCTCCCACTTTGACTGTAAACACGTAAATTTTAGGCTAAATATTTCAGACTAAAATGGATTTTGCCCCTACAATGGACTTGTATAATATGACAAGCAATTTTTTTAATGTAACAGTCCCATGCAATTAGAAAGGAGAGATGAATTTGATAAAATTATTAAAGCGTTATAAAGTAGTTGGATTATTAATTGTTTTATGCTTTTTAAGTGCATTTATATCTTTATGTAATGGATTACTTTCTATTATGCAAATAAATGACCTTGTTAAAGAGCAAAATGAATATAATTACGCATACGAAGTACAAGTCGACATTGAATTAGCAAAAGAAGTTACTCCAGAAACTTTATTAAAATTAGTTGATGGTGTTGATGATTGTAATGTTTATTTAGAAGGAATGACAGTATATTTTAATGAAATAGAAGGTTTGTTTATGCCAAGTATATTGATAAGTCAAAATGAGACTCTTTCATTACCTACTAAAAGCAACATCACAAATTTACCAGAAAATAATGTTATAGCAAGTACAAATATTGTTTCTGACTTAAAAACATTAAATGTTCACGACACTACTTTCTATATTTATGACACGATTGATTCTGAAAAATTCCCATTTATAGGGTCTTCGTTTGTAATGAATTTTAATGATTATTATAAAGTTTTCCCTGATGGATTATCTGGAAACAAAGAATTTTCTTTAACTCTTTCTTCTAATAAAAATGATGTTTACAATTCATATAACATAATTGAACAAAATTTAAACTCATATGTACCAAACTCTATTATTAATTATTATGTAATGGATAATTCAGAAAATCTTTTAAACAATGTAAGTTCTCTTCAAAGTTTAATGCCTATGGCACTATTTATATTTGCACTTATTAATACAATTATAATAGCATATTATTGGGTTATAGTTAGACGACGTGAAATAGCTATACGTAAATCTTATGGAGCTAGTAATTTTTCAATAACTTGTTTATTAGCAAAAGATTTATTTAAACTTATATCTTTATCAGCTATTACAGCTATAATCGTTCAATTATTCATATGGTTAATGCAAGGAAACAGCATTGTAAGCATACAAAACATTATATATATTATGATAAGTATATTACTTTCTATCTCCGTTGCTGTTCTAATCGCAATGGTAATACCAGTACGTATTATATTGAAAATACAACCATCTGAGGGGGTTAAATTATGATAGGTAATTTATTATCTTCTCTTTTACACAACAAAGCAAGAGTAATATTAATGTTAGTTCTAACAGTTATTACTTTTACACTATCGCTAATAACTATAACTAATAGTTATGCAATTGATACTCAAATTAAAACAGTAAAAGAAATGTTTAAAACATCATTAGACACTACCTATAAAGTTGATGCAATAAATTTTGATGATTTTAATACAGTGGGAAACACTTTAAATGAATTTAAAAAATATATTAATGAAGAAACTAGTGCTATTTGTGGAGCCTACGATCAAACTGGTGTTTATTTTGATGAACTTTTGGATAACAAAAATTTTATTTACTTAAATAAAACTGCGTATGCTGGAACTTTTAGAGAAAACGATCCTACAATAGCGGAAACGATATTTATAGACACAGAGTTATTATCAATTATTAAAAGTCCTCTATCTCAGGAAGATTTTAATCCAGTTGTTAAAGACAATGTAACATATTTACCCATGTATATAGGTGAAGACTTTAAAGATATTATCTCTATAGGCGATACATTAACTGTATCATATAATAATTCAAAATATATAGTTAAAGGTTATTTATCTAACGAAACATGGTTAAGCGATGACGATGCACTAACAATGCCACCAGTTTCTTTAAATCATATATTCTTTGCACCTTTTTCTCAGTTAGATAAAACTGATAATGCATCACAAGAATCTACCGTTGGAAAAATATTTATATATAATCAAAATAATGAAAAATCATTAATTTCTAATGCCAATCAAAAAGCATTGGAGTTAGGCGCAAAACTCAGCTTCAATACTGTTAATAATTCTATCAGTTTGTGGTTAGACTCAAGCTATGAAATAAGGCATATAAATTATATTTTTGCATTTAGTGTATTTATATGCTCGGCTATTACTATGATATCAGTTTTATGTGTTGCTGTTTTACTTAAAAAGAAAGAATATGGTATAAAAATTGCTTTTGGGGCAACTAAAAACAATATAATTTTTTCTTTTTGTTTTGAAATCATATTAATCAATATAATTGCTGCTGTTATTGCATTTATATTCACCTATTATACTTTTGTTAGCTCCACAATGAACAGTTTTAGTGAAATATTATTAAAAACACTTGTTTCTACTTCGTTGGTTTATCTGATTATATTAGCACTATTACTTGTTGCTATAGTATTAGCAATTCCAATGTTTATTTTAAACAAGTATAACCCAGTAGAATTGATAAAGGAGGAAGAGTAGTGATACAACTTGAAAACATTAGTAAGATATATAACTTTGATGATGTAACGACAACTGCGTTAAATGACGTAACTTTGAAAATTAAAAAAGGTGAGTTTGTAGCTATTATGGGAGCATCAGGCTCTGGTAAATCTACACTGCTTAATATTATCGGATGTATGGATAAACCTACAAGTGGTGAGTATAATTTAGATGGAGAAATTGTTTCTGACTTTAATTCTAAAAAATTAAGTCAACTGCGTAGCTCTAAGATAACTTTTGTATTTCAAAATTTTGCTTTAATGGATAAGTATACAGCTTTTGAAAATATAGAATTACCTCTATTAAGCAGAAAAGTACCATTAAAAAACAGAAAAAAAGTAATATCAGAGGTTTCTAAACAATTAGGAATAGAATCACAGTTAAAGAAATTACCAAAACAAATGTCTGGAGGTCAGCAACAAAGAATATCGTTAGCTCGTGCATTAGTAAGTGGTGCTGATATTATTCTTGCTGATGAACCTACCGGTGCATTAGACAGAAAAACAGGATTTGAATTTATGGAAATATTAAAGAAATTAAACAAAGATGGAAAAACAATTATAGTTGTTACACATGATGAGCAAGTTTCGAATTATGCACAAAGAACTATAAATATATTAGATGGGAGAGTTGTATAATGAAAAAAACAATAAGTGTTTTATTTTTAGTAATGTTATTAATATCAATGTTATGTAGTTGTAGTAACGATAGTGAAGAGGGAAATGCTAAACCAAGTGATTCTTCTCAGTTAAATATATATAAAGATGAATACGAAGAAAAATATTCAAATTACGAAGATGATATAATAGTAGAAGATAATAGTCAAAAAATCGTAGTACATGGTACTTCTTCATCTGGAGATATAGATGTTACGGTTGTAGCGACAGATGAAAGCAACAAAGAAACTGACTTTGAATATAAAATAGAGAGCAGTTTGAACGAAACTATTGAACTAGCTGATTATCCAAATTGTTCTTGGAAAATTCAGATTCATATTGATGAAAATACTGAGGGTAGTATTTCTTATGATATATACTAATTTTCTCATAAAAATATAATGAAAGATATAAGGTTAAAATTAATGTATATTTTAAAGCATAATTTAAAAAGATGTGTCACTTTTACAATTTTATTAATTAGCATTTTACTATTATCTTCTTGTAGTCCATCATCTGAAATATATGTTTTCAAAAACACTTTTTCTATAGATGGCGATGATATGGAGCTTACAGAAGTTTACAATAGTTATAGTGGTGCTCCATATGAGGGCGAAAGTTTATATATAGTGGAGTCAAATTCAGATGTTACTAAATTTTTTAACGATTTTGAAGACCTACCTTTGTCAGATGAATTGCAAAACTTTTTTTATGATGAATTGACACCTTCTACTTCAAAAGCTGACGAAATAGGTTTACCTAAAATAGAAAGTGGTAAATGGAAGTTTGTAGATAGAGGAAACACAACATTTACAGAAAATTCAAGTTACAATTTTTCTATATGTATATATGATTCAGAAAATGATATTATCTATTATTATAAGATAGATACCTAGAAAACTGTTTATTTGTAGTTTGGTATAGTGTTATATATTGTCAGATTTCTAATAAATGCAATATATAATTTAAGATAAAAATTTTCACCCACTAAAAGTGTGCATTGTGTGCTTTTGGTGGGTAAGTTTTTTATTTGTTTGTGTTTACTTTAAATATATGTTTACTGTGTGTTTGACTATAATATAAATTAATTTTTAAAAACAAAATTCACATCAGTAGGTAATTAACATAGAATAAATATAACAACCATATGTTTTATTAAAATCCTCTGTAACAAACACTATGCATAATTTTACACCACATACTACACACACGCATAACCTCCCCTACCCTTACATATATATTAACATCTTGCCTTTAAGGAGGTTATATATTGAAAGGGATTGTAGAACAGCGATGTGTAGAGCTTGCACAATACATAATTGAAAATAAAGCAACAGTAAGGACTACTGCTTTTAAGTATGGAATAAGTAAAAGTACGGTGCATATGGAAGTGATGTAATAGAACGTATTGTAGTGGTGGTTTGGTAAGATAAATCTAAGAACATAGTTTTATCAAACAGAGTGAGAAATTCACTACAAAATGATATTATAACCCCCTCCTAAATTCAAGTTTAGGAGGGGGTGTTTATGTTTTTTGATTAAGTTTTATCTTCTATGCTATAACGACACAAGTGACTGGATTTCCGTTTTTATCAGCAGTAGCAAGTACTACCGAATGGATTTCTTTTTTTAGATATTCAAGATAATTAATCAAGTTTTTTACCTCTATATGAAATAGCTTTAACAAGGCAACTTATATAGCAGGCACCACATTCATCACAACGATATTTATCAATAGAATAGACTTTTTCGTTTTGTGTAATCGCAAGGAAAGAGCATTTTTCTTACATTTTCCACAAGAAATACATTTTTCTTAATTAATCTCTAAACCTTTGAATTTCTCTTTTTCTTCTTTCGGGGCATAAAAAGCACTCCATTTTCGGTGTGCTTAGGGTTA
>CAYJGB010000050.1:0-9238 GCA_964369405.1 uncultured Eubacteriales bacterium
TGACAAATTTACACCATTCGGTACTAAATATAATCCTCAATAGCTCAGTTGGTAGAGCATGCGGCTGTTAACCGCAGGGTCGTTGGTTCGAGTCCAACTTGAGGAGCCAGAACTCTTAGAAGAAATTCTAGGAGTTTTTTTTGCGTTCTATAGAATATTTTGTGGCTCTTTGTCAAATGTTGGGGTTTGACATAAAAAATTGAGGCTCTTTATATGGCAACCTCAACCTTCTCTCGCGCACTCTCTCTTTGAAAAAAGAATTATACAGTGTTTTTTTGAAAATGTCAAGTTTTTTTCGTTTTTTTTAAAAGGATTATAATTTTTAAAGAAAATTAAGGAAATCGGTAAAAAAATTAAAACTAGTTGCTCAAATAAAATTGTAAAAAACAAAATAATTATTTGTTCAATAATTTCCATATTACCCAATCCTCTCATTGAAAATATATATCAGAATAGTATCACATCAGTTATAAAAAGTCAAGATTAGAGATTTACAGGTTTCTATCATACACCACTTTATTTTACGATTCGAGTGACCCATAATTCATTGAGTGTATCATTACTATTTTTATTTCAAGCAGCTATATTTTTAGTATATAGCTGTTTTTTTGCATCAATAATTAATTTTAAGAGGGGAGAGAGGTAAAATATGAACAGAAAAGATGATAAAATATTCTTTAATAGTAATAACGAAAACTTACTGCGATTGCAAGGAATAACGATAAAGAACACAAAAAAAGATAATCAAAGCATAATTGAGGTGGAATTAGAGAGGAAAGCAATAAAATACCCTTGTTGCAAACATAAGACAATAATAGTATTTAACGATACTAAAGGACATATTCAAGTAAAATGTAGAAAGTGTAAAAGAGAAATAATGATGAATATAGTTTAAATATATATCTTTACAAAGCTATATAAGATACAGGGTTAAAGATGAAAAATAAGTTTAAGTATGTACTTTATTTTAAGTGCGTACTTTAAATCAACAAGTAAATATTATATAGTGCTATGAGGCCGCATGATTATGCGTAGACTCTCTAAGCCGCATGAACGTAATTTATAAAAATGAATTGCGTTTATCGGTTTGAGTGTTGTCTACCTATCGTGCGGCTTTTTGTTTTCTACCTTTCGGCTACTTATAGCTGAGAGGTTTTATTATGCAAAATTATGTAGTTGTTAATTGCGAAATAGCTATTGATATTTTGAGATGTATCAAATATCAAAAAGCACGTTCGCCTCCAAGAAAGATTTTTAAGGAAATTAGAAGTAATTAAAAATAAAAATCAAACTTGGAGGACCGACAATGAATAAGAAAAATAATGAGTATACCTTAAGGGTAGAAACTCAAGAAAATATAAAAAGATATTATGTAAGTTTTATTGGTGGAGATAGAAAAAGAGTAGAAACTGAAATTAGTGAAGCTATAGCAGAAGAGATGTTTGTAAATTTTTCAAGAGTAGAGCGTAATCAAAAAAGATATGATGAAAGACATAGGTCTAACTTAGATTTTAATGAAGAAAATATATACATAGCAATAGCAAAAGGAGAGGTTACACTTGATGAAACAATAGCTATTAACTGTACAAAGGAAAAGTTAATTAATGCAATATCAAAACTTACACAATTGCAAAAAAGAAGACTTATTTTGAGATACTTTTATAATCTGAAATTAGAAAAAATATCAGAAATAGAAAAATGTAGTTTTCAGACAGTAGATAGAAGTATAAAAAAAGCAGAAAAAGCAATAAAAAGACACTTAAAATATACTGAATTATAACTAAAAATTCTATAATTTTTTATGCAAGTATATAAAATTTAAGGAAAAAGCAAAAAAATCTCAAAAAGGGGGTGAAAAATCGGCTCTGAAAGTGGTTATAAGTGAAGGGCTTTTTTAGAAATTGTAAATTTGAAATCTTTGTCACAAAAATTAAGACTCGCAAAAAATAGAAAATATTCTTAAAAGTGATAAAGAATAAAACAAATAAGAAAAATACTCTTCAAAGGAACTTGACAATTTAATATACCAATAGCAAATACATTCCTATTAAGTTCTAAAATGAGCAAGCCTAATTTTAACGCTAGTATTTACTAGTCTTAATAAAATGCAATATAGCAGATTGCAGTGGGCGATGACAATTAATAGGTATAATGATACTTCTGTCCAGTCAAAAGTCGAGCGAGATAAAACCGTCGTAACCAAAGAGGGCAGTCGTGTGAGAACCACACGATGGTGAGATTCCAATGGAGCTAATATGTGCTGTTAGCCGTTTGCTAGTTGCCCTAATCGTGGGGATGTGATAAATAACGATTGAACAAGAAACAAAGTTATAAAGTATGTAGAGGTTACTATAATGAAATAATAAGATTTTAAATAAATGAAAATAACAAATGAATTGTAGTAGCCTCTATAAAATTAACAATAAAAGGAGAGTTTTAAAATGTTTGATATTAATAACACGGTAAATTTAAGCAAAAATATTGATTTAAATAATAGAATCGAAAAAGTCACAGCAGGGTGCAAAGTAACTATATACTTTAAAAATATAGATAACAAAGAATCAGAAAAAATAGTGCTAGAAAGTTTGTTAGATACATTTGAAAAGAGAATTAATACACAAATTTATAACGGAAATATCGTTAGTTAAATAGTAGATATTAGTATAGATATTTATAAAAATATGTAGTATTGTTAGTTTGCAAAAATTGTATGAAAGGATGAGAAAGATGAAAAGAGTACACTGTCTATATAGAGTATCTACAAAAGGTCAAGTAGATAAAGATGATATACCAATGCAAAGAGGAGCGTGCAGAGATTTTGCTAATAGAAATGATTGGACAATACTTAAAGAGTATAAAGAAAAAGGAATATCAGGGTACAAAGTATCAGCTAATGAAAGAGATGCTATACAAGATTTAAAGAAAGCAGCAGAGAAAAAAGAATTTGATGTATTATTAGTATTTATGTTTGACAGAATAGGTAGGATAGATGATGAAACTCCATTTGTAGTAGAGTGGTTTATAAAACATGGCATAGAAGTGTGGAGTGTCAATGAAGGGCAACAAAGAATGGATAGTCATGTAGATAAACTTATGAATTACATACGATTTTGGCAAGCTAATGGAGAAAGTCAAAAGACATCAGCTAGAGTAAAAACAAGACTTAATCAAATGACAATGGAGGGGAGATTTACTGGAGGAGTAGCACCATTTGGATACAAACTAATAAAGAGTGGAGAAGTGAACAAAAAAGGAAAAGAGTTAATGCAAATAATAGTAGATGATGAGGAAAGAGAGATTATAAAGCTGATATTTGATAAAACAGTAAAAGAGGGGATAGGCTCTTATAGAATGGCAGAGTTACTAAATAATATGGGAGTGAGAACACATAATAGTAGCTTGTTTCAATGTAACACAATAAACAGAATATTAAAGAATAAGATTTATTGTGGATATATGGTATCAGGAGAAGTTCAATCAGAATGTATAGAAGAACTACAAATAATAGAAGAAGATATATATAATGATGCACAATACATATTAAAACAGCGTTCAAGCAAGAATGAAGAGAAAACTCAAATAGCAAGGACAACAAAATCAAAAACATTGTTATCTGGAAATATATATTGTGGACATTGTGGTAAAAAGCTTAATGCTACAAGTTATACAGATACATACACAAAAGCAGATGGAACAAAGATGAGTCCTAGAAGAGAAAGATATATCTGCACAGGTAAAGCTATGAAACGAAATTGTTGTGACGGACAAACAGCATATGTATCAACAAAAATAGATGTAGCAGTAAGAGAGATATTAGATGAATATTTTCTGAAGATAAAATCAACACCAAAAGATATAGCACTTGAAAAAAGATACAAAGAAGAGATAACAAGTTTAAAACGCAGAAAGACAAATATAGAAAAAGAAGTACAAAAGCTTAAAAAGCAAACAGTTGAGTTATCAGCAGAGATAGGAAAATCACTAATAGGCGAAAGTAAGTTTACATCAGATATGTTATCACAAGCAATAGAAAATACAAACACGCTACTTAAAGATAAGCAGCGTGAGTTTAGTGAGATAGAATATAAATTGGCAAATCAAGTAAATGCAATGGGTAAATTAGATGTATACTACAATCAATTTAAAACGTGGGCAGATGAATTTGATAAGTCAACTATAGAACAACAAAAGATGATAGTATGCAGGCTAATAAGCGAAATAAAAGTTAAAAAAGGTTATGAATTAGAGGTAGTGTTTGATATGAACTATGAAAGATTTGTGGGGGATAAAAAATTATTGTAAAATTTCAATTATATTGATATAATATAAATATAACTCATAAAGGAGATGTGTTTATGTCAAAGTTTAGCGAAGAACTAAATGATATCATTAGAAAAAGAAATGGCACTATAAAAAACTTGACTAAAGATGTAGGGATTGAAAGAACATTATTTCATAGAGTGTTAAAAGGAGAAAGACAACTTGATAGTAAAGATATAGATAAGCTATGTGACTACTTAGAATTGACATTTGAAGAAAAGAATCGATTGCTGGTTTTTTATGAGATGGGTGTAGTAGGTGAAGAAAAATACAATCAACGACTAGATATTAAAAATATAATTGAAAGTATCTCTCAAAAACTAGATATGGATAATTTTGTATCAAAAGGGGATTTAAAGAACGTTGAAATAAATTCAAACGTTTACTCAGATGATATTGAGGTTTGTGACGGTAAATATAAGGTAGAAAAATTTATTAAATATAAATTAGTAGAAATTTCAAAGAGTGAAAATACAATAAATTGTTTTATTCCTTTTAAACTTGATGTTTTCTATCTAACTTTACAGGAATTGTTTAAGAATAATAATGTGAATTTGAAATTTAATCAGTTATTAATGATAGATAGAAGTGCTGATTCCTCCAAAGAAACACTTGAATTAATTATGCAAGTGTTAATGATGGCAAGTGTTGCACTAGAAAATTACAAGGCTCATTATTTTTATAGCGAAACGAAATTAGAAAATGAATTTCCAATATTCATGCCATACTATTTCTTTACAGATACGGAACTTGTGACTATATCTGCAGATTTAGAAAGAGTTGTTTTATATAAAAATAAGAAGATTATAAATTTAATTAAAAAGCAATTTGATGAAAAATATAATTCATCTAGTAACTTTATTAATAATATATCAAAGCATAGCGATAAAATTGAGGAGCGACTAAACTTAGTAGGAGATAGACTTAGTGATGTAAGGTGTATTGAACCTCAACCATGTTTTGCAAGTTTTATTAACAAAGAATTTGCCGATAAATTAATTATTAAAGAAATTCCTTATCGAGAAGAAGTTATTAATATTATAGTTGACTTTTATCAAAATATTGAGTATTCATCAGATCGAAAATTATTTTTCACTGAAGACGGATTACAAAACTTTGTTGATAAAGGTATAATTACAGTTTTTCCTGAAGAGTTTGTTATGCCTTGTTCAACAGAAAATAGAATAGTTTTGCTAAAAATGATTAGAGATGAAATAGCTAGCAAAACATCACCTTTATTTAAACTTATAAAATCATCACGATTGTTCGTATCAAATGCATTATCAATAGATTCATCTAATAATGGTGGAACATTATTTAACTTACATGACAAAGAAAAACTTATATCTATAGAAATTTTATCAATGAAAATTAACGAAATGATTATAGATTATTTAGATTGGTTGTTTGAGTCGGACAGTGTGTATGATGACAAACAAACGGTAGAAATATTAAATGAATACATAGAAAAATTAAAAACAAAAATTTAAGACTATAAAACCAACCTGAACTTTGTGCGAGATAAAGTTCAGGTATTATTTTTGTTGTAATTTGATATATTGATAAAAAATTCATTAAAAAGATAAAAATAGCGACCTTTTAAAAATGTGCGTAATTATGATTATAAAAAATTGCATTTATAGTTGAAAACATGATTAAGGTGTAGTATAATGTATAATGATAACAAAATTATGAAAAATAATGTATAATTATTCTATAATTAATATATACAGTTTGGAGAATTGAATATGAAGAAATTAATAGTAATTATATTGGTGATAGGCTTAATATATACTAGTTTGTTTGGTTGCAGCAGTGAAAGTACAAACAACTCACAAACTAGTACTTCTATAGCAAAGCAAGAAGATACAAAATCAACAAGTCAAAACATATCTGATAAAGAAGAACCCCAAAATAATACAGAAGAAGATAGAGAAATTCTTGAAGATTATTACAAAGATAAAATAAATAAAGAAGAAATTTTTATTTCAGATATGGGCACACATAATGTAACGTTATTACCAAATAATTATAGAATAGAAGATTTTAATAATGATGGTTCTATAGAAATGTTAGTCGAGTATTTATTATCAGGATATACATATGATTACAATGGAGTTTTTGTTAAGTTAGTAACATTAAATGAAAAAGATGAACCAGTAGAAAATAGCACATTTGATAGTCATGGAGTAGGAGCATATGATTCGGATTTTCCAATAATGTCATTAGCAGGAGGTCCAGCAACTATGCACGAGCAGTTGTTTTATGATAATGAGTCTAAAGAGTTTGGTATATATAAACGTTATGTGTCACTAAACGCATATTCAGATGATACATCAAATTATTTATTGTTAAATTCTAGCAATGAATTTAAATTGATAGATGGTTATATGGTAGGAAGAAATATGGATACAGACAATTATGATTACTATATTTATGAAGATGGCAATGAAATTAATGAAGATGTAAACCAATTATATTCTATACGTGATAAAAAAGTTAATGAAAGTGATTTTAATATTTATATTAAAGATGTGTCAAAAAAATACACTTTAATTGACATGATAAATAGTAAAGATGATATGAATTTAATGGAAAGTTCTATAGGGTAACTAAAGGATTTTCGTGTAATAAATTTTTGTTTGGAGGAGTTTTATGAAAAAGATAGTATTTGCATTATTTATAACAATAAGTATTGTTTTTTGTCTGGTAGGCTGTAGTGATGTTGAAAAAACAAATGATAAAAATGAGCAAACAACAGAGAATAAAGCGACAGAAGAAACAGAATCAACAAAGGATAAAGAAGTAACAAAAGAAACAGAATCAGAAAAAGTATATAATTTAAGTGAACTTGTTACTACAGAAGATACGGTAATATTGAGTGATAAAGATGGAGATTATACATATACATATCCTAAAATAAATATTGATAGCGAATATGTCGATAAGATAAACAAAGAGATAGTTAATAACGCAACTAATGTTATTCAAAGAGAAGAAGAATCTAATAAAAATGGAAACTCTATTATTACCATGGGAATGGATTATGAAGTATATAGTTATGACACTGTAATGTCCGTTATTGTTAATACATATAGCACATGGGGTGGAGCTATACATTCTGAAGTATATAATATAGATATGACTGATGGAACAGAAATAGATAATACATATTTTATACAAGTTATGAATATCTCAGAAGAAGAATTGGAAAAACTAATCACAGACAGAAAACTATTAGAATTTAAAAACATATATCCTATAGATGACTGGAGTAGTGATTCGGCTTCTTTGGAAAGTTATAATAATGCATTGGAAATAATCGAATCTGGAAAATGGAGCTATAATGATAGATTGTATTTTAAAGATGAAAATCAAATAAATCTGTACTGTTTACTACCGTCTTTAGCAGGTGCAGAGGCATATAATTATCATTTAGACTTAGTTAGGTTAGAGGCACAATTACAATAAAAAATTAAATAAAAGATAAATAGATTTTATAAAAGAGTTATTTATAGGGATTAAACATAAATATGATGTTCTTAATTTTAGCTTTTACGCAGGAGGGATGCATAATGAAAAACAAAATAATATCAATTTTAATTATAATCGTTATAATATTTGGATGTAAAGGTTGTTTAAGTGAGGAAAACGAAAAAAATATTTCACCAACATCTGAGCAAAATACAAGGTTGGTAGAAGAAAATGACCCTACTAATGCAACTGAAAAAACATATAAAGTAGAAGATTATGTATCCGTATTTATGGACGAAACATTTATACATAATCAAACTGGAGAAGAAGCAGTTTTTAGAATTCCTAAAATAATAAACCTTGATAGTGATTATGTAAATGAACTAAATGAAATTTTTGAAGAAATATCAGAAGAAGGGATAGTTCCACCTAATAGCGGATATTCAGTAACAAGAGATTTTGAAGCATACATTAATGAAAATGTGTTAGTTATTGAAACAGTGTCGATAACTGGAGTTTTCACAGGTACACCGTATTATGAAGTCTATACAGTCAATTTGTTGACAGGAGAAGAAATTAGCAATTCGTACTATATTGATAAATTAAATATAGAAGAAGTAGAGTTAAAAAAAGTGATAGAACAAAGCGTAGATGATTATTACTATGCAACAGAAAAAAATGAATTTTGTGACTATACCTATATTGATAATAGTATTAGAACAGCATTGTATGGTGAAAACTATGATAAAGCAAAATTGTATATTGATAGTAAAGGTGAACCTATGTTATCTACTGTTATATATCATTCAACACAGGTAGATGCCGTTAATTCATTAGTACCTTTGATATTAAATGAAAATGAATTATCACAAGATGTATTAAAACCGTATGCTTATAATAAAGAAGATTTTTATAACTTTATCAACAGTCAGCCAGAAATGACAATGATAGAAGATGAGTTCTTGGGAGTGGAATGTGATAAAGATACTATAGATGAATTAGCTAGAGTAATAGGGAATTATAGACTTATTCCAGAAGATGAACGTGGAGAATATACTATAGGCTATGATTTGTATTATTTTGAATTAAATGAGGTAACTGGTATATATGTTCAAGCACATAAAGATACTGGAGTTGTTCTAGACATTTTAATTAAAGAAAGGTAACTTAGATGTATAAAAACTGTTAAATCGTTAGTTAGAATTAATGCGCATAATTAAATATATATTACAACTTTAACATTTTAGTTAAAGTGAAGTTGTTTACGGCGAAATTATCTAATTGAAATTAAAAGTATATATGTATATTAAGTTATTTAAAGTTAAGTAAGCTGTTTTACCTAACTTAAAATATAAAAAAATTCGTTAATTGCAATAACAAATTGAACAATTTTTTTAAAATAGTTAGTATAAAGTAGAAGTATAGCGAATTTGTGTTCGAAACG
>CAYJGB010000051.1:0-9141 GCA_964369405.1 uncultured Eubacteriales bacterium
TGTCCTTTTATAATTTGTGCTATATAAAAACAACGGGCGAAAATGGATTTCGCCCCTACAGGTTTGTGGTTCTATTATAATTTGTGCTATTGCGTTGTCATGTTTATAGTTTAATTAAAAAACAATGCATTTTATCCTATAATCGACTTTTTCCATAATGTTACGACATTTTTTTAAAAAATCTCTTTTAAATAATACAAAAATGTATTATAATAATTAATTATAGTATATTTTATGAGGTGATTAGTATGAGCGATAAAAATGCTGTTAAAATTCTGCTTAATGGTGCAGAATTTATTATTAAAGCTGAAGAAGATAAAGAGTATATTGAGCGTATAAGTAAAATTGTGGATAGTCGTATTTTAGATGTATTAAATAATACTCAAAACACTAATTTATATATGGCTACTGTTGTTACTGCTCTAAATTATTGCGACGAATTAGTTAAAGAAAAAATCAAAAATCAAGACTTACTTAAAGAGTTAGAAAATGTTAATTCTAGGTTTAATGATAAAGAAAGTCATATTAACGAAACTAATAGAAAACTTGCTGAAAATGGATTGGAAAATGAAAGACTTAAAAAAGATAATGCCGAACTTTTAAATCAAATCGAACTTCTTAATTTGAAGATTGCACACTTACAAAGTCAAGATGCAACTAATTTTAATCAAGTTAATTTAAATTCAGAAATTCAACAAAGTCAACAAAATATACAAGTTCAACAGAACAAAGAAACACAATTGGCAGATAAAAAACCTCAAAAATTAAATGTTAAAGTTGTAAGTAATAATAGAAATAGACGTGTTAAACAAATCAGTAAAATTGATTATCAAGAAAAAGATAAAATAAATCCAGAATATAGAAGAGATGATTTTCAAGATAAAACTTCTGATGATGATATGATTTCTATGATATAGTAAGGACTTTTTCTATGGATAATAAAAATTTAGAAATATTAGCTCCAGCTGGTTCTTTAGAAAGTGCAATTGCTGCAGTTAGAGCTAATGCAAACGCTATTTACTTAGGTTACAAAAACTTTAGTGCAAGAGCATCTGCACAAAATTTTGATGATTTACAGCTCAAGCAAGTTGTTGAGTTTTGTCATGCCAGAAATGTGAAAGTTTATTTAGCGTTAAACACACTTATAAATGATATTGAACTTCCAGACGCTATAAATATAATTAAGCAAGCCTGTTCTTTGCCTATTGATGCTTTGATTGTGCAAGACACTGGGCTTGCTTTTGCTGTAAAAAAAATTTGTCCTACTTTACCGTTACATGCCTCTACTCAAATGGCTGTTCACACTCCACAGGGTGCTAAAACGCTTTATGATTTTGGCTTTAAAAGAATAGTTCTTGCAAGAGAACTTTCAAAATCTCAAATTAAAGAAATTGTGGACTCCTGCCCTATAGAAGTTGAGGTGTTTGTACATGGTGCGTTATGTATGTGTGTATCAGGAAATTGTTATTTGAGCGCTGTCATTGGTCAAAGAAGTGGTAACAGAGGTAAATGTGCTCAACCTTGCAGATTGCCATTCAAGGTAAGTGGTGGCAATGGTTATGATTTAAGTTTAAAAGATATGTCTTTGATAAAGTATATTAATGAATTAAAAAAAATCGGTGTACATTCCTTGAAAATTGAAGGAAGAATGAAACGTCCTGAATATGTATATAGTGCTGTAGATGCATGTAGCAGTGTGCTTGAAAACGGATTTTTAAAGTCAGAAAAAGAGAAAATACTAAATGATGTATTTTCTCGCAGTGGATTTACAGACGGCTATTACAAAAACAAGATAGATAAAACTATGTACGGTGTAAGAGAAAAGGAAAATGTGCTTACTGCTACAAATAAATTGTTAAACGAAATCGGAAATAAATATAAAAATGAGAAACAGTTGATAAAAATCGACTTATCTATTTCGATATTACAAGATAAAGAAATAAAGCTTGTAGCTACTGATAGTAATAATAATTTTTTTGAAGCATACTCAGAAAAACCTCAAATTGCTCAAAATATCGCTTTGAGTAAAGATAAAATAATTAATTCGCTTTCAAAAACGGGGAATACTCAATTTTATGTGGACGATGTTAATATTGATATGGAAAATGGATTAACTGTACCAATTTCAGTATTGAACAACTTAAGAAGAAATGTTTTATCTGGGTTATCTGATGTGATTGCAAAAAGACAAAAAATAGAAGTTAATGATATAGATTTAACAATACCGAAGACAAGAGAAATAAAACCATACCAACAAAAACTAAGAGCCGTATTTTATGATACAAATATACCAGACTGCTATAAAGCGTGTGAAATAATATATGTGCCACTTTTTTCAAAAGAAAATGATATTAAATCTCTTATAGAACAAGGGTTTAATGTAGGCGTAACTTTACCACGTGGAATGTTTGGAATAGAAGACAAAATAGTAAAAGCATTAACAAGTATAAAAAGAATAGGTGTTATTAATGTATTAGTAGGTAATATAGGTGCAATAGAGCTTGCAAAAAATCTAGGGTTTAATGTAAGTGGTGACTTTACATTAAATGTGTTTAACACTCATAGTGCGAATATGCTCTCTACTCTAGGTTTATCAGATTATGTAGTATCTATAGAGCTTAAAGTAAATCAGATTAATAATTTAAATGCAAATATACCTAAAGGTGTAATTGTATACGGACATTTACCATTGATGACTATGCGAAATTGCCCACAAAATAATGGAGCTAATTTATGTAAAACCTGTAAATTAACTAATAAAAAAATCCCAGTTATAAAAGACCGTAAAAAAGAACAATTTCCACTAATATGTGACGGCAATACTACTAGTCTTATAAACTCTGTCCCACTTAATATTATGGATAAAACACAAGATTTTGAAACAGTTGATTTTGTAGTTATCCACTCAACTGTTGATAACTATGTGGATAGAGTTAATATCTTTAATGAATACACTCAAAAAAATAGCGTTATTAAGTCTAAAAAAAGCCGATTTACTAGGGGATTGTATTATAGAGGAGTATATTAAGAAAAATAATTGTTAATCTGTTGATAAGTTATAAAGTTATCAACATCAACGAAAAGAGGTAAAATTATGCAAAATAAGTTGAAAATTAAGAAAATAAATAGCAACGCAGTTATACCAACTAGAGCAACAAAAGGAAGTGCAGGGCTTGACCTTTATGCTTGTATAGATACCGATATTATAATATATCCACAGAAATTGGCAATTATACCAACTGGAATAAGTATTCAATTAGAGAGCAGTAATTACGCAGCTTTTATTTATGCTAGAAGTGGATTAGGCATAAAACATGGTATATGTTTGTCTAACGGAGTAGGTGTAGTAGATAGCGATTATACAGGCGAAATTTGTGTAGGGTTATGTAATGTATCTGACAGAGAATACACCGTTAAATCGGGCGATAGGGTAGCGCAAATGGTTATAATGCCAATAGACATACCAGAGTTAGTAGAAGTAGAAGAGATAGAGGAAACAAAACGAGGTGCAAAAGGGTTTGGTTCTACTGGAGTATGATATAGCAAACAAAAGTCCAAATGATATAGGATAAGTAAGAGATAAAAGCCCAGAGAGGGTTTCTAAAATTATAGTTTAAAAGGCTCTTTGTCAAATCTAAAATTTGACAAAGAGCCTTTTTAGCTTATAATATTGATAATCACATTTTATCTGTTTTCCATTTTAATATATGGGCGTCTTTCTTGTACGTTCATATATGCTGGTCTTATTATTTTACTAGGATTTACTAACTCCTCTATTCTGTGTGCACTCCAGCCAGATATTCTTGCTATTGCAAATAATGGTGTAAATAATTCTGGTGGTAAATCTAACATACTATATACAAATCCACTGTAGAAGTCTACATTTGCACTTACACCTTTATATATTTTTCTTTCTTTTGCAATTATATCAGATGCAATACTTGCTACTGATGAGTATAGTTTAAACTCTTCTTCTCTGCCTTTTTCTTTTGATAAACTCTCTACATAATGTTTAAAGACTCTTGCTCTAGGGTCTGATAATGAGTATATTGCATGACCCATACCATACACTAAACCAGACTTATCAAATGCTTCTTTATGAAGAATTTTTGTAACGTATGCACGTACTTCATCTAAGTCGTTGTAATCTTTAACGTGTGCCTTAATATCGTCAAACATTTGCACAACTTTAATATTAGCACCACCATGCTTAGGTCCTTTAAGTGAGCCAAGTGCTGCTGCAATTGCACTATATGTGTCTGTTCCAGAAGATGTAACAACATGTGTTGTAAATGTTGAGTTGTTACCACCACCATGCTCTGCATGTAAAACTAAAGCCATATCAAGAAGTTTAGCCTCTAATTTTGTAAATTTAGAGTCTGGTCTTAACATATGCAATATATTTTCTGCTGTAGAAAAGTGTGGCTCTGGAGTATGAATAATCAAACTCTTGTTGTCGTGGTAATAACCATATGCTTGAAAACTATAAACAGCAAGCACTGGGAACAATGATATAAGTTGTAAACATTGTCTTAAAACATTAGGAATAGATGTATCCTCTGGTTTTTCGTCATAAGAATAAAGAGTTAAAACTCCTCTAGCTAATGCATTCATAATATCTTTGCTAGGTGATTTCATAATAATATCTCTAACAAATGTGTTAGGTAAGTTTCTGTAGTAGTTTAATAGTCCATTAAAATCGTTTAGTTCGTCATTTGTTGGAAGTTTTCCAAATAATAATAGATATGTAGTTTCTTCAAAGCCAAAACATTCGCTATCTATAAAACCATTAACTAAATCTTCTACATCATAACCTCTATAAAAAAGTTTACCATCAATTGGTACTAATTTATCATCAACTTTTTTTGTTGAACATACTTCAGATATTTCTGTAAGTCCTGTTAAAACACCTCTACCGTCTAAATCACGTAAACCTCTCTTTACGTTATGTTTAAGGTATAAAGTTGGGTCGATGTTACTGTTTTGTTGGCATAATTCACTTAAAGCCATAATTTCAGGTGTAATCTCACTAAATTGAAATTGTTTGTTTGTTTCGTTCATATACACATACACTCCTTTAAATTTGTCAACATTGTCTTAAACTTATTAATTTACTAAACGAAATTAATATTATTAAGAATATTATACACTATTTTTTTCAAAAAGACAAATTTTATTTTTGTATAAATTAATTTTCTCTTATGTTTTAAAAAAAAATCATATATCATAACAAAATTTAACAATTATCTTTAACCAATTTGTATTCTATTGACTCTGTTAGTGCCATTCTTGATGCTTCTACAACGTCTTTTGATACGCCTACAGTTGTCCAAATTCTATTTCCGTCTGTTGATGTTATAAGTACTCTAACAGTTGCACCCGTTGCCTGCTTAGAGTCCATTACTCTAACTTTATAGTCTATTAGATACATCTTTTTTAAAGATGGATAAAAAACTTCTAAGGCTGAACGTAAAGTTTTATCGATAGCATTTATCGGTCCATTACCCTCAGCACACATAAGTTGAATTTTATCTCCAACTTTTATTTTAACGGTTGCGGTTGCACTGTAATGTTCCTCACATGGTCTGCCTGTTATTATCTTGTAATTTATAAGTTCAAAGAAATCTTTATATTCGCCTAAATATTTTCTAATAAGCATTTCAAAGCTTGCGTCTGCACCCTCGAATTGATACCCTTTTTGCTCTAAATTTTTAAGCTTTTCTACTATAACTTTAGTTTCTCTGCTATCTTTTGTTATATTAGGGTTTACTTCTTTTATTTTTTCTAAAACTGCTGTTCTTCCAGAGATTTCACTCATTAGAAAACGTCTTTCGTTTCCGACTGTTTCTGGGTTTATATGCTCAAATGAACTTGATAATTTTAACACACCATCTGCATGCATTCCAGCTTTATGAGCAAATGCACTAACACCGACGAAAGGCTCGTTTCGTTTTAATGAAACATTTGATATTTCTGCTATACTTCTTGCTATAGAAGTTAAAAACTTGATATTTTCAGTAGGTATGCAATCATAGTTACCTTTTAATTGTAAATTTGGAATTATTGTAGATAAATTAGCATTTCCACAACGCTCTCCGTATCCTAAAAATGTTCCTTGTACTTGAACTGCTCCAGATTTAACTGCCATTATGGAGTTTGCAACAGCCATACCACCGTCGTTATGTACGTGTATTCCTACATCACAGTTAAATGTATTACAGACTTCTTTTGTAATCTCTTCTATCTCGTTTGGAAAGCATGCACCATTTGTATCGCATAATACTAAACATTTTGCACCTCCGTCTACAGCTGATTTAAGAGCATTTAGTGCAAATATTTTATCATCTTTGTATCCGTCAAAAAAATGTTCAGCATCAAAAAATACTGTTTTTCCTTTTTCTGTTAAGTATTTACAAGTATCTTTTATCATAGAAAAATTTTCTTCTACAGTTGTATTTATTATTTTAGTTACGTGAACTTTCCAGCATTTTCCAAATATCGCCACTGCTTGAGTATTTGCTGTTAGTAGCGCATTTACATTGCTATCTTCTTCTACTTTTATGTTTTTACGCCTAGTGCTTCCAAACGCTACCAACTTACTTGTTGTAAGGTTTAAGTTACTTGCTTTTTCAAAAAATTCTAAATCTTTTGGATTAGAGCCAGGGTTGCCTGCTTCTATGTAATCTATACCTAGCTTATCAAGTGATTTTACAATGCTTAGTTTATCTTCAACAGAAAATGAAATTCCTTCTCCTTGAGCTCCATCTCTGAGTGTTGAGTCGAATATATCAATTTTATTATTCATAATAAATTGTCCTTTCGATTAAATTTAAACTTTTGATTTGTTAAATACAACTTACCACAATTCTATTATAGTATCATCTGCTGTTTTTCCAGGTGGTATCATCGGTAAAACATTTGCATCTGGTGAAATTTGACAATCAATTACTACTGGTGCATTTAAGCTATATGCTTTTTCTAATGCGTCTTTAAATTCATCTTGTTTTGTTACAGTCATTCCACAAACTCCAAACGCTTCTGACATTTTTTCAAAATTTGTTTGTCTATGTGGGTCTGTTTCAGAAAATCTATTGCCATAAAATACTTTTTGCCATTGTCTTACCATACCTAAAACTGTATTGTTCATTACTACAACTACTATAGGTATATTATATGATTTAAGTGTTACTAGCTCGTTTAAATTCATATGAAAACTTCCATCTCCAGTTACTAAAGTTACTCTTGAGTCTGGTTGTCCGTATTTTGCACCAATTGCAGCACCAACACCAAATCCCATTGTACCCAGTCCGCCAGAAGTCAAGAATGTTCTAGGTTTTTTAAATTCGCCCAATTGAGATACCCACATTTGATGTTGTCCAACATCTGTAACAATAATATCTTCAGGTTTTTTGTAACTGTTTATAGTTTTGATTATATGTTCTGGAGTAGGTATGTTTTCTTTATTTTCTTTTTGAGAAGGTATGTCACTTCTCCATTCATCAATTTGAGAAAGCCACTGACTATGGTCTTTTTGTTGCATTTTTTCAGTTAATTCCTCTAATGTTTCTTTAACATTTGCAGTAACATAAGAATTAGTAAGAACATTTTTATTAATTTCTTTTTTATCTATATCTATATGAATGATATTACAGTTTTCTCTAAATTTAGAAGTATCGCCAGCAACTCTATCAGAAAATCTAGCACCTAGAGCGATTATTAAGTCAGCGTTTCTAGTAGCTTTACCAGTGTGGAAAATACCATGCATACCAATATTACCGATAAACAGAGGGTTGTCGCAACTAATTCCACCAAGCCCCATAATAGAGCAACAAACAGGAGCATTAAGTTTTTGAGCAAACGCTGTAAGTTGCTTGCTTGCATCACCACTAATAATACCACCACCAGCATATATTAGAGGACGTTGACTCTTGCTAATAAGTTCCAAAGTATGCTCAATTTGATGTTTATGTAATTCTATATTTTGTAAAGTTTGAGTTTTAAAAGTATCTTCTTTATGAGATTTATCAATAACAATAGGAGTATACTCAGCTTTAAGAGCAGTAATATCTTTTGGAACATCGACTAAAACAGGGCCTTTTCTACCAGAGTTTGCAATTTCGAATGCTTTTCTAATAGTAGGAGCAAGTTTCTCCATTGAATTAACTTGAAAACTAGCCTTAGTAATTGGTTTAGATATTTCTTTAATATCAACTTCTTGGAAACTATCTTTACCTAATAAATCTCTTGAAACATTACCAGTTATCGCAACAACAGGAGAAGAGTCCATATATGCAGTTGCAAGGCCTGTGATTAAGTTAGTAGCACCTGGTCCTGATGTAGCAATAACAACACCAGTTTTACCAGTAGAGCGAGCATAACCGTCAGCACTGTGAGCAGCACCTTGTTCGTGAGCAGTCATAATATGAGTAAATTTATCTTTTTGAAGATAAAGAGTATCATAAATATTCAAAACTGCCCCACCTGGGAAACCAAATATAGTATCAACACCTTGTTCTAAAAGACATTCTGCAATAATTTCTGAACCTGTTAATAACATAAAAATCACCTTTTCTAATAAATAATAATAAAATATAAAAAAAGCTTTCGTCTTTGACACAAAGACGAAAGCTAAAAGTTTCGTGGTACCACTTTGTTTTATAAAAAGCCAACTCATACAAAACATCAAGAAAACATCATCTTAATGTAGTCCCATTTAACGGTGGGAAATCGTTCAAACTTACACCTTATAAAGTTAATTATAAAATTCAGCCGACTGCTCAAAGATGATTTTCTTTGCAGAAGTTTTATCGTTTTGCACCATACAACGACTCTCTAAAAAAACTAATCTGAAATACTCTTTCTTATCAACGCATTTATATATATTGGTAGCTATATTTTATCTAATATTTATAAATTTGTCAAGATTAAAAATATAGCTTACAATAAAAAGTGGATATTCTATTTAGTTCATATGCTATAACAAGTCCACTGGACTGTTTAATTCGTCGTTTTTACGTTTTTTATGCTTTAAGGTCAAGGGCAGACCTTGAGGTTTCACCTCAAACTCCACCACTTTTGAAAAAGTGGACAAAACTTTTACGCTTTTACATAATAACATTAATAAAAATTCATATGTTATAC
>CAYJGB010000052.1:0-7917 GCA_964369405.1 uncultured Eubacteriales bacterium
ATATCTATATTGGTTATATCTTTTTTGAGTAGTTCGTATATCTCAAATGATGTGTTGTAATCTTCTACTTCAACTGTTACTTCTTCTAAAGATGTAACATTCAACCTTTCTAATACCTTTGTTATTTCTGATTCTAAACAAGGTAGATACAAAAAATCCCTATCACTATCTGTATTTAAACAAAGTGTGATAGGGTTATTGTTTCCAATTGGTGCAAAACAATTGCCGTTATATATTGTTACTTCATCATTATCATTCACATAGACAAAACCATATGAAGTTGGTAGGGGAGTATTGTTTTTCATAATATCTACTACATACTGCTCACCGTCAAAGGTCTTTAGATATTCGACACTAGCACCTCCATTTGCATTTAGGTATAGTTGCTTACCTTTCGCATTTAAGTTGCTAAAATCGCTTACAAGGCTGTAGTGGTGCGTGTTTAACGTAAGGTTTATCATATCTTTTAAGTTATCATAATTTTTAGCTTCACTTACAGCATAAAATATATTTTTATCAAAGTCAGACAGTAACTCAAAGTTTTTAGTAAAGTAATTTAATTCTTCAAGTTTGAAAACTTTATCTTTTAAAAGTTTATTTGCTCTATCGTCATCATATATTTCTGTAATTGTTGCTGTAGATGAATTTGAATTTTCTATTTCTAGTTTATTACATAGTTCCTGTAGGTCCTGTTCTTTTATTGGAAAGTAGTTACCTGCAGTTGAGTTTTTAGTTTTAAAGTTTATATACATTTTTTTCTCCTTATTCGTGTACAAAACGTGTACAGCGTGTTAAATTTTATTTTTTTATTTTTGAGCATACAAAAAGAGGCAACTTAATGTTACCTCTTAAAATATAAACACATAAAGTATTAATTAATCTCAATTACTTTATGTGTTTTCGTGTGTTATTCTATTTTTATATTAGTGCTTGAAAACCCTTTAAAACCACTTAATAGTGTGGGCTTAGGTTCAATTCCCCTCAAATGGCTTTGGGGAGTATAATTCAAGCACTTAAAATTGCAAAAACATGATGGGCAATTATCTCCGTTTTCCTCCGAGAAGCTCCGATTATCTTCGCTTTTCTCGTTGGGGAGTATTATTGTCCCATCCTTTTGTAAGGGTGTGACGGTTTTGCTATTGTAAAATTATTAGAAATACATATATATTATATAATAATTATAATTTCATGAAAATTTCAAGTTATCATAGTTAATATATTTCCAAAGTTTTGAAAATTATATAATGTTATATTATTTAATATATCAATATTTATTAAGTTTAGTAAAATTGGAATTACGAAAATAACAGTAGATATTAACACTGTCATAATGGTGTTTTTTGTTTTAGTAGATAACAACATTAATAATAATGTGATTACAATTGATGTAACTAATCTAACTATAAATGAAAAAACTAGAACTTGTATAATTGTAAAATTATCTGACATATTAGAAAATTCTGGAATACTGCATATGGAACTATTAATTTCATTCAACCCATATGTACTGATTATTCTAATAAAATAGGGGATATATATTAATAAATTAATGGCTAATGTAATTAGAATTGCACATATAGATTTTTTTAGTAAGATGTTTTTGTATCCAGTTTTTGTGCATTTAAGCAAAGGAATTGATTTACGTTCGTATTCTCTTGTAAATATTGGAATAATACATACTATTAGCAATATATATAATCCCAACACATAAATGTTACTCATATCTTTTTCTATGCCTAATAGCACGTTTACGCTAGTATGATTAACTACAGAAACACTTGTACCTTCATCATATTTTGAGTTTAAGTAATCGTAATATTCAATAAAATGTTTATTAAAATTCTCAAATTCTGAATATTCATTACTTTGAGCAGATAATTCACCTGATTCAATTAATTTATTTGTATCATTAATATATTGTTCTATTTCATCTATTTTAGCTTGATTAAACTCACCACTGTAAATGGTGTTATAAAAGTTTTCATATTTTTCTTCGTCGCTTAAATAAACTGGAGTTGAGATATTAACATATAACTGTATAACAAGAACTCCAATTAAAATATATAATACTTTATTCGAAATAAGAGTTTTATACATTTCGTGAGCAAAAACACTAGTTTTTTCTAAAGGTGTTTTTATTTTAATTAAAGATTTTAGAGAAAACTTATTATATCCAGATATAATTTTACGACTAAACACAAATATGTTTGAAGTTATAAGAGTAAGCGTTAAAACAATAATTGATATTAAAAACACATAGAAATAATTTATAGGAAAATTGAATAAATTAATATTTAGATACCTTGAAAATAGGGAATGAATATCTATAAATTGAATTAAATTAATATATTTCAAAGCCATAATATTTGAATTATCTAAAATAAATATGATAGGTATTACAGATATTATACCGATGATAATTACATAAATATAAGTACTTATCCTACTTTTAGCAAGCATAGAAATCAAGTTAATAATAAGTGCTATAATAAACATAACAAAGATTTTAAAAATCAAAAATAATATTAAATATTCTAAAACATTTATATGTAAAATACAATTTTCAAATCCATATACAGATTGAATAGACCTTGATAAGTCACCAAACCCATATAGCAAACTAGATAATAATATATTAGCACCGTAAAAAATAATAGAAATTAATGTTACAGACATTAAAACAGCAATTATTTTAGAACAAGCTAGAGTACCTTTACCTTTTTTACAAGTTTTTTGCAATCCAATTATATTTATATTTCTTTCAACACCAATAATACTATCGCCAACTAATAATAAGATAACTATTATTAACAAGTCGGTAAATATGAAGTTAGTAGCCATGTTAACACCGTTTGATATGTCATAGGTAGTGTCTATAGAAGATAAATTTTCAAAATTTTCTTTAGTAGATACAGCGTTCTTATAGGTGTAAGAGTCTTTATTAGCAAAAATAGAAATGCTTGTAATATTATCACTTTCATTTACAACACCATTTATGTAGCTACTATAATCGCTAATAGTTTTTAAATGGTCTAACTCTGATTCTAATAATTGTCTATCGGTAAAACTGTCATTTGTATATATAGGTTCATCTGTTTCAGATACTTTTTCAATACTTTTATTTAAAAAATCAATTTTATCAGTAACGTTTGGAATATTTGACAAATCATTATATAAGGCTATATTTGCTGAGGCTGGTGCATTATATGTATCGCCATTAGCATTACTATTATATATTAAAAAGCAATTTGCTATAAGTAAAATAACGAAAATAATTAAATATATTTTTTTATTAATGATTTTGTAAAATTCATTTCCAATTATACTTTTTTTCATTTTACTCTCCGTTTTCTTTTAAATAGTTAGATAGTTGACTATTAACTTCTTCTAAAATTACTTGCATACCTGCCTTGTTCAAATCGTCTATAAAGTTATTATATAATGTATCAAAGTCACCTTTACCAATAAATAAGTTCTCTTTGTAATCTTCGTATACACTATGTGTCTGATTTAATTCGTCTAAAATATCATCTTGATTTAGAACAAAACCTATAACAGGTGGAGTAGTAGCATTTTCAAATTCTGCACTAGTTTTATAAAATTCATCTTCTGGTAATATATATGCAGTGCTGAATATCTTGTATCGATTTGAATAAGTGCTATCTTGTGATTCAATTGTTACAATTTTATCATCTTCATTGATTGTATAATTTTCATTTTCTACACCATAATTTATTAGTAATGCAAGTTCTTTATTTGTATTTAATTCTGTTAGTAAATCTAGTGCTTTATCTTTGTTTTGTGTCCAACTTGAAACTCCTAGACCATTGTTTGAACACTGTGCAATAAAGTCATCATTAATAGGAATATTTACAAGTGAATTTTCAACATCAATATTTATATCAGATGATTCAGAAATAGAAGTAGATATATGAACATCATCTGGTAACATATCGCTTACAGGTTTAATCTTATAAAGACTTTTTATATTTTTTTTCATAAATTCATCTTCAAATATATTTATTGCTTTTATCTCTGTATCATTATAATTAATTCCAGTAAAAGGTGTCAATAATTGATAATAATAGTCTGCAGAGAATGGAGGTACAGGAAACCCATTGCCAGCATTATATGTGCCTAAACCACTTTCCACTACCAAAGTATCCAGATTGATTTTTTCATTCTCTACTATATCCCATAACTCGCCTTGTAAATCTTCTGGTTTGATATTGTTATCTTCTAATGCTTTTAAAGAAGAATCCCATGCTCTTGTAGTTGCATTTCCCATATTATTTGGTATTACATAATTAGAACCATTTAAAGCGGATAATTCCCACACTTTATCATCAATATTATCGTATACTTTCTTGCCATCATCTGTCTTAAGATAATCATCTAAAGGTAATAAAATATCATTTAAATAAAAATATTCATCATCAAAGTATAAGTTACTTGAATCAAGCTTAACGACAGTAACAAGGTCAACATGCTCATTTTTTTCCATAGCATTTAACACGGCTGTTTGATATTTAAGCGAATATTGTGAATCCTCTTCGTTTTTAATTTCTTCGTCTGTTTGCAAGTTATCTATTATAGTAAAATCAATATAGTAATCTTTACCAAGTGATTTCAAATAATTGTTGACTTTATTTTGTATTGTATCATCACCTGGATTATATACGAATTTATTTGTCATAATAACTAATTTTGTCATATTTTCGTTTGGAGTAAACTCATCGCTTAATGTCGAAATACTTGACTGAGTTGTTGTGTTTGTATCGCCATCAGAAGTATTAGGCGTGCAACTAAATAAAAAGAATAAACTAGATAATAGTAATACGAAAGAAATTATTTTACGATATTTATACATTTTTAACATCTCCTATTAAAATAATAATAAAATTTTATGTATTTTGTTGAATTTTGGCAAAACATTTAATGAATTAATATTTAATAATAAACAAGTGTGCTAACATTGTGGGTACTTCCACTTAGATAATATGAATGACTACCTTTTGTATAATCGACTATATACAAATTATTTTTAATTATAGAACTAGATGGAGCATTAAAAGTTTTTCTTTCGGAATAAGTTATAAGATTTGATGTTGAAGTTTTTGCTACTCTATACCAGATTTTATGTGCGCCTGAAACGGTGCCAGCACTCACGCTAGAACTAATTGAAACTGAATTTCTAGCAGCGAATGCTGAAGAGCTATAGTTACGACCGTTCATTGAAAAAGTTGTATTATCTGATGCCGCATTAGTTATTAAAGATAAAGAAAAAAGCAAAGTTAATACAATGATTGTTGATAATATTTTTTTCATTATTTTTCCTCCTAAATTTTGAATTGTATATGTTTTGCCAAAATTATAACCAAAATTAATTAAACTTCATAAAATCAAAATTTCCATTGTAGAAATCTTCATTAGTTATATAGTAATAATTTATAATACCGTCTGAGTGAGAAAAAATCATTCCATTAGGTGTAGCAGTACTAAACATTAAGTTTGTCCCATCTTCTAAATTGGTTTCTTTATACTCTTCATTTGGAAAAATTAATACTTCTTTATCTATTTCTGGATTATACGCAACATCGCCTTTTTCTGATTTGTATTTGATTAAATATTTCTCTTCTTTTAGAGTTGTATCATCGTATGTAGTTGAATATAAACTATCAATGATTGATGAATTGATTTTTGTAAAGTACAAGGTGTCATCTAAAGAACTATAATAAGAATATTCTTTAGTTATGTCACTTGCAAATGGTTCATTAGTTTTATTATCAATATTGTATTTCATAAGACCCCAATTATTGTTTACGCTTGTTTCTGAATTATAACTCATATAGTAGAGTTGATTGTTTTTATAGTCAGTTAAACTTACTTGAGTGTCTTCAAGCTCTAACAAGATTTCTTCTGAGTTATTATTTAAATCAACTCTACTGATTATTCCAGTTGTAATCTCTTTACCTTCTTCTAAATCAAATGATGTCATATCAAAGGCAACGTATAAATAATTACCCTGTGTAACTGCACTTGTCGGTATAACGATATTATCATTATTATTATATTTTTCTACAAGCTTTAACACTAAGTCTTGGTTAGAACCATCTAAATTCCTCTTATATAAACTTGCATCAATTAAAGATATAGTATAAAGAGCATCTCCTTGAGTAAAAAACAGATGGGCATCTGTATATGCAAAACAATCATTATTGTCGTGTGAACATTCAGGCTTGTTACATAAAAAAGCAGTATTATGACTTTCGTAATCAAAAACTTTGAAATAACCAGATTGATTACTGAAAACAGCAGCAGTTTGAGTAGCAGTTATATCACTGGTAGGTTTAATTAAAGTAACATTAGTGTCAAATTCTTCTTTATTACTGCAACCAGTAATTAAAAGTATAGATAATATCAGTGTAATAGAAATAAGACTAAGAATTTTTTTCATATATTTACTCCTTTACTATTCAAAATTATATAAATATAAATCTTCTAAAGTAGGACTTGTTTTTTCATAACTGTACTCAGTTGGTTTAATATCACTGACAATTCTAGCTATAGTTTTTTCACCACTATAGTAAAGGTTGCTGATTTTAAATTTTTTCTGAATTTCTTTTAATTCATTATCGCTTTTAATATTTATTTCAAAAACTTTATCATCAATACTTTTACATAAATTATAATTGCTATCAGCTGATAATAATTTACCTTTCTTTAGCAGAAGTATTTCCTTTGAAATAAATTCTATATCAGACACAACATGTGTAGATATCAATACAATTTTATTTTCTGACAGTTCGCTTACAAAATTCCTAATTCGAATACGTTCTTTAGGGTCAAGTCCTGCTGTAGGTTCATCTAATATTAAAATCTTAGGGTCGTTTAAAAGTGCTTGAGCGATTAAAACACGTTGTTTCATACCACCTGAAAAAGAACCTATTTTCTTATTTGAAACATCACTCAAATTTACAGTTTCTAAAAGATTATCAATTTTTACTTTAGCAACTTTCTTATTTATCCCTTTTAGAGCAGCCATATACCACAAAAATCTACTGGCAGTAAAATCATCATATAAACTTTGATGTTGTGGCATATAACCAATAACATCACGATATTGTTTTTTTAAAGAATGTATATTTTCACCATTAAATAAAATTTCTCCACAATCCATATTTATATTTTGAGTTATTATATTCATTAATGTACTTTTACCAGCACCATTAGGACCTAAAATACCATAAATACCAGAAGTTAGTTCAATAGAAAAATTATCGAGTGCTTTAATAGTTCCATTTTTATATGTTTTACTTACACTTGTAATCGATAAACTTGAATCTTTTTTACTCATGCAAACATCAACACTCCTTTCTTTGTTATATATTATCATAATTATATAAAAATGTAAATATAAATTACATATAAATAATAAATATTTTACTAATAATGTAGAAAATTATATAAATTGGATAAAAATACAAAGGAACACATAATTGATAAATGATATTAAATCAAGTAAAATAATAAATTTTAATACTAACTACAAGATTATAGATTTTTTAACATATAATAAGAAATGTATATTTTTATATGAACTATAAGTGTTTTTCAAATTTGGCCAATTATAATTCGCTCTTTATATACCTAAAATTCAAAACATACTTAATTAATCTCATTTTTATCATATAAACAAACACCGTAACCGGTATCGATGTAGCAAGAGTAAATATATATTAGTATTAAATCGTTTAATTTGTTTTTCTAAAACTTGGATTTCTAAATTTTTACACAATACATTAGATATAACATTACTATGTTTTTTAAAGATACTAAAAACTTTCGTTTGTGTATCATCTTTAATATTTTGTGTTATTGTTGTTTCATCTTTAGTTTTAGATATATCCATTACTT
>CAYJGB010000053.1:0-7710 GCA_964369405.1 uncultured Eubacteriales bacterium
TAGTTCAGTCATTAATTTATACGCTACATAAAAACCACATCTAAAACTTTCTTCTCCGTATTCTTTTGTAATCAAATCTTGATTATCTATGATTTGTAAAATTAGTTTTCTATGTGGTTTATCTAGCTCATCTATAAGTGTTTGATGTGCTGATGATACCAATTCTTCATATATTTTCGGTGGAGCGAATTTATCGTACTTGTAAAATAAATCTTGTAGTTTACTCATAGTGTTGCTCCTTTGTTTTTTGTTAAGCAACACTATATCACAGGTTGTGGAGAATAGCTATATGTAATTACTACTAAGAAATTATTTATCTGTTAAAGAACACTGCAATAAAAACATACTCGAAGCAGTTGTGGTAAATGCTAAGTGCATACTTTTTGCATATCAGTGGATATAATCGCATTTTAAAATTGAATATCCCTCTAAATTTCCACACAAAAACCTCAACATATAAAATTTATGTTATCAAAATGTTATCACTTGCAATTTTAACATAAAATATAATGTATAAACTTTCATTAAAATGCATAAAACACGCAAAATATCTGCTATTTTGCGTGTTTTATGTATATTTATTGTATATTAATTGCATACCAAAGCCACTGGCTACTACTCCCACTCTCCGTTTATAGATGTAAAATGGGGTTGTTTAGGTATAAAACGTAGCGAAAATAGGGGAGCTTTCTCTGTATTATCATCTCTATTAGGATTATTAAAGAAAAATGTTATCAATTTGTTATCGGTAATAGGGGAATTTATTAATAATTATGTATCTTAACATTAAATGTTCTTTGTGCTAATGAATTATACATATCTTTAAATTGGTTTTTAAAATTATTTGCTAACTGAATATTATCCGATTTCCAAAAATCAAATAAATTTACACTATCGAATATTTCAACGTGATCAACAAACCATTTTTTATATCGTTCCCTTTCTTTCTCGGATTTATAATCAGCCGAATTAATTCCATTCGCTTTAAAATATGTCCAATTCATTCCAAAATATTCTAATTTATCCCATAATCCATGCTCTTCTGGTAAATTCATAATATAATTGTATATGAATTCCTCTGGACGTATATCTCCTGGTAATCTAATAATATTATTAAGTTTTTTCTGACATTATTAGGAATAGTCTTTAAATCCTTATCAGTTACATCACCATCAAACACTATTATACAATTTCCAAAGTATCCTATGTCACATATGTACAGACTAATTAATTCAGTACACCCAATAGTAACATCTAAAATATCTATATACTGAGAATAATCTTCTATTAAATGTTTTAAAAACCATCTATTTTCTGCATCTTCTGAATATAGTTTAACTTTATTTTTATTTTGTACAATTGATTGTATCAAAAGATCACCCTCCATCGTTGAATAATCGATGTTTCTTTTGATATCAAGTTTTCGATTTCCATTCATAAAATAGTACAACTCAATATCATTCTGTTTACCATTAATATTATATGAAGTTTTTGTAGATATATGCTTCAACAAATCAGAACTATGTGTAGTTATAACAATTTGGAACTTAAGTTTTTTTGCTGTTTGTATTAATAGATTTATTAATTTTTTTTTGAGCTGAGGGATGGAGTGTCGCATCTATTTCGTCTATCAGTAATAGTCCACCATTCCAGTTATCTGTTCTGATTTTAGAAAGTTTATGAAACGAAAGGAGAGCCATGAGTAACTGTCCTAGGTTGTCCTGTCCTGCTGAATTAGTTAAGTAGTCATAATGCTTTGTATTTATTCCAATCCCATTTTTCTTATCTGTTTCGCCAATTGTCAATCCAGTGATATTTGTAATTTCATCGTATACGGATATTATATCTTGATACTGCGTAATAAACCATTCTTTATCTTCGTTTTTATCGAATTTAATATTTGCAGACTTAATACTATTATCTGCGCTTTCTCCTATTGGGAACAGTAGTGATAATCCTATATATAGCACTGGTATCTCAAATTTTGCTTCTGTTATTTTGCCGTAATCTAAATCTTTACGAGGAATAATTCTAAATCTCTCATTACCGTTTTGCCAAGCTGTTCTAAATTTTCGATAATCTATCTCATTTCCTTCTTCATCAGTTAATGTGATTTCAACTCTATTAGATTGAGATTTATCAAACATATTACTACCTTTAAATATTTCACCAAATTCAGCTCTAAATTGTTTCCCGTTGTATGTAGTCCCTTGATTCTTTTTTATTTCTGATCTATTTGCTAGTAACCCTAAAATGGTAGACTTACCTGTAGAGTTTCTGCCTGCTAAAATTGTAATATATTTTCCTAGTATAATAGTTTGATTTTGAAAAAAGTCTGAAATCATTTAATTTAAAATCTCTAAACATATGCCTTCCACATTATTACGTTTATTTATTATTTAAAACAATAGGTTAATATATATTTTGTGCGAATAGAACTTAAGTGCATCCTTATTTACTTAAAAAATAATTAATAAGAGATAACAGCCCAGACTTTGGTAATTCAATTAACTTTTCAGGAGATATTTGAAATTTTTCAGGCCTATGAACAACCCAATTTAATGGCTCGATTGTGTTATCATAATTATCGAATAATCTTATAAAATAAGACCTATATTCACTATCTGTAATGTAATTTGAAAGACATTTTTTATAGCTATCAATTATTTTACTTAATTTATCGTATTGTCCAACTTGATCCCAAATCAACTTGCTTCCTCCCTGAATAAGCGTCTTTTTAGAGTAATACTTTATCGACTGTTCTATAATAGCTCTCGTAAGGAACGCTGATGCAATTGGGTATTTATTTACCATTTTTTTATCTGAAAACATTTTTAATTCATTGCATATTGCAAAAACACCATGTGCATCACTATCATTTGAACTTAAATGTCCAAATTTAAGACCTTGAAAAAAATATGGTAGGTTTGAATTTCCGCCTGTTCCTTCAATATAGGGGATTTCCTCTTGTCTGCTATTAAGTTGATTTGGTAATGTAATATTATTATTTATCTTATCGTCAACCAAGTCTTGATGTCTTTGATTTGTAGTTGCTTTTATATTTTCTGATTCACTTTCATTTTTGTTACTCTGCTTTGATAAATTGGAAGAATCATTTAATGTTTTTTTCAGATCTCCACCGTAATTATATTCTTGAAAATCAAATTTAATAGGTGTAGATTTCTCATCATTTAGATATGTAGACCTTCGTTCTTGAGAGTGAGATTGTGTTTTATATTCTTTTATCCAAGGTAACAAGTTTTTTTCTATATCGTTAGCAGTATTGAATATACGTGTAACTGCGAGCCCCTTATCTCTACCAGTCTGTTTGATAAATTCACAGGCATCTATTACTAATTTAATTCGCTCTAACGTAAATGTATCCTCATTATCGGTATTTAATCCAATCTCTTTTTTTATATCCCTAGTGTTGAAAATTCTTTGAATTGTCGTATGTGGTAATATCGAATTTATATCCAATTCAGAAAAATATTTTCTTACATATATATCAATCAAATGCGACATCGGTTTTATTCCATTTTTACGAGCATTAAAAATATCTTTTTCTTTAGGACCCCATTGTTTTAGTCCTCGCCCTTTATCTTCTCCTGAATGTAATCTCTCCATTATATGATGTGCTTCTTCTTCATCGGTTACGTAGCAACTAATACTCCCCAGAATTTCTTTACCTTGAGCTATTTTTTTAGCTTTATCACGCAAAACTTGATCTAAAAAAGTATATTCTTCATAATTTTTCAGTAACTTTAGTGCGGCAATTCTTCTATTACCATCATAGGCTATATATTTTTTTAATTTCTCAGAATAAACTACCACTACTTGTTGATTTCCTAATAACCCATTTTTTTGTATATCTTCTGCCAAATTCAACATGTTTTGATAACCAACAGTATTAAATAGCCTTTTAAGCGTATCACTTTGATTATTACCTATCTCATGGCGGGGATTTTCATTATGATTTAATATTTCACTAAGTTGTATGGTTTTAATTTGTCCCACTACTTTTTCCTCCTTTATACATTAATTATTTGTAAATATTCACTCTCTTTATCTAATCTTAATAACTTTTTAGAAAAAAACATCACTTCACTTCCAAAACATTTATTTTGCAATGTGTACTGCAACTGAAATTCTACACTTTCAACCTTTTTATACATAGATTTAATTTCATTCATATTATCATAAGTCACAATCCATTTTCTGCTTTTAAGTTTATGCACTATTTCATTGGCCAAATTAACATGATCCCCATGAGAATAAAAATTTTTATACAAACCTGGTCCTTTACTATAATACGGTGGATCAAAAAACACAAATGCCTTTCTTCTGTTCAAAATAACATCTTCAATAAAATCTAAAGCCTCAAAATTATATAATTCAATAAAATTTCTATGTTCAGAAATTTTATATATTTTTTCAACGAGTCTTGGTTTATTAAATCTACAATCAATCAAATAATTTCCTTTTTGTTCATATCCACCAATAGGACCTGCTTTATCTATAATTCCAGATCTATTTGTACGATTCAAGAAAAACGTAGAAAAACCAATTTCCAACTCAGTATGCTTTTCTAAATTAGATCTAATTGATTTTTGTTTGTGCCATTCTTCAATTGTCACATCTACATCTAAAATCATTTGTATAAAAGCATCAGTTTGCTGCAAAATACTTTTCCAAAAACAAAAAATACTATAATCATAATCGTTTATAATTATTTTTTTCACATCACCATCAAATAATAATTTTAATGCAATTGCAGCTCCGCCACAAAATGGTTCAACATATGTATTACATTTATTTTCTTTCACAAGTTCAGATACATAGTTATATAGTTTATATTTACCCCCTGGATAACGCAGTGGAGATGGATTCATATATTACCTCTTTTCTATACTATTTAAAAGTACAATTAATTATTTTCAGCTGTGCTACCTAAATCTAACCTGTAAATTAAGTTTCATATAAACCTTACCATCTTCTTTATACAAACATGCAAATCCATGTCTGCCTGTTGAACCACGCTCATACTTAGTTTGATTTAGTAAATAGCTCTCAAAGAACGCACGATTATAAATATGGTATGCTAACACATCACCTTTAGCTGTAACAATTATGTAGCCACCATTAGTTTCATCTATTCCGTCCCACTTTTTAGCTGGTGTCATACCGAGTGCTGCTGAGCATAATAATTTTTTATACTTATATTCGTAAAACCCTTCGGTAGGATAGTTCATTGGATTATCATTTTCCATTTGTTCAACTACTTCTTTACAGGTTGAAATTCCATCACGATAATGATAGATAAGAGAATGAGCAACTAATTCAGTCAATCTACTATCAATCAACATCATATTTCTCGCAAATGAATCACTATTTACTTTTACAAAGTCAACTGATTTTGCTTCCGTAAATATTCTCTTCATTCTATCTTTTATTTTAGTTTTAGTTTCAATAGCATTTATGCTATCTATCTGTTCGTCAGTTACTCCTGTAACTTCATATATAAAATTTGTTGCTCCAGTAGCATTAATCAAGGTAGGAGCATTTCCCACTTCTGATTTGATACTAAATCCGCAAACTGGATCAAAGCCAGTTTGGATATCATGTATCTGCATTGTAATATCAGTTTTATCGGTTGATGGAGCTGCCAATTTTTTACAGCATATTTTATCCATGAAATACTCAGTTTGTTCAATCGGAAATGCTCTATTAGCACCAGCTACAATTTGATAGTATAGATAATCAGCTTGATCTTCAAATATCTTCTTATCAAACTCTTTTACAAAGTCATTGTTTAGAAATATTTGAACTTTAGCAACATCTCTGTTAACCACATACTCATATTTATTGTTTTTTATTTCCTCACGCATTATTTTCAAGATTGGAAAATATATATTTTCTAATTTTTCTACATTTTCATCAGCGGCGTGTATTCTACCTTGCGATAGCAAACGGAGCAATACATATATTTCGCTCCACTCGCCCTTGTTTCCAGTTATTTTTGTTATCATGGTTGAGCACCTCCTTTATTTCTTTAGCAATCGCTTCTATTACAGGGACTGTCACAGTATTTCCAAACTGCTTGTACAAGTGAACATCTGCAATGGGTAATTTATAGTCATCTGGAAACCCTTGGAGTCTTGCCCATTCCCTTGGTGTCATTTTCCTGATACCTTCACGATTTACTTCGCCTTTTATATGAGTAACTGGAGTAAAATCAGTTAATCTATCATCTATAATCAAATTACGTTCTCTACCCATACCACCACAAACAATTGCTCCAGCCGTACTATCTAAAGAACGAATTTTGTAGCCAAATCCATTGCCTTTCGCTTCATGACGAGCCTTGTGTCTACGTAATGTATCCATATAAGTTGTGCTTAAATAATATTTCACAGAAACAGGGTCTTTTTCCATAATATCTATGATAGTTTTACTTGAATCAGTTGGCTTAGGGAATTTGAAGTTAGAGCTATCTATATCATTTCTAAATGCAACAATATAAATTCTCTCTCTGTTTTGAGGAACTCCAAAGTCTTTGCTATTCAAAACTTTATCGTCGTTTGTGTGAACTGTGTACCCCAAATTTTGAAAAGTTTTTTTTATTATTTGGAAAGTCCTACCCTTATCATGGATAACAAGCCCTTTTACATTTTCTGCAAAAATAACTTTAGGCTTATGTTTTTCGCAGATTCTTGCAACATCTAAGAACAAAGTGCCACGACAAAGACCTTTGTAATCATCTTCGAAACCTTGTCTTTTTCCAGCCATACTGAATGCTTGGCAAGGAAACCCCGCTAAACATATATCAAACGAAGGCACATCGTTTTCATCAACTTCTGTAATATCTCCTGTTATATTAAAATCATCTTTAAAATTTGCACGATAAGTTTTCTGTGCATAAACATCCCATTCACTCACAAATACAGTGTCAATATTATCGTTAAATGCTCTTTCAAAGCCTAACCTTATTCCACCTATACCTGCAAACAAATCTATACTTCTATAGTTTCTCATTTTATAACCATCGCTTTCTGTGTTTTGCTAATTATCATTGCACCTTAATCTTTTTTCACTTCCATAATATCACCGATATCACAGCCCAGTGCAACACAAATTCTAATGAGAACATCACTATTTACAGTTTCATTTCTACCAAGTTTACCTATTGTAGCTTGACTTATACCAGTGATTGCCATCAAATCTTTTTTCTTCATATTTTTATCAATTAACAGTTTCCAAAGTTTATTGAAACTTGCATACATACTCTACACCTCGTATTAACAGACATAATCTATCAAAGTAATTATAACACTAAATATTATTAGAAGTCAATCAAAATGTATGCGTTTGCATACATTTTTTAACATATGACAATAGGAGCATCAGGCGATACTCCTATTGCTTTGATTATTTCTTCATTTTATAAATTTACTAAACTTATAATTTCTCTTAAGGATTTTATATTTTCTTTAGTAATATTTGGAGTATCTATAGCATTAACTACTGCATTCAACTCCTGTTTCATCGCCTTAACCACTCTAGGATTAGCTTGTATCGTCATCTCCGCATTTTGAATCCTATGCATAATATAATCTTGTTTTGTCATACCACTCAGCCTTACAAGTCTTTCTATTTCCTCCCATTCTTCTGGTGAAACCCTAAAACTCACCGTTTTACTTCTCCATCTGT
>CAYJGB010000054.1:0-7265 GCA_964369405.1 uncultured Eubacteriales bacterium
ATGCTTTGAAATCCGCTCTACAACTAGTTTTTTAGAGTTTTGCTCATGGCTATTTGTTTTTTTAAGGAGTGAAACTTATGAAGGTTTATAAAGCTTTTTTATATACGGAATTGCTTTTTATTAAAAGACACATTTTAGTTTTATTTTTTAGTGTGTTTTTATGTGTAAGTGTTTTTTATGCTCCATATCTAAATCAATTCACGTTTTCACTAATTGAGTATACTCCTGAATTCTCAAATATATTAGCAATTATTTTAGTAATAGTATTTAGTACAGCTTTCTCTTCTATCCTAACAGTTAAAATTATTATATATGAAAAAATTAACGGTGTGCATTTTTTTCTATTTAATAATGGGATTAATAAGCTTATATATTTGTTGTCAAAATTTACTTTTTCATTTATTTTTTTAATAATAAATTTATCTATACCAGTTACTTTATATCTTAACTTAAATATATATAATCACTCAATGAATGATTTAATATTAATGATTGTATTTCCCGTATTATCTATAGTAATATTAACTATGTTATCTATATTATCATCACTTTTATTTAATGAAACAAAAAATATAATGTTGTGCTCATATTTAACTTTTTTGTTAATAGATGCTTTGCTTTTTTCATCAACTTTATTGTATGATTTAAATATATACTTAGTTAGTAGCGTTTTAGCAGTGTTAGCTATGATTAGTTTTGTAATTACATACTTCATTTTAAATAATAAAGAATCTAAAATAAATATATCAGAAAGTAGGATTTAATAATGAATACATATAAAGCTTTTTTATATACGGAATTGATATTTATTAAAAGAAATTTTTTGGCAGTAGTTTTTGGAATAATAGCTTCTCTTATAATGTTTTTTGGACCTTATTATAATCAATTTAATCTATCTGGTATTAGATACTCTCAAGAAACGGCGAGTCTAATTGTAGTGTTAGGTACAATTGCTGTGAGTACTCTTTTTTCTTCTTTAGTAACTATAAATTTAACAATATTTGAAAAAACTAACGGAATTCACTTTTTTTTATTTAATAATAATATAAATAAATTTGTTTATATACTTGAAAAGTTAACAGTACCAATGGCTTTATTGTTTATAAATTTGATAATTCCATTAACTTTATATATAAATACAGATATGTATACTAAGTCAGCAGAAAATTTGACATTAATGTTAACTTTACCAATAATATCAGTAGTCGTTTTAACACTAATATCAATATTATCGTCCTTAATTTTTGATAATTTAAAGAATATTTCATTGTGCTCTTTTGTGAGCTTTATATTTATTATATCTATTATGTTTATGCTAATATTTTTATTGCATATGAATATTTATATTGTCATTATTATATATTCTACGTTAACAGTTTTACTATTCATAGTAACATATTTAATTTTAAATAAAAAAGAAACTCATATAAATTTTATAGAGAGACTAACTATTAAAAGTCAATTGCATTTTTAAAACTCTATTGACAATATTTTTTCTTCAAAGATTTCACGAGAAATTATATTCTTGCTTTCAAGCTCTCTTAGTTCTCTTAATAATACTCTTTCACTAATATCCGTATTAATCTCTTGATTTCTTCGTATCTAAGTATTTTGCTATTCCCTATATGAAATATAATAAGAGATTTCCATTTTCCACTTAACCATCTATTTGTACAAAAAACCAGTTCTCAATTCTATTAAATTGTTTATAGACTAAACATTTATCTACATGTTATAATATAATGTCGTAATACTAGAAATATAAACAGAATTGTGAGGAATGAATATGAAATATGATGTTTTAATAGTAGGAGCTGGTCCGGCTGGAATATTTACTGCACTTGAGATGATTGAAAAAGGTGCAAGTAAAAAAATACTTATAGTCGAAAAGGGACATGCAATTGAAAAAAGATTTTGTCCAAAAACTAAAACAATTAAATGCGTGAACTGTAAGCCTAATTGTCATATTACAACTGGATTTTCAGGTGCAGGTGCATTTTCCGATGGAAAACTTTCACTATCATACGAAGTAGGTGGCGATTTACCGTATTTAATAGGTGAAGAGTTTGCACAGGAGATTATAGAATATACTGATAAAATCTATCTTAAATTTGGAGCAGATGAGAAGATAGAGGGTGTTGGAAACTGTGAAGAGGTTAAGCAGATACGCAAAAGAGCAATTCAAGCAGGGCTAAAACTCGTAGATTGTCCAATAAGACATCTTGGCACAGAAAAAGCACAAGAAATCTATTTTGCAATTGAACAGTTCCTTTTGAATAATGGAGTTGAGATACTGTTTAATCATGAGTGCGAAAATCTAATTTTAGATGACGAGGAATGTAAAGGTGCGGTGATTTCAAATAGAAAACAAACTTTTGAAGTATATGCGTCTAAAACTATTGTCTGTTCAGGCAGACGTGGTGCCGATTGGCTTGAAAAAATTTGTCAAGAACATGGGATTGCTCATCAAGCAGGAACCGTTGATATTGGTGTTCGTGTTGAGGTAAGAAATGAAATTATGGAAAGCGTAAATAACGTTCTATATGAATCAAAGTTAATTGGTTATCCAAACCCTTTCAAAGATAAAGTAAGAACATTTTGTCAGAATCCTGGTGGCTTTGTAAGTCAAGAAAATTATGATAATAACCTTGCAGTAGTGAATGGACACTCTTACAAGGAACTTAAATCTAACAATACCAACCTTGCGATTTTATGCTCACATAATTTTACTGAACCTTTCAATCAACCTATTGCTTATGCGCAAAAAGTTGGCGAACTAACAAATATGTTGGCTGATGGAAATATCTTGGTACAAAGACTTGGCGATATTTTAGATGGTAAACGTACATGGCAAAAGGAATTGTCACGTTCAAATTTACAGCCTACATTAAAAGATGCAGTTGCTGGAGATATAACGGCAGCAATGCCTTATAGAGCATTAACAAGCATTCTACAATTTATTCAATCAGCAGATGTGGTTGTGCCAGGCTTTGCATCACCCGAAACTTTATTGTACTCACCTGAGTTGAAATTTTATTCAAACAAAGTGAAAATGGATGCAAAATTTAATACAAATGTTAAGAATCTTCATTGTCTTGGAGATAGCAGTGGATGGACAAGAGGCCTTATGATGGCGTCAGTAATGGGTGTGCTTATGGGTAGAGAATTACTTTGATTATATGTAAGTGTTTTTTTATAAAAATCTATTGACAAACACATTTTTTTTGAGTATAATGTAAGAGTATTAAGAGGACGGCGATTTAATCGTATATGGTGATTTTCGCAAACAAGACTGTATTAGTTTTGTTTGCGTTTTTTAATATCTAAAATATAAAATAGTATAAAGCCATATAAAAAATTTATGCTGTCTCTCTGATGTTGTTTATGTTACCAAGTGTGATAATATTGCAAACAGACTAAAAGCATTATTTAACAAGATTATCCAGAAGATATTTTGGCAAAATTCGTGGGCGTAAATCAAATATTGTAATTATAAGAAAGGAAGAATATGATGAATAAAACTGAAATGAAATATATTATTGATGTAGCAAATGGTAGACAGCAAGCTGACTTAGTGCTTACAAACGGAAAAGTAGTTGATGTATATCAAGGCAAGATTATAGAAGGAAATGTTGCTATTTGTGGAAAATATATCGTTGGTGTTGGGGATTATAAAGGAAAAACAGAAATAGACTTAAATGGATCGTATGTATCTCCTGGATTTATAGATGCTCATATGCATTTGGAGTCAATCTATGTTACCCCATCTGAAGCTGGAAGGTTACTAGTTCCAAGAGGAACTACAACTATTATTGCTGATCCACATGAAATCGTAAATGTTTGTGGAACAGATGGTCTTGATTACATGCTAAACTGTGCTAATAATACAAAACTTGATATAAAATATATGTTACCTTCTTGCGTTCCTTGTACTCCTTTTGAAACTACAGGTGCAATATTTTTGGCAAATGATATGACAGATTATCTTAAATATGAAAATGTACTGGGCTTAGGGGAGTTTATGAATCATGTTGGTGTAAATAACTGCAATGAAGAAGATTTATCGAAAATATACGCAGCACGCATTGCAGGGAAAATAGTAGATGGTCATGCACCAAGAGTAACGGGTAGAAAACTCGATGGATATATAGTGTCTGGAATTCACACTGATCACGAATGTAGTACAGTAAAAGAAGTTAATGAAAGAATATCAAGAGGTATGTATGTTGAGTTTAGACAAGGTTCAGCTTGTCGTGATTTAAAAAAATTACTCCCTGCTGTAACAAAAGAAAATTTAAGATATTGTGTGCTTTGCTCTGACGACAGAGAGCCTGAAACAATATTTAAGCTTGGACATATGGATGATTGCTTGCGTATTTGTGTAGAAGAAGGGCTAGATCCAATTTCAGCAATTAGAATGGCGACAATTAATAGTGCTGAATGTTATAGACTACATGATAGAGGAGGTATTGCACCAGGATTATTGGCTAACATTACAATAATCAATAACCTTACAGACTTTATTGTGGAAAAAGTTATAGTTGAAGGAGAAATTGTTGCACAAGAAGGTAAATACTTAAAAGAAATCCAAACTACATATATATCAACTGTAAGTAACTCTATGAAAATAAAGGATTTTAGTATCGATAAATTAAATCTAACTTTTAAATCTTCAAATGTTATAGCAATGGAGGTTTTAAGCGATGGTGTTTTAACAAAGAAAGTAAAAATTGATGTTAAACTTAATGAAAAAAATGAGTTCGTATACGATAAAAATTCAGATATTAATAAAATTGCTGTAGTTGAAAGACACCAGTATACTGGAAATGTTGGTGTTGGTCTTATACGAGGTTTTGGAATAAAAACAGGTGCAATTGCACAAACCATAGCACATGATTCACACAATGTTATGGTAGTTGGTATGTCAGATGAGGATATGGCTATGGCAGTAAACACATTGCAAGAAATTGGTGGAGGAATCGTAATTGTAAAAGATGGCGTTGTTCTTACACAGTTAGATTTACCGATTGCAGGACTAATGAGTGACAAAAGTGGTGAAGAAGTTCAAGAAAAGTTTGAAGAAATTCATAAAATTTGTCATAGAGAACTTGGAATTTCTGAAAAAGAACCTATAGTTCAACTATCTTTTATGTCACTTCCGGTAATTCCTGAAATTAAAATTACAGACAAAGGCTTATTTGATGTTACTGAGTTTGCATTTATTCATCAATAATGTCCAGTAATATTTGATAAATGTAGATATTATGATAGAGATGAAATTGATATATCAACATCTTAGCATACTAAACCTAAAAAAGGGGCTGTCGCACTCATATTAATATTACCAAATCTTTAACGTACTTGTATAATATGACTAACAATTTTCTAAATGCGACAGCTCTTTTATATTTTAATCGAAAATATAAGTCTAGGTAATTAAACATAATTTATTAGCTATTGTAAATTATGCAACAATAAATATTTCTTTTTTATTAATTTTAGCAATTTAAAGCGTTAACGCTTGACACTGCTCTTGTTTTATATTATAATTTATACAAATTTGATTGAAAAGGAATGTGAAATATGGTACAAAAAAACAGAAATGTCGTTCTTATTGCAGGCTCAGTCATGCAGTTATTTTTAGGTATTATTTATGTTTGGAGCGTTTTTGTTGCTCCAGTTTCCACTTATTTTAATATGGATGTAAATACTGTAAAACTAACATCTTCTTTCATGCTTTGCTTTTTCGTTATTGGTATTTTATTTGGTGGTAGACTTCAAGTTAAAATTACCACTCAAAAAACTGTTCTAATCGGTGGTATACTCTTATCTCTTGCTATGTTTTCTACATCTATACTTCCAAAAGATTTAGGAACTTTAATCTTTCTTACATATGGTATTATAGGTGGTTTTGGTGTTGGTATGGGGTACAATGCGATTATTAGTACTGCTCAAAGAAATTTTCCAGATAAACGTGGTTTAGCAACTGGTATTTCTGTTTGTACTTTCGGTTTCTCTACTGTTATATTTGCTCCACTTATCCAAGTTCTAGAATCACAAATTGGTCTTCAAACTACTTTTATTATTTTAGGTGGTACATTTTTAATAGCAACTTTAGCATGTTTTAACTTTATTACTATGCCTAAAGACTTACCATCTTCAGCAAAAGCTAGTAATACAGATAAAGACTTTACTACTAAAGAAATGCTTAAAACAAATACATTTTTCTTAATTACTTTAGCTATGATGTTTGGTACTTCTGTTTACTTTATACTAAATCCATCTTTCAAAACTCTATCATTAGAACGTGGGTTAGATGATAATATGGCGACAATTATGATTATGTTAACTGGCGTTAGTAATGCAATTGGACGTTTAGTTTTTCCTATTATATCTGATAAAACTAGTAGGAGCTTTGCTTGCTTATTAACACTTTTAATTACGACTCTAGGTGCATTTATGTTGATTTTCGCACAAGGTTATTTCCTAATGGCTGTAGTTATACTCATAGCTTTTTGCTATGGTGGAACTTCAGGAGCATTCCCACTTATCACAGGTAAATTCTTTGGACTTAAAAACATTGGCTCTAATTATGGTTGTGTTATGGTAGGGTTTTCGTTATCAGCACTATTATTTCCAATCGCTCTAAGTTTTGTATCAAATCAAATTATTCTATTTATTATTCTAGGAATAGTTGCTTTATTTGGCACATTGGCTTTAGTTCCTTTGCTAAAAAGAGAAAAGTCACTTTAAGTAATTAATAAATTATATTAAACTTAGTCACTCTGAGTGAATAAAAGTGCATTTAAAGAAACTTAAGTAACCTTATTTAGTAATTTTATAATCCTTAGAATATATTGATATATATTTTATAAACAAAACTAACACTCTCTAAAAACATTATGTTAAAAGTTTTTAGAGAGTGTGTTTTTACGTATTTTACTTTGAATTTAGATAAATTATATTATACTTTTTATATTTAAGGTTAATTGTAAAATGAAGTTGAATACCTAAAAAATTTTAAAAAAATGTCCATAGTTACTGGAAATCTGTTAGAATAAAGTTACCACACAACAAACTAACAGAAGGAGCCAAAAACTATGAACTATACTAATAGTACCACACAACGAAAAAGAGGGCAACACCTAAGAAAAGAAGAAAGAGGAGCAATATTTCACATTTAAAGAAATTAGGTTATTCAAATAAAGCTACAGCAAGGGAATTAAACTGTAGTCCATCAACAGTAGGTTATGAGTTAAAAAGAG
>CAYJGB010000055.1:0-6858 GCA_964369405.1 uncultured Eubacteriales bacterium
AGACCCTATTGAAAGTAGTGAAGAAGTAGTAGCACAGCTTGAACAGGCTGTTGATCTCATTATGAGTGTTGTAAAAGAGCTAAAGCATTTGGGTGGTGAATAGTATGGCGAAGAAAAAAGAAACCCTTACCATAGAAGAAAAACTGCAAAATGCACTTGTGCCAGATTGGGAACAGCCATATAAATTGCCAGAGAATTGGTGTTGGACGAGGTTGGGTGAAGTATATAAATGGGGTTCAGGTGGAACTCCATCAAGAAAAAATCCTGACTTTTACACTGGTGCTATTCCTTGGGTAAAGACGGGAGAGCTTTTAGGCGATTATATTTTTGATACAGAAGAAAAAATCACAGATGAAGCAATTAAGAAATCAAGTGCAAAATTATTCCCCATTGGTACAGTAATAATAGCTATGTATGGAGCAACCATTGGCAAAGTTGCTATTTTGGGTGTTGAAGCAACAACAAATCAAGCCTGTGCTTGTGCATTACCGAACAATTATACTTATGTTAAGTATCTTTTTTACTATGCAACTTCACAAAAAGATGTTTTTATAAAAAAAGGAAAAGGTGGAGCTCAACCAAATATTTCACAAGAAGTAATAAAGCAACATGAATTCCCCCTCCCGCCACTTGCTGAACAAAAGCGAATTGTAGACCGTATCGAAAGCCTATTTTCAAAACTTGATGAGGCAAAAGAGCTTGCACAGAATGCACTCAATAGCTTTGAGAATAGAAAATCTGCAATTTTACATAAGGCATTCACAGGCGAGCTTACCCAGAAATGGCGAGAAGAAAATGGAGTTTCGTTTGATAGTTGGGATAAGAAAGCACTAAAAAATATTATTGAAACAATTAAAACAAAATATAACCCTACAACTGATAGCAATGAATATAAATATGTTAGTTTGGAAAACATTGAAAAAAACAATGGAATAACAGGATATTCTACATCAGAAAATGTAAAGAGTATTAAAACATTTTTTAAGAAAGGCGACATTTTGTACGGAAAATTACGTCCATATCTAAACAAACATGATATTGCATATTTTGTTGGAATTTGCTCAACTGATATTTTAGTGTTTAGAGCAAAAATAGATGTATCAGCTAAATTTGTAAATTATATTATGAATTTACAAAAGTTCATTGAATATGCTGTTTCAAACTCAAAAGGGATTAATTTGCCAAGAGTTTCTGAAAAAGATATACTATCATATTCAATCAACTTACCCACCCTCCCAGAACAACAAGAAATCGTACGTATTCTCGACAGCATTTTCGCAAAAGAAACCGAAGCGAAAGAGCTTGTTTCTGTTATAGATAAAATCGACCTTATCAAAAAATCAATCCTTTCAAAGGCTTTCTGTGGTGAGCTGGGTACGAATGATGCAAAAGATGGAAAATCAATAGAACTTTTGAAAGAGATATTGGAGTGGAAATGATGAATAACTATAAAGATAATTTTAAAGAGGAATTATTTGACCCAAAATCTGTTTTGAAAAAAACAGTTGAATTATCAGATGATATAATGAAAATCACAGATAAAAATAATGCAAATAATGCAGAATTATATGCTGATATACAAAAGATAAATCGTGTTGTAACCAGAGGCTCATTTCAAGAGTTGAGTGAAACAAATAGATATTTGACTGAGAAATATTTATATTTAGTTGAAAACAGCAATGGCAGATTGCGTTTAGTTAGCGAAGAAATAGCTGATACTTTAACAGACGAGAATCATATTATTACATTGATAATATTTGCACAGCTGTTATATCAATCAATTCAAAATAACAACTACAATGCTTTTATGTCTAAATTAGGTCAAACAGTTTACACAGCAACAGAACATATAGGCGAATCAGCATTAAAGGCATACTTTATGTAATGTAACTTTTGTAACATTATAAATTTAAAGGAGGCTTTTTTGTGGATCTTTTAGAGCAAATTGAAATAGCTTTTAAAAAGCTAAAAGGTAGCATGTATTTTGATAAAACACAATTAGTATTTAGACAAAAATTAGTAGAATTTGAAAATGCATATGATTTTAATGATAAGATAATTAACCTAGCTAAAGCATTACAAGAAAAAGATTCAAATTGGGAAAAGTATGAACAATATCTATTAAATAGCGTTAGTTATCTTGCATTTCCAAAAACCATAAAAAGTAAGTATGATGAAAACAAAATAATATATAACGAAAACTCTAAAACATATTATGTAGATAAAATACAATATATGTTTGATTGTAATGTAGAAGTTCAACTAATTGGTATATTATGGATGTTGACCGTAGGAATATCTATTGACTCATCTTTATCGGAATGTGTGTTTGGAAATAGAATAAGAAAAAGTATTTTAACTGAAAAAAACAACCTTACATACTCACCATATTTATTAAAGCCATATTTTGAGCAATATCAAACTTGGCGAGATAATGGATTGAAAATTGCTGAAACCTATATTGATAAAAAAACAGATGTACTAATTATCACAATGGATTTAATGTCGTTTTATTATTCTGTTGATTTTGAGAATTCTTTTTTTGAAAAATTTTATTATGAGTATAAGGATAATAATCAATCTACATTAACTATTGATGATAATATTGTTAAACGAATTAACACTTTTATATATAAAATTATTTGTAGATATAGTGAGAAATTACCGACTACTGTTTGTACAGGAAATTGCTTGCCTATTGGATTTTTACCTTCAAATATTTTATCAAATTGCTATTTAAATAAATTTGATTCTGCAATTTATAGTAAGTGGAACCCGTTATATTATGGTAGATATGTAGATGATATAATAATTGTTGATAAAGTGGAAAAGAAAACCTATATTCACTCCAAACTTATGGAGGGTACACTTACACATTCTGATGTTATTGAATCTTATTTTTGTAATTGTAAGGCAAAGCCTGAAATTAGATGTCAAGAAGGTAACGGACTACTTATTTTAGATAAAGAAACATTGACACATGATGAAAAAAATAAAACATATTATATCAATCCAAATGTAATGGAACAATACACAGATAACAAAAAGAACCCAAGTAGAGTAACTGTACAAAATAGTAAAGTTAAAACTTTTTACTTTAAGGCAGGTGGATCTAAAGCACTTTTAACGGCTTTTAGAGATGCTATTAATAAAAATAGAAGTGAATTTAGATTTATGCCCGGTGAAGATGAGTATTTAAAATTTTCTGATTATAGCAGTATTTTTGAACTCATAAAAGAAAGTAATTCAAGTGTAAATAAATTTGGGGATATTAAAGATGCTACTATTAATAAGTTTAATTTATCTAAATTTATTGGAAAAATGACAAAGATTTCTTTATTAGTAGATGATAAAAGAGAAAACAACTTTGAGGAAGATATATTAAAAATATTCAGCAATGATAAAATTATTGAAAATTATATACTTATAGAAATAATTTTACAACAACTAATTACTAACGAAAATTTTGACTTAGCTTCTCAATTATTAGATAATATTTGTAATGCAATAAAAAATTTACAAGTAAATGATAATTTTAATAATAACATACTAAAAGTGAAAGAAAGTTTAATTTATCATGTAACTTCATCAATTACTCGCGCTACTGCCTTAGTATGGAGAAAAGAAATCAAAACACTATTAGATAACTTCATCGCTAATATTATTAAGATAGATGTTAATTCAGATTACAATCCTATAGATTATCATGAATTTGTTGAATATCGTAATGCATATATTACTACACGAATGGTGAACAAATATTCAATACCAGCAATGGTAGATAATATAATTAATACAAAAACAAAATTTACTGATAAGGAAAAATTAAATCTAACAAAATTTGAACACTACTGTAAACTTGTCAGATCAAGCGATGCGTGTTATTTTAAACATAAACCTTACGATATTAAAACAGTATATTATAGGTTATATCCTTATTGTATAAAATTGCAAGATATTGAGATGACAAAATATATAGATAATATTTATAGGTTAGGAAAAAGTAAATTCCATTTTTTGAGTTCTTCTAAAAAAGCTTATGTTGCTTTGAATTATCCTAATATCTTAGAATGCAATATTGATAAGTTTTTTGAATTCATTAGAGAAAAATCTATAAACAATGTAAATAATGGAATTAAATCGTATGTTACAACAGCAGATATTAAACATTTGGATACAGGAAAATGTAAAATAGCGATAGCAAATACAATTCTTGAATATGATGAAATGCTGCCTGAAATTCTAACTAATCATCCAAATAGAAAAATGGACAGATATAATAGGCTTAAAAAAATTATTGATGATGCAATAAAAATCAAAGCTAATATGCTTGTGTTACCTGAATGTTATACACCTTTTGAATGGCTACCCTTATTAGCACAAAAAGCCGTTCAAAACAAGTTAGCTATAGTAACAGGAGTTGAGCATATTATTCATAAAGTATCAAATACTGAAGAAGAAATTGCAACAAACTTAACAGCTACTATTCTTCCGTTTTCTTTAGATGAAGATAATGTATCTTGCCATATAAATTTAAGAAACAAAGTGCACTATTCACACGAGGAAAAATGTCAACTCAAAGGATATCGCTATACATATAAAGAAGGAGAGTTTTATGATCTATTTTCATATAATGATTTTTGGTTTTCTGTATATTGTTGTTTTGAATTAGCTTCATTAAAGGATAGGTCTCTTTTTGGTGATGTAGTTGATGGAATAATTGCTGTAGAATATAATCGTGATACAAAGTACTTTAGCAATATTATGGAATCTTTAAGTAGAGATTTGCATTGTTATTGTGTACAAGTTAATACATCAAACTATGGTGATAGCAGAATAATTGCCCCAACTGGCTCTGTTAAAAAAGACTTAGTGCAAGTTAAGGGTGGATTAAATGATGTTGTTCTGCTTAGTGAAATTAATATTAAGTCATTACGAGAATTTCAATTTAAAGAATATGAATTACAAAAAAACGATAACCAATTTAAACCTACACCACCTGATTTTGATACAGAAATGGTTAATTATAAAATTAAAAGAAAAATGTTTGAAAAATTAACAAATAGTAAGGAGGATTTATAAATTTAATCGAAACCACACAACAGAATTAAAAGCTACGTTAACCGATAAAATAGAAAATGAAGTAGTAGTTTTTCTAAATTCAAATAAAGGTGGAGACTTATATATTGGTGTTGCTAACGATGGAGAAACACTCGAACTTAGTAATTTAGATAAAATACTACAGCTTTCTGATAGGATTAAAAATAATATTAGACCAGCCACTTTAGGTCTGTATGATATTGGTGCAAAAATGAATTAATTATTTATACGTATAGATATAGATAGTTCTTCTAAAAATAATTTTCTTGTGATTTTGGATTACATTTGATTAAATTCCAGATTAATATTTTATTTTCATTTATATCTACATTTATACTGTCATTACTGTCGTTTGCTGGCTCACTAAACATAAATGTTACTACTAAAAAAATGATGTGACATCAAAAGCACTACTAGCGTATTTTTCTAAAATCCTACTCATACCAGATCCTAACTGTTATTCAAGGTAAACATCTTTAACACTCTTATTAATTCTCTGTTTCGTTCCATTGAACGACAACTAAAAAAATCTTCTTCAACAAGTCCATTAAGAGGTCAATCATAAGAAGTTATAGCTATTCTATCAGAGAAAATCTTAAAAAGTAGCGGTACTTCATAGGTGTAATCGTTATGCACGATAGTATCTATAACTGCTTCTCTTAAAGCCACTCTATCAACGAATTTTCGCTCTAACGTTAGTGTTAGAATATTTTGCTATCTTAATTATACAGCATTATTATCTGACAGTAAATGATAGGATTATTTAGCCATTAAAAAGTGATGGTATTATCGAACGAGAAGGTTCAAATAAAACAGACATTTAGTAGCAAAGAAGTTATTTTGAAATTTAAAATCTTATATTTGTCTAAATAGTGAAGTGATATTTAAAATATGAATTTGTTATTTATACAAGACGATTTTTATACACTCCCTTATCAACGATAACATATTGATAACATTTTTCTTTAATAATCTGAGTAGCGAGGATAATACAGAGAAAACTCCCCTATTTACACCACATTGTGTACCTAAATACTCATAATTTACACCTATAAACGGAGAGTGGGAGTAGCGCTCAGTGGCTTTGGTATGCGATTAATGTACATAAAATATACATAAAACACGCAAAATAGCCGATATTTTGCATGTTTTATACATTTTAATGAAAGTTTATGCATTATTATTTGTGTTAAAATTCCAAGTGATAACATTTTGATAACATAAATTTTATATGTTGAGGTTTTTGTGTGGAAATTTAGAGGGATATTCAATTTTAAAATGCGATTATATCCACTGATATGCAAAAAGTATGCACTTAGAATTTACCACAACTGCTTCGAGTATGTTTTTATTGCAGTGTTCTTTAAAAGACAAAAAATTTCTTAGTAGTAATTACATATAGCTATTCCCTATCACCTGTGATATAGTGTTGCTTAACAAAAAACAAAGGAGCAACACTATGAGTAAACTAGGAGAGTTATTTTACAAGTACGATAAATTCACTCCACCTAAAATGTATGAAGAGTTAGTATCATCAGCACATCAATCACTTATAGATGAATTAGATAAACCACATAGAAAACTAGTTCTACAAATAATAGATAACAAAGATTTGATTACAAAAGAATACGCAGAAGAAAGTTTTAGATGTGGTTTTTATGTAGCGTATAAATTAATGACTGAACTAAATAATTACAATGATGTTCGCTTGGAGTTAGAGTTATCTAAACCAAGCGAATTTTTATTAGGAGATGTAAT
>CAYJGB010000056.1:0-6684 GCA_964369405.1 uncultured Eubacteriales bacterium
GGCACTTCTCCATTTTGTATTTGTGTAATTCTTTGTTTAATTTCATTTGTCATTTTCTGTCCTCAGCTTTCCATTAATTTGAGCCACTGAGGCAGCTATTTTATCGTTTCTTTGTTTTTCTTCCAATTGCTTATCTAAAATTAACTCTATCACAAATCGAACTACGTCATACAACCTTATGCACTCCTCTTCGGTGTATTCGTGAATGCCTTTACTAAGTATTGAATAAATCTGTCCTTTGATTTTTTGAATTTCTTCGGGTATAATTTGCTCACATTTTTCTACAGCTTTAAGCTTGTCTAAAAATTTAATCTCATTATTCTTATTCTCTAATTTTGCATACTTATGTTCCACCAAATTTTCTAAAATACGGCGTAAATATACAAATGAAGCGACGCCCATTCCTTGTGAATAGGCAGATAAAGAACGCTTGTACTCAATGTAATATTTGCTAAGCACATTTCTATATTTTTCAACACTTAATTGTTCTAATTGTGCAAATGATGGTGATTGCCCAATTTTTTGAATTATATTATTTTCTAAAATTAATGGAAAAAGATATATTTTTCCACAAAAAGAACATTCATACTCTACTAAATATCTTAATAAAGGTAACTTTATACTATTATCTTCTAGTGTTCGATATTGTATAACACGATGTCCACCATCAAAACAATTTTTAAATACAAAAACTCTTTCATCTTTGCAATTAGTACAATTTAGTTCTAACTTTACATTTGTGAAATTTGTATTTAGTGCATTAAAAAAATCATGTGTTATCACTGTTTGCTTGTAAGGCGGTTCCGTTTCTAAAAATAGTTTTAGTAATTCTAAATTACTTTTTTCACTCATATTCCAAGTCCCTCCATATACTCTTTCATCTTCGCTTGCACCTGTGCAAGTTCTTTTTCAAGTTTTTCAATATTCTCTTTAACTACATCAATATCTACCATTTCTTCTTCCTCAAAGGTATCTACATAACGTGGAATATTTAAGTTGTAGTCATTTTCTTTTATCTCATCTGATGTAGCTTTATAACTGTATTTTTCAGTGGTTTCACGATTTGTATAAGTGTTTACAATCTTTGTTATATCCTGTTCTCGTAAGATGTTTTGATTTTTACCTTTTTCAAAGTTACCGTCGCCACTGGCATCAATAAACAATACATCACGATTAGGTTTATTTTTCTTAAGCACAAGCACGCAAGCAGGAATACCAGTACCGAAAAATAAATTTGACGGTAGACCGATAACTGCATCAAGTAAGTTTATATCTATAAGCTCTTTACGAATTTTCCCCTCGCTTGCACCTCTAAAAAGCACACCATGAGGGAGCACCACTGCCATTCTTCCGTCATTTGCATCTAAGCTACTAAGCATATGCAAAACAAAGGCGTAATCACCTTTTGATGACGGAGGAACTCCTAATGTGAACCTTTTATACGGGTCAAGGGTTGCTTGCATTTTTGCTTTTTTCTTGCTATCGCTTGACACTTCTCCTAGAAACCCACTGTCCCATTTATCCAATGAGAACGGAGGATTTGCAACTATAACTTGAAATTTCATAAGTTCATCGTTTTGCAAGTGTTGAGGGTTTGCAAGTGTATCACCTTGTTTAATATTTGCATCATCTATATTATGTAAAAACATATTCATAGTGCAAAGTGCCCATGTTTGTGCATTTGCCTCTTGTCCGTAAATTGCTACTTTTTTACTTGGTGCTTCTTTAAATGCTTTGAGCAGTAAACCACCACTACCACAAGTAGGGTCATAAATTCGGTCGTTTTCCTGTGGCTTTACAAGCTTGGCTACAAGCTCTGAAACTGTACTAGGTGTGAAAAATTCCCCACCTTTTTTACCTGCATCAGATGCAAAATTTGCAATCATATATTCATAAGCATCACCGATTATATCAGAACTATCAAGGTGCGATGGACGCAAATCAAGTTCATAAAAATCTAATAGTAAGTTCTTAAGAATAGCATTTTTTTCACGAACATCACCAAAGTCTACTTGAGAATTAAAGTCAATAGCACGAAATACATTACGAAGTTTACCACTATTGTGTTCTTCAATATGAGAAAGTGCGATATTTATTTTTTGCCCTATTTCAGTGTCACCTCTATTTTCATATAGATAGTCAAAAGTTGAAACTTCGTCAAGCGCAAATCGTTCACGACTCATAGCTCTAGCAATTCTATTACCATCGCCATTATATTGCTCTTCGTACTCGGCTCTTTTTTCTTTATTTACATCACTTAGGTATTTTACAAATAGCATTGATAGTATATAATCTTTGTATCTTGAACTGTCAATTTTTCCACGAAAGCTGTCACATGCTTTCCATAGTGTGTTTTGAATATCTGTTTTAGTTGTCATTTTAATTTCCTTTCATATACAGGTTTTCAAGTAGTAGTTTTGTATAAATAGATTTTTCTTCTTCAAGTTTTCTAAGTAAATATTGTTCTTTTTTTGTAAGAAGATTAAACTTACCTACTTTAATTTGTTCATCTATTGTAGGTAGTTTGATTTCAATTTCTCCTATAAAAAGTGGGCGAATTGCTCCTATCATATTACTTGTATTGTTTTTAAGATATTCTTTTTTAACTATTTCAGAATTTAAAAACCAGTATAAATACTCTGTACTAACTATATTTTTATTAGCTCTTACAATAGCAAAATGAGTAGGAATCACAAAATTTTCTGTGTCTTCGTCTATTAAAACAGCTGTATAAGGGGTAGATAATCTCACGATTATGTCGCCCATTTTTGTTAAGTATTCGGTATTTAATGGTTCTATGCCATAGAAATCTTCAAGAAAATCAGTAGCAATATATCCATTATCGCTTATAGATTTAAGTGTGAGTTGCTTGTAATAGAATTCCGTTTTAATTTTAGATTGCTTTCTTGAGAGAATAAGTCCGGTTCTAATTTCGCTTAATTGATTTAATTTAATAGTAGTCACTCCTTTTTTGTTGTGGTAATAAAATAACAAAACAGGTTATAGGTTTCTTTTGCTGATATTATACCATGCTGTTACATTTTTGTCAACTGTTTTTTGTTATGTGTTAAAAATAACACAAATGTATTACTTTTTCACAAAACTATTAACTTTTTGAACCATTTCTTAAGTGAAACCAAGCATAAAAGTCAATTTATTTTAGATGTTTAATTCACTATTTTAAAAATTTCTCTTATAACTTTATAATCATTTTCATCAAATTTATTTTCTTTTATTGTATTACCTATCTCTTTTAACTCATCCCTAATAACCTTAATCACCCTTGTATTAGCTTGTATAGTCATTTCAGTATTTTGAAGTCTATGCATAATATAATCTTGCTTACTCATACCGCTTAGTCTTACTAATCTTTCAATCTCTTCCCATTCATCTGGCGATACTCTAAAACTTACTGTTTTACTCCGCCATCTGTTTTTCTTGTCTTTTACTTTTTCACTCATATTAAATACCTCTTTCGATTGATAATTTATTGGCTATTTCTAGTTGTTTAGTAGGGAACAGGTGAGCATACCTGTAAGTTATATCTATACTTTCATGACCTAACCTATCAGCTATTGCTACTGCACTAAACCCCATGTTTATTAGAAGTGAACAGTGACTGTGCCTTAAATCATGGTTTCTAATCTTCTTAACTCCTGACTGCTTGCAACCTCTTGCCATTTCATTTTGTAGATAACTTTTTGTTACTGGGAATATTCTATCTGTATCTTTTATCTTGTATAAGCTGTCTATATACTCTTGTATTTCTTCACATAAAAAGTCTGGCATTGATATTACTCTTTTGCTTTTTGGTGTTTTAGGGTCGGTTATAATATCTTCGCAGTAAATTCTATGATTGTGAACAGTTTAACATCTTAACCACTGTTGGACTATTAACCACATCTCTTTTAATAAAAATTGCAATAAAAAAAGCACAACACTTGTGTATAATACTTTTTAAATTTATATTTAGTTTTAATTGCGTTTAAAGTGTGTTTCAATCTGTTTGATTTTATTTTAACACTTGTGTTGTAAGGTTTACACTAGCAAATAGACAAACATCGCTTATTAAGGGTTTATTTATTCTTAAAAAATTGTTCAAGTTCTATATCAGAATCAATATACACTGAATCAACACTATCGCTATTTTTAACTAATATATTTTTACCTTGCACTTCATATTTAGCTATATCAGTTCCGTCAACTGCATCTAGTTTGAAAATAGTTATAATATTAGGAATGTTTTCTTCTAATGCGATACATTGTTTTTCATAAAGTTCTACATCTGAAACGTTACAAACTGTATAATGGTATTTATATTTTTTCATATCGCTTACTCCAATCCTAATTTTTCATTTACTGATTTTCTTGTTTTAGTTGCGTTTAACTACATTTAATTTTTATTTTAATGTTTGTATAGTACTTTTACTTGTGAATAGACAAATATTGCTTATTAAGTATTTAATCGTTTCTGTGTTTAGGACAATTTAGAGATGATTTCCTCCAGTTTTTAATTTTAAACTTATCAGGCAATGAGGATTCTTTAATCATTCCATCTGCAATTTCTGAATTCTCAAAAAACTCATAATCTCCAACGCAAATAGTCGCTAAATCATCCTCATTATCTTGTGCTGGTGAATACCAGTCAGCTTCACCTTGGAAAAATTTTACCATTATGACAAGTAAGTTTTATGTTCTGTCCTAGATAGTTGTGTAATTTCATGCTTAGTTCTCCTTTTTATGCGTAAAATATGAGTTCCTTTTTTCGCAATATATACTAAAACTATTAGTTGCTATGTACTTATCCTCATCATCGTTATATGTTTTACCGATATTACGTTCTACTACTATAAATTCATTTTGTTCATTTTTTTGAGTCTAATTTAATGCTAATAGTGAGAATTAATAAATCTACGGGTTTTTTTGTTAGGAAATTTCTGTTTATTATTCGTTCGCTTTCAGTAAATATTCCACCATGATTATCAGGTTTTTAAACTCCATTTTCCTACAAATATTAAGCAATTTTAATATTTTTCAATAACTTTGATACAGCCTCACAAGTATCCATAAAACTTATCTCTTTTGCGTAATCAAAATCTCGTTGATATATCTCCCATCTATCACTCATGGTTTTACTATCGATAACCATCTGCAAAATCTCATGACTTCGCTCGATTAAATCAGAAGATTTTCTCTTTTCACAAGTAGCATAAAAAGCAGTTTTAAGTGTATCAACATCTATATTTTTATACTGCAATTTACTTAGTATGTAAACATCATAGTAATCTCTTGGGCGAGTATTCTGGTCTGCTCTTGAGATAATTGTTTCAAGCTTTTCTGCTAAAATAGTTTCTATATTATAAGCCAAAATACTTATGCTTCTATCCTCAGTTAGCAATTTAAACTTATACTCTATTTCTCTTGGTGTGATTTTATCTCCGGTTGTTATATCAAACTTTAAAGGTATAGCCATAGGCGGATAATTTGCACTTAGTGAAATCCTAAATCCACTATACTCATCCAACTCTCTGATTTCTGAAATGCCAAGAACTTCAAACTCTATGTTGTCATCAATTTTAACATCCGAAATTTCCTTAAATATCTGCATAATCTGCCCTTTATTAACTGGAAGTCCTTTAATTGTAGCATCAATATCCATGGTAGCTCTACTATCAAGACCAACCATTGCTGCTATCAAAAATCCACCCTTTAAAATAAAGCTTTCTCTGTATTTCGATAATGATATTCTCTCTAAAAATCTTTCAAGCATATAGTTTTGCATTACTATCTGTGCTGAAATTGAATTTCTCTTAGCGATGTCTTTAATTATCGCTTTTAACTGCATTGCATTTTTCACAGTAAAACCTCCAAGTATATTCTAACTTTTTCTTCCACTCTTAATAGTTTTGCATACTGTGATAACAGTGGAATATCCTTATTTGCATAGTCTAAATATCGTTTGTATGCTATACTAATAACACTTGTATCCACTTTATTTCGAGTAACCAAAATATCACATAATGTTTTTTCTATTGAGTATACATTAACTTTGTTGCCTAACGGAGTTAATATGTCAATTATTCCACTTCCATATATATCTAATTTGTTTTGATAGCATTTAACATTATGTTTTTTAGCCATTGCTTGATTATATCCAGCTGGAAATGTCATATGAAAATTTATTGGTGTCCTATCAGTTAAATCATGTAAAAACAGAGCTGTTTCATGGGAAAAAACACCTTTTTTAAATCTTAATTGCAAGTTAATAAATTCATCATCCCATGATGTAGGTAATACATAAACACCTCTTGATGTTTTTTCTAATTTGCCTTTGTCACAAAGGTACTTAAGAACTCCTCTACTAATATTTTGTTCTTTGAGCATTTTCGAAGTGACTGTACCATTATTATTTTTAGCAATTTCTAAAATTTTATTGGATTGTGTCATTTTTCCACCACCAATCTGATTGACTTTTATGCTTGTTATTATAGACTAAACAAGCATAAAAGTCAATTTATTTTAGATGTTTAATTCACTATTTTAAAAATTTCTCTTATAACTTTATAATCATTTTCATCTAATTTATTTTCTTTATTATATCCCTTATCTCTTGCAACTCACTCCTAATCGCCTTAACCACTCTCGGATTAGCAGTAACATTAATCTCCTTATCTTGTAGCCTAT
>CAYJGB010000057.1:0-6582 GCA_964369405.1 uncultured Eubacteriales bacterium
ACACAAATGTAATTGCTACTGGTGTAAGTGATGAAAACGGACTAGTTAAATATTACAATACAGCTAACGAAGAAATGAAGTTACAAAGTGGCACATACTATATCGTAGAAACAAAAGCTCCAGAGGGATATAATCTTCATACAAATGTTATTGAAATATCAGTAGATGTAACTTATGGAGATGTATTTACAAATGGTACTTACGTAACAAATAGCCCAGTTGATGGATATGCAAGTGTAGAAATTAAAAACTCAAACATATTGTTACCGAACACAGGTGGACAAGGTGACACAATTATATACATAGTAGGTGCAGTGCTAGTAGTAAGTGGTGCAACAGTAATTATAATTGGGAGAAAAAGAAATAACAAAAAGACAATAAAAGAACAATGAAAAAGTATATAACTATAGGTGTGGTGTTGATTATTATATCAACACTTATTTTTATATATCCACAGATAAACAACTTAATTAACAGTAAACTAAATCAAGACATAATACAGAATTACTCAAATAATATAGATACTCTCTCCCTAGACCTTAGGGAGGAGTATTTAAAAGAGGCAAAAACATATAACGAAAACTTGCTCAAATCAAAATACATAAGTGTTGAGAAATACTCAAACATATTAAACTTCGATAATGGAATTATAGGTTACATCGAAATTCCAAAGATAGATGTAAAACTACCAATATATCATGGTGATGATGAAAGTGTGCTTGATAACGGCGTTGCACATATATATAACTCCTCGTTTCCGATTGAGGGTGAAAGTGTACATTCAGTGCTATCAGCTCATACAGCATTGCCACTTACAAAGCTGTTTGATGATATTGATAAGTTAGTTTTGGGAGATACATTTAGTGTAAATATACTTAACATAAAATTAAATTATGAAGTAACTAAAACTGATATTATACTCCCAGAAAATGCGTATAAGCATTTTAATATCGAAAGAAATATAAACCAAATAAGCCTTATGACATGTTATCCATACTCGATAAATACTCATAGGCTTATAGTAACATCAAAATTAATAGAGAAAGTCGGGTGATAAGATATGTTTGAATGGTTAGGAAGTTTAATGGAGGGTCTAGGTTCAGTTGTTGGTCAGACTTTTGAAAGTATCAGTCTTGATATGATAGATGCAATGTTTAACTCACTTATGCAAAGCATATATTTTTTAATTTATAGTGCTGCTGCTGAATTTTTTACTATGATAAATAATATGGGTGCAGACATCTATGAACTATCGTGGGTGCAAGCAACTATAGATTTGTTTTCAATTCTTAGTTGGGCGTTATTTATTATTGGTGTGATAGTTGCCGTATTTGATTTAGCTATTGAATATCAAAATGGACGAGCAAATATAAAAACTACTGCGATTAACACGTTAAAAGGTTTCTTTGCGTGTTCGCTAATCGGTATTTTACCGGTTGAACTATATAAATTTGCAATAAGTCTACAAAATACTTTTTCGATAGATTTAGTAGCAGTCTTTGCATCTTCTCAAAACGTAGATATTTCAGGACTTGCAACAGATGCTTTTGCTTCTGCTTTTGAGTTATCTGGAGAAGTTCTTTCAATGAACTTTTTAAACTTTGTAAGTATGATAGTTTTTATCTATTGTATTGTAAAAATCTTCTTTGCAAACATTAAAAGAGGTGGAATACTTTTAGTTCAAATAGCAGTTGGAACGCTCTATATGTTCAGTATTCCTCGAGGGTATCAAGACGGTTTTAATCAGTGGATAAAGCAAGTGATAGCATTATGTTTAACATCATTTATGCAGACAACTCTGCTACTATTAGGACTTATAACTTTTAGAGATGATATGTTACTAGGCTTAGGTATACTACTTGCAGCAAATGAAGTTCCACGAATTGCAGGACAGTTTGGACTTGATTCAAGTGTGAAAGTGAATATGACAAGTGTAATGCACACAACATCATCAGCAGTAAGTTTAACAAAAAGTGTTGCTACAGCACTTAGATAAGGAGATAAAATGACAACATATATATACCCACAAAACTTAAAATCGAGTGCAAATTTATGGTTTTGGAAATTAAAAGATTTTTCTATAATATGTATTTCTTTATTAATTTCAATACTAATTTTTGCACAAAGTAAGTCGCCGATATTTTTAGCAATAGTAATTGCATATGCGATACTTACAATACGATTTGACGAAACAGCAGTAATTGACTTTATAAAATATTCAAGTAAATATTTTATATCATCACAACAGAAATTCATATGGAAAGAGCGTGATTAAATGAAGTTTAAAAAAGACAAATCCGTACAAAATCTATTAGAAATCAAAACATTCACAAAGTATGGAATACAAATAAATAAAGATGAATTTGTGTTTTTAAATGTTGCACCGATTAATGTATCAGTGCTATCTAACCAGAATGTAGAAATAAAAATACGACACCTTATGATGATACTAAGTTCAGTACCAGACATAGAGATATCGTGTAGTGATGCAAGTGAATGTTTTGATGAAAACAAAGCATATCTAAAACAAAGAATAGAAAATGAAGATAACAAAATGATAATAGATATGCTTAAAAATGACCTAAAGTATTTAGATGAAATTCAGACAGGTACATCAACATCAAGAAAATTTATGTTTGTGATTAGATGCAAATCGTTAAAAGAAGAGCAAGTACTACAAAACATAAATAGAATACAAAAGATAATATCGGACCAAGGGTTTGAAGTGAGTCTGATGAAAAAAGAAGATATTAAAAGACAACTTGCAATATATTTTGGAACAAGTCTAAACGGAGAGCAAATAGCAGATGTTGATGGGATTGATTATTTAATTAAAAGTTGATATTATTAATATAGCATATAAACTTTTATTAGTCTTTTCTATCCGACTAAAATTTTAAATTGCTGTGTTAAATTTAATAGGAATATGACAATATACCAATTAAATTTGCCTTGCACTACAAAATTTAATTTACTATCCTAAAAACAAATATAAGTCCAAATGCTATATATAAATCAACGAGGTGATATTAAAATGGATAATTCAAAGGTGTTTAACTGTAATATGGAATTAACTCTCGATATAATAGGTGGAAAGTGGAAACCTCTTATTATTTTTCATATAGGAAATAGCAGTGTACTAAGATATGGTGAAATCAAGAGATTAATCCCTGATATTAGTGAAAGAGTATTATCAAGAGAACTTAGAGAACTAGAAAGTAAAAATATAATATCTCGAGAAGTGTTTGAGGAGAAAATTTTAAGGGTGGAGTATTCATTAACAAAGATTGGTAGCGAAGTGCTTCCACTACTAAACTCACTTACACAGTGGGGTTATAAATATAACAAAGAGTTTAGTTATGCTAAAGTAATTTGTGATTAAATAAGTACGGACAAATTTATCCGTACTGACAAAAATATCCATAATTGATTAATTTTAAAGTAAGAGTATAATGTAATTATCAGGTAATGATAATATAAACTTTAAATTAAATGGAGGTAATATCATGGATATTATAAAAGCTTTAAACACACGTTATAGCACTAAAGAATTTGATTCTAGTAAAAAGCTAAGTGAGGAACAAATAACGCAACTAGAGGATTTATTACAACTCTCCCCTTCTTCTACAAACATTCAACCTTGGCATTTTGTAATTGCAACAACACAAGAAGGAAAGAAAAGAATAACTAAGGGTGCTCAAGGTTTTTATTCTTTCAACGAACAAAAAGTATTAGATGCTAGTGCTGTTATTATTTTTTCTTCTCAAGTAGATTTAACTGAGGATTATCTGCAAAAAGTTCTTCTTAAAGAAGAAGCAGATGGAAGATTTCCTCAAAAAGAATTTAAAGCACAAAATCATGGTGCTAGAAGTATTTTTGCAACTATGCATAAATTAGATTATAAAGATTATCAGCATTGGGCAGATAAACAAGTTTATCTGAATTTAGGCAACTTTTTGTTAGGTGTCGCTGCTTTAGGACTTGATGCAATTGCTATGGAGGGTTTCGATTTAAAAGCGTTAGATGAAGAGTTCAACCTACGAGAAAAAGGTTATACTTCATCTATAGTTGTAGCTGTTGGCTATCATAGCGATAACGATTTTAATAGAGATTTACCAAAATCAAGATTATCTAAAGAAGATATCATCGAGAGGGTTTAATATATGCATTATACAGGACCAATTTTCAGACCTCCTGTTGAAGCAATGCTTGACACAAAATTACTTCAAGTCACTGTAGGTTGTGCTCATAACAAATGTGCTTTTTGCACTATGTATAGTAGTGTCAACTTTAAAGTAGAACCATTGTCTCAGGTTGAACAAGATATTATGGAACTTAGAGATACGTATGCATATATTGATAGGATTTTTTTAATTAACGGTGATGCTTTTGTTTTAAGTAAAAGTAAACTAAAAGCAATTACAGATTTAATTATTAAGCATATTCCAGAAGTATCTGTAATAACTATGTATGCTTCAATTAGTAATATTAAAGCTAAAAGTGATGATGACTTAATGGAGCTAAAAAATATGCGTATAAATGATTTGTGGATAGGCACAGAAACAGGAAACGCACAATCACTAATTGATATCAACAAAGGAAACACATTAAAAGAAGCAAGAGAACAACTTTTAAGACTAGTAAAATTTGGAATTAGACATGATGATGGATTTATGTTAGGTGTTGGTGGACGTGGTAAAGGGATACAAAATGCAATAGATACAGCAAAGCTAATAAATGAAACTAAACCATCTATAATATGGTTTGGAACTCTAGGGCTATTTGAGGGCAGTAAAATGCATACTGATATGAAAAACGGTAAATTTACACCAGCAACAGAGTTAGAAATATTAGAAGAAGAAATAAAAGTGCTAGAACTTATAGATGTTAACAATGTTCCGTTTTATGGAATACATCCTACGAACTCAAGCAGTATAAGTGGTTTATTACCACGTGATAGAGATAAAATGATAAAAGAACTTAAAGAATATATTAGAAATGCAGATGATGATTTTCTAAACAGTTGTAAACCGAGAGCTACTTTATAGGAGGTGTAATATGAATATTTATAATAGAAAATTAGACCACATAAATTTAACAGTTCCAGACTTAGCAAAAGCAGTAGATTTTTATACAAATATTTTAGGATTTAAAGTTGTAAATAGATTTAAAAATGGAATGGAGTTTATATTTATAACTGATGGAAATAATACTTATGAACTAATTGAAAATAAAGACCTTAAAGAAACCGTAATTGACCATATAGCTTATGAATCTGATGACATTAAAAAAGACTATGAACATTTTGAAAAACTAGGTCTTGTTACAACAAACTTAGGATATCTTGATTTTTTATTTGATAATGGTGTTTATTATTTTTTTATAAAAGGTTCTGGAAACGATAAAATAGAATTTATACAAAAGAAAGGTGAATAAAAATGAACTCGATTTTCACAAGAAGAAGTGTAAGAAACTTTAAAGACACACGAGTAGAAGATGAAAAAGTAGAAAAAATCCTACGTGCAGCGATGCAATCACCGTCAGCAGCTAATCAACAACCATGGGAATTTATAGTTGTTAGAGGTCAAAAGAATTTAACAGAGTTATCAAAGTTTAATCCATATGCTAGTTGTTTAAAAGGAGCTAATGTTGGAATTATAGTTCTAGGAAACAAAGAGCGAATGAAATTACCAGAACACTGGGAACAAGATTTAGGTGCTGTAACCCAAAACATTCAACTTGAAGCCGTAGAATTAGGATTAGGTTCTGTATGGTTTGGAACAGCTCCAGATGAAGTAAGAATGTCGTTTATTACAAAAATGTTTAATTTAGATGAAAAGCTATTACCATATAGTGTTTTAGCTTTAGGTTATCCAGAAAAAGATGATGCAAATAAATTTGTAGATAGATATGACGAAAGCAGAATTAAATATATAAATGAATAGATATCTATTATTGATAAAATTAACAAAAGCAGTCTTTACAATTAAGTAAGGCTGCTTTTCAATGTAGAAGTAATAAAAATGCTTGAAACTCTAAAACAATAATGATAAAATATATTATAAATACAAATAACAGTTTGGAGTGTTTTTTATGTATCCAACAGCAACTATAATATTTAGTATAATTATATTTGCAATTGCTTTAGCTTGTATATTTATAGGTATTATGCAATTTTTGCAAAAAGGCACACTATTAAATAATGAATATCTATATAGAACTAAGCAACAACGAAGCCGAATGACAAGAGAAGAAAAAAAGCCTTATTATTATCAAAGTAGTATTATTTTTTTAAGTTTATCTATAATATTTATTTTCATAGGTATTAATATATTTTTAAACATAACACCGCTTTGGATAACAATTTACATATTAATATCACTTTTGATAATTGGTGCTATTGTATCAACAATTATCATAAACAAAAAAAACAAATAAATAAAAAGTTATAATTTAATAATTATATTATTAGCAGTCTTTACAATTAAGTAAGGCTGTTTTTATCTTAAAAAAATCATCCGAAATAGTCGGCTGAAATTATTTTTTAGGATATGGTTTTTGAATATTAGTTAAACCTAGAAT
>CAYJGB010000058.1:0-5981 GCA_964369405.1 uncultured Eubacteriales bacterium
ACAAATAAATAGTTTTCTAGGTATCTATCTTATAATAATAGATAATATCATTTTCAAGTAAAACATAATATTACAAGTGATGGAATGCAGTGTTATTAATATGTAAATAAAACTTAAAAAAAATTCAAGTTTTATTTAGTTGTACTGTTTAACGTACTATAGCGTTTTATATAAAAATTTTGCATTGATTTTTGTAAATATATGTTATATAATAAAAACATAATAAATATATACGATTAAAGGTTAATTGTTTTACAAATTTAATTTACATTTAAAGTAAAAAACATTATGTGAAAATAATTCTTATAAAAGGGGTGATTATTATAAAATCTTTTAGACAAGATTAAATTTATTTTGAGCCAATAAAAACATATTATATAAAAGGGGAATATTTATGGGAAATAAAAATTTAATTAATCAATTTACAAACAAATACAACTTGTCCAAAACTTTAAAATTTAGACTTATACCCGTAGGAGAGACATTAGAAAATATTTTAAATTCTACTTCTAGTGTATTAGAAGAGGACAAAACTAGGTCTAATGATTACAAAGAACTTAAAAAAATAGTTGATAAATATCATATTTATCATATTGATAAATCACTACAAAGTTTTAAGTTGACTGAATTAGATGAATATTATAAATTATATAAATTAAATAGCAAATCTGAAGCTGATAAAAAACAAATGATAAAGATTGAAGAAAATTTTAGAAAGAATATAGCTAAACAGATTAATAGTGCAAGCTTATTTAACAAGGATATATTAACTTTAATACTAGAAAATAACCCTGATAAAGATGATGAATTGGTTGTTAAAAAGTTTAATAAATTTTCTACATATCTTACTGGATTTCACGAAAACAGAAAAAACATTTATACGGGTGAGAAAAAGTCTACTGCTGTATCTTATCGTATAGTGCATGATAATCTACCAAAATTTATTGAAAATATTAAAGTGTATAACAAAATAAAAGATATTGTTGATTTATCCTCTATAGAAATAGAAAAATTTAAAATACCTACTAACTTATCTTTAGACGAAATATTTACAATTGAATATTTCAATTTTGCTTTAAATCAATCTGGAATTACAAAGTATAATGACGTTATTAATGGGTTTACATTAGAAAATTCACCTAAAATACAAGGACTTAATGAAAAAATTAATCTTCATTGTCAAAAAAACAATATCAAGCTACCTCGATTCAAGTCATTATATAAACAAATTTTGAGCGATAAAACAACATCTTCATTTATTATTGAAAAGTTTGAAGATAGCAAGTCTGTGTATACGGCAATAAAAGATTTTTATGATAGCAAGAAAGATGCTTTCTTAAATATGTCAACTGTGCTATGTGATTTAAACAGCTATAATACAGAAAAAATATATATAAAAAACGATACTACGCTTACTAGGTTATCTAAAAATGTATTTAATGACTGGTCTTTAATTAGAAATTGCATTTATGATGAATACGATATACTTCAAAAGAAACCTAAGTTTGATGAAAAATATATAAAGACCAGAGAAAGTAATATAGAAAAAATAGAGAGTTATAGTTTGTCAGACATTATAAGTTATGCTAACAGTAAGTATATTGATGAAACAACAGAAAATAAAGGAAATCAAAAAATAACTACATATTTTAAAAATACATACGAAGAATTAATCAAATTACTGGATATATATTATGAAGATATTAATTTTGATAATACTGATAAGATAAATTTAAAATCTAATGAAGATGAAGTACAAAAAATCAAAATGTTTTTAGACACCTCAAAAGCATTATATGATTTATGTGCTACATTTAAAGGTTCTGGAAAAGAAGCAAGCAAAGATTTATCGTTTTATGATACGTTAGATGCAATTTTTGTAAAGTTAGATGAATTAATACCACTTTATAATAAGATTAGAAATTTTGTAACTCAAAAACCATATTCAGTTGACAAAATAAAACTTAATTTTAGCAATCCAACTTTTCTTAATGGGTTTGATATTAACAAAGAAACAGCGAATACTAGCATAATCTTAAAAGATGAGAAAAATTATTATCTTGCAATTATGGATAAAAAACATAATAAATCTTTTGTAAAATATCCTTACTCCGATGATGAGCAGTATTTTGAAAAAATGAATTATAAATTATTTCCAGACCCTAAAAAGATGTTACCTAAAGTTTGTTTGTCAAAAAAAGGATTAGAAACATATTGTCCAAGCCAAGAAATTATTGAAAATTATAAAAACGAAACTCATAAAAAAGGTAATACATTTAATTTAGAAGATTGTCACAACTTAATAGATTATTTTAAAGATTGCTTATATAAAAATAAAGACTATTCTGTATTTAAATTTAAATTTTCACCTACTAAAGAATATGCTGATACAAGTTACTTTTATAAAGAAGTAAAAGACCAAGGATATAATGTTAATTTTAGCAAAGTGTCTAAAACCTACATCGATACACTTGTTAAAGAAGGGAAACTATATTTGTTTAAGCTATACAACAAAGATTTTTCAGAGCATAGTAAAGGTACTCCTAATTTACATACAATGTACTTTAAAGCTTTATTTGATGAAGCTAATCTTAAAAATGTAGTTTATGCTCTAAACGGTGGGGCAGAAATGTTTTATAGACCAAAGAGCTTAAAACCTAGTAAACCTACTCACCCTAAAAATCAACCTATTGATAAGAAAAATTCAAGTAGTAATGAAAAAAGTCTATTTACGTATGACTTATGGAAAGATAAAAGATTTACTGAAGATCAGTTCTTCTTGCATTTGCCGATTACTCTTAACTTTAAATCAGAGGGTATTACAAAGTTGAATGATAGAGTTTTGGAAAAATTAAAAGAAAAGGGTAGTTCGTATATAATAGGTATAGATAGAGGCGAGCGACATTTACTATATATTTCTTTAATTAACCCTAATGGAGAGATAGAAAAACAATTTTCTTTAAATTCTATAGTAAATGAGTATAATGGACAAAAGTGTAAACCTGTTAATTATCACGATAAGTTAAAGACGATAGAAGATAGGCGTACACAAGAAAGGAAAAACTGGAACAGTATAGAGAATATTAAAGAATTAAAAGAGGGTTATATAAGTCAGGTAGTGCATATAATTTGTAAGTTAGTTGATGAATATGATGCTATAATTGTAATGGAAGATTTAAATTCAGGGTTTAAGAGAAGTCGTGTTAATGTGGAAAAGTCAGTATATCAAAAATTTGAAAAAATGCTTATAGACAAGCTTAATTATTATGTGAATAAGAGTAAGTCGCCTGATGAATTAGGTGGGCTATATAGTGCATACCAGCTTACTAATAAGTTTGAAAGTTTTTCAAAAATGACAAGGCAAAACGGTATAATATTCTTTATACCTCCATGGAACACAAGTAAAATTGACCCTAAAACTGGTTTTGTAGACTTACTACACCCAAAATATGAAAGTATAGAAAAAACAAAAGCATTAATTGATAATATGGATGATATTAAGTTTAATAATTCGATGTTTGAATTTTATATTGATTATAACAAATTTAAAGGTGGGAATACTTCGTATAAAAACAAATGGATTGTTTGTACTAATGGAGAGCGTATTTCTACTACAAAAAATAAGGAAAACGGAAAATGGGAATCTAAATCACTTGATATTACTGAGGAATTTATAAAATTGTTCAAAAAAAATAATATAGATTATTCTAAGAATCTTAAAAAGCAGATATTAGAACAGACTACAAAAGAATTTTTTAAGTCGTTTATTTACTACTTAAAGTTAACATTACAAATGAGAAACAGCATATCAAATAGTACCGTTGATTATTTGATATCACCTGTTAAAGCTAATGACGGAGAATTTTTTGATAGTAGGAATAATAACATTTCTCTTCCAATAGATGCAGATGCAAATGGTGCGTATCATATTGCAAAAAAAGGCATGTGGATAGTAGATAAATTAAAAGACGTTGATGTAAAAGAATTAAAAATCTCTATCACAAATAAAGAATGGTTAGAATACATACAAAAAGAAAATTTATAAGTGAGTATAAATGGATAATTTAATATCAATTTCAAATATTAATGATTTTATTTTCTGCCCAGTTTCAATTTATTTTCATAATATAGACGAAGATACACAGCTACTAAATCAAACTGAAAATCAACTTTCTGGTAGTTTTTTGCACCAGAAAGTTGATGATAGTAGTTATTCAACTAAAAAGTCAATTTTACAAGGTGTTTCAATTTATTGCAATAAATATAGACTTATAGGAAAAATAGATACGTTTGATATAGATAAAGGTTTATTAACTGAAAAAAAGAGGAAAATAAAAACTATTTATGATGGATATATATTTCAATTATATGCACAATACTTTTGCTTAGAAGAAATGGGATACACCATAAAAAAGATGCAACTTTATAGCATACAAGACAACAAAAAATATAATATTCCTTTACCTTGTGAAGATACAACAATGTATGATAAATTTCTAATTACTTTAAAAAAGATTGACACATTTGAATTTGATAATTTTATACAAACAAATGTGTTAAAATGCAAGTATTGTATATACGAAGAATTATGCTTATATTCTGGACTAAAGTGATTTTTTATACCATATAATAAGAGGAGTTGTTAATATGCTAAGTTTACAAGATTTTACTAAAAAACAAATTATATTTATACTTTTCAATCAGGGCGAAAAACTTTCTTTTAGTAATGAAAATTTGGTAGTTAAAGATAAAGATAAGAAAATTAAGTTACAAACAAGTTGTTATAATATTTATATTATTTTCGCCATAGGTAATTTTAGCATTACTTCCCCATTAATTGAAAAAAGCCGGAAATATGGATTTTTTATAATATTAATGTCATCATCTTTAAAAGTTTATGATATAATAGGTAGTGTCAAAAATGGTAACACACTACTTAAAAAAAGACAATATTTATATTCAGAAATTGATATTGCAAAACACATAACAAAAAACAAAATACAGAAACAATATCAGACTGTTTTAGATATACGAAACAAAAACGAATTACAAAGAGAAATTTTATCACATTTAACTAAGTACATAAGCAATATTGATAAGTGTATCAATATACAAGAAATTATGGGTTATGAGGGAATGGCATCTAAAATGTACTTTAATAGTTACTTTGACAATGTTCTTTGGAAAGGTAGAAAACCACGAATAAAGTCAGATTTTGTAAATTCTACTTTAGATATAGGATATACTATGTTATTTAATTTTATTGAAGCAATTTTATATGAGAAAATCTTTAGTTTGTGATATTATTGAGCCGTTTAGAACAATTATAGATACATCAGTAAAAAAAGGAATAAACTTAAAACAAATAAAAGAGGAAGATTTTAAAGTGATAAATTATCAATATAAACTAAAGTATGAAAAAACTTCTGACTATATAAAAATATTTATGCAAGCAATATTAAAAGAAAAAGATGAAATATTTAAGTACATACAATTTTATTATAGAGCATTTATGAAAAATAAACCTATAGATGAATATCCAAATTATAATTAAGGTAAGCAGGAGGGTAAATATTGATTATTATAAGTTATGATATATCGGACAATAAAAAAAGAGCAAAATTTAATAAATATATAAGAAAATTTGGACATCGGTTACAATATTCAGTATACAAAATTGAAAATAGTAAAAGAATATTAGATAATATTATAATTGATTTAAATAATAGATTTGTAAAAGAGTTTGACCAGACAGATAGTGTATATATATTTAATTTAAGTGCAAACTGTGATATATATAAATATGGATATGCTAAGAACGAAGATACAGATTTAATTATTATGTAGAAGTAGTTGCAAACCTTAGTCTTAATGTGTTATAATATTACGTATAAAGGGTTATTGAATTAAAAAAACAATAAAAACTTCTATAAAATTAAAGGTACATACAGATAATTTTATGAATAATAACAAGATAGGGA
>CAYJGB010000059.1:0-5947 GCA_964369405.1 uncultured Eubacteriales bacterium
CAAAAAATTTATAAACTTGCTAAAAAAGGCTTGACTTTTCTTAGCAGGTTTTTAAGTAAAGTTAAATATAATAATATATATACCCATGAGGAGGAATAAAGACATGAATAAAATTGATGGATTATCAATGGATATAGAACAAGTAAATAAGGATAAATTAAAAGAAGTATTCCCAGACTGTTTTACAGAGGGAACATTAGATATAGACAAACTATTGTCGCTTTGTGGAGAATATATAGACAACGATTTTGAGAAATATAAATTTGAGTGGAAAGGTAAATCAGAATGTTTAAGATTAGCACAAAAACGCTCAACAGCAACGCTCAGACCATGCAAAGAAGAAAGTGTCGATTTTGATAATACAGGCAATTTGTATATAGAGGGAGATAACTTAGAAGTATTAAAACTACTACAAACAGCGTACTACAGACAAGTTAAGATGATATACATAGACCCACCATATAACACAGGAAATGACTTTGTGTATGAAGATAATTTCAAAGACCCTATGTCAAAATATAAAGAAGTAACAAGCCAAACAACAAAATCAAATCCAGAAACAATGGGAAGATACCACACAAACTGGTTAAATATGATGTATCCTAGACTTAGACTTGCAAGCAACCTACTAAAAGATGATGGAGTAATATTTATAAGCATAGACGATAACGAAGTGCATAATTTAAGAAAACTATGTGATGAGGTTTTTGGGGAAGAGAATTTTGTGGGGGAAATAATTTGGAAGAGAAAAAGAGGTAGAGATAATTCAGCAAAATGGTTTAGTAAAGCACATGAATATTTAATTATTTATGCTAAATCAAAAAATGAATTTAATGTGAACTTTTTAGAACTTGATAAAGAAACAATAAAAGCATATAAAAATCCAGATAATGATGAAAGAGGAGTTTATCGTATGTTAGCTTGCTGGGCAAGAGGAACGCAAGGAGGAGTGAAATACGAATTTACTGATAAAAATGGAAATTATTTTCATGAAAGATTGTGGTTATTTAGCAAAGAAAATTTAACTAAGATGGATAATGATAATAAACTTATTATTAGAGGAGATAACATATATCGAAAATTATTTATTACTGAAAATAAAGGAAAAATACCAGAAACACTATGGGATAATGTTTCTAATGCGGCTAATGCATCTGATGAAATTAAAAATTTATTTAATTGTATAGTTTTTGACACACCGAAACCAATTCCATACTTGACAGAAATGTTTAAAATTGTAACAGATAAAAATTCCAATGACATTATACTTGACTTTTTTAGTGGTAGTGCAACAACAGCCCATGCAGTAATGGCGTTAAACGCAGAAGATGGAGGTAACAGAAAATTTATATGTGTGCAATTGCCAGAAGTAACAGACGAAAAAAGCGAAGCGTATAAGGCAGGGTATAAAAACATATGCGAAATAGGCAAAGAGAGAATACGAAGAGCAGGACAAGCAATTCATAATTCACAATGCATAATTCATAATGAAAAGGACAAACAAGATACAATTCATAATTCACAATGCATAATTCATAATGAAAAGGACAAACAAGATACAATTCATAATTCACAATGCATAATTCATAATGAAAAGGGCGAACAAACTTCTAAAAATAGCGATAATTATGAATTATCAATTATGAATTATGAATTAGACACTGGTTTTAAGGTGTTTAAACTGGATACGACAAACTTAATACAGTGGGACAGTACGCCAATTAAAAATGATGATATAGAATTATTTACAAAAAGAGTAAATGAAATGGTAGAAAGCGTAAAACCAGACAGGGAAGCATTAGACGTAATATACGAAATAATACTCAAAATGGGAGTACCACTAGATATAGAAGTAAGTTATATAGAAGTAAATAAAAAGATAGTATATGTAATAGGAGATTTTTTACTATTAATATGTTTTGCAGAAAATATAACGGCAGAAGATATAGAAGCAATGGCGCAGTATGCACCGGCAAAAATAATATGTACAGAACAAAGTTTTAAAGACGATAGTGCATTAAGTAATGCTTTTTACATATTAAAAGATAGAGGGATTGAGATGAAACTTGTTTAATTCACAATTCATAATGCATAATGGATAATTCACAATTCATAATTCATAATTCATAATGGATAATGGATAATGGATAATTCACAATGCATAATGGATAATTCATAATTCATAATGGATAATTCACAATTTATAATTAGGAGAGAGGTATGAAAACAGATAATATAATAGTTGATAAAAGCAAGCTTTTTGCATTAAGAATTATAAAACTATATAAATACCTTAGTGATGAAAAGAAAGAATTTGTTTTATCAAAACAGCTTTTAAGAAGTGGAACAAGTATAGGTGCAAATGTAAAAGAGGCAATTAGAGGTCAAAGTAAGGCAGATTTCATATTCAAATTAAATATATCGCTTAAAGAAGCAAGTGAGAGTGAATATTGGCTTGAGCTACTACATGAAAGCGATTATATTTCTACCAAAGAATTTGAAAGTGTGCATACTGATTGTGTAGAAATAATTAAAATTCTAACCGCTATTATAAATTCAAGTAAAGGAGGAAATGTATAATTTTGAACTGTGCATTATAAATTACAAATTATAAATTAATTATGCATTATGAATTATGAATTATAAATTAATTATGCATTATGAATTATGAATTATGAATTAATTATGCATTATGAATTATGCATTATGAATTAAATTAAATGAAGTTAAAATTTAAAATTCAAGATTTTCAAACAAAGGCAGTAGAAAGTGTAGTAGATTTATTTAAAGGACAAGAAAAAAGTAAAAGTACGTTTACAGTTGATAATAATGATGAAATAACTATATTCCAAAACGAATACGGAATAGGTAACAAACTACTGATAAGTGATGAACAGATAGAAAAGAATATGAATAAAGTGCAAAAGAATAACAATTTAGTATGTACAGCACTTGAAAATAATTCTGCATTGAAAGAGTTTTGCGTAGAAATGGAAACAGGAACGGGAAAGACATATGTATATACAAAAACAATATTTGAAATGAATAAACGCTATGGTTTTACAAAATTTATAATTGTAGTACCATCAGTAGCAATTCGTGAGGGTGTATATAAATCGTTGGAAGTAACAAAAGAACATTTTGCAAATATATATGATAATACACCTAACAGATTTTTTATATATAATTCATCAAAACTATCAGATGTAAGACAATTTGCTACTAGTGGAAACATAGAAATAATGATAATAAATATTGATGCATTTAAAAAGGCTGAAAATATAATTAATCAAGCTAGTGATAAATTAAATGGAGAAACAGCAATGAGGTATATTCAAGATACTAATCCTATCGTAATAATAGATGAACCTCAAAGCGTTGATAATACAAATAAATCAAAAGAGGCTATTGCGAGTTTAAATCCACTTTGTACATTAAGATATTCAGCTACACATAAAGAAAAGATTAATTTGTTATATAGATTAACACCAGTAGATGCATATCAGATGGGACTAGTAAAACAAATAGTAGTATCATCAAATACAATTGAAAATGATTTTAATAAACCGTATATAAAACTAAACTCAGTATCTCAAGATAGTGGATTTAAAGCTAAGATAGAGATAGATATAAAAAATAAAGATGGTATAGTTAATAGAAAAAACATTACAGTTAAACCAGGAGATGACTTATATATTAAGTCAGGTAATAGAGAAATATACGATAGTTATATAATTTCTGGAATAGATTGCACTCCTAATTTTGAGAATATAGAGTTTTCAAACACTGAAAGTGTGAAAATTGGAAAAGCGATTGGTGCTATTGATGAAAACATAATAAAAAAATCGCAAATAAGAAGAACAATAGAAACACATCTTGATAAAGAACTTATGAACTTATCACGAGGAATAAAAATATTATCACTATTCTTTATAGATAAAGTAGATAATTATAGAACTATTACAGGTGGCAAAGGCGTATATGCAGAAATGTTTGAAGAATGTTATGAACAACTCATAAATTTACCTAAATATGAGTCAATACGTTCATTGTGGCATAAAACAAATTCATCAATAAGTATTAGTGATGTTGAGTTAAGTGACGTTCACAACGGATACTTTTCACAAGACAAAAAAGGAACATTTAAAAATACAAAAGGTGATACTTTAGCCGATTATGACACATATAACACTATTATGAAAGACAAAGAGTGGCTGTTATCTTTCGACTGTCCACTTAGATTTATATTTTCTCATTCAGCGTTAAAAGAAGGTTGGGATAACCCTAATATATTTCAAGTTTGCACCTTGATAGAACAAAAATCAGTATTTACACAAAGACAAAAAGTTGGAAGAGGACTTAGATTGTGTGTAAATCAAGACGGAGAGAGAATAGAAGATAAAAATATAAATGTATTGCATGTGATGGCGAATGAAAGTTTTGCAGAGTTTGCACAAAAATTACAAACAGAGATGGAAGAAGAAACTGGTGTTAAATTTGGTATTTTACAGTTAAGCCTATTTAGTGGAATGAAATATGAGGTGCAAAACATAGTAGAACGAGAAATAAAAGAAGAAGAAGCAATTTGCATTTTACAAAGCATAGAAGAAAATACAAAAAGTGAAAATCCAGTTGAAGAGCTAAAAGAGATAATGGAACAGCATCCAGAAAAAGTAAAAACAGCAGTAGAAAATACAAATATATCAAAAATTTATACAGTAGATTCTACATTAAAAGTAGAAGAAACAATAACAACCCAAAAAGAAGTAACACATAAAGAAGCAAGCGAGCTGATAAATCATTTTGAAACAAAAGGATATATAACGAAAACAGGAAAAATAAAAGATACTATGAAAAATGCATTAATCAGTGGGACGTTAGATTTACCTAATAAATTTGAAGCGGCAAGAAGTCGACTAGAAAGCCAAATAGCAAAAGCAGATAATAAATTACCTATAAGAGATGCAGCAAGAGAAGTAACAGTAAAGTTAAATAAAAAGGTATTAATATCGCCGGAATTCAAAGAATTGTGGGATAAAATTAAGCAAAAAACAGCATACAGAGTTCAAATTAATACAGAAGAACTGCTTAAGCGAAGTATTTATGAAATAGAAAATATGCAACCGATTCCAAAAGCTAAATTAATAACAAGAAATGCCGATATAAATATAGAGAACGCAGGAGTAACACATTTTGAACGTGGTCTTAAAATGACTGAACTTGAAACAAGTTATAACTATTTGCCAAATATAATAGGGATAATAAGTGAAGAAACTTTGATAAAGCGTGATACTGTACGCAATATATTGCTTAAAAGTGGTAGAGCAAAAGATTTTTTAAATAATCCACAAGCGTATTTAGAAAAAGTATTAGAAATAATAAAAAATATTAGACATCAGTTGGCTATCGATGGAATAAAGTATATAAAACTAGATGGACAAGAGTACTATGCTATGGAAATATTTGATACACAAGAATTAACAGCTAATTTAGATAAAGATGCAGTATCAGTACAAAACAGTATATACGATTACATAGTATATGATAGCAGTACAGTTGAAAGACCATTTGCAATAGCGTTAAATAATGACCCAGATGTAAAATTGTTTTTTAAAATACCATCTAAATTTAAAATAGAAACTCCAATTGGTACATATAATCCAGATTGGGCAGTGTATATGGATAAAGATGGAGAAGAAAAACTATATTTTGTAATAGAAACAAAAGGAACAGAAAACATATGGGGGTTAAGAACAACAGAGCAATTAAAAATACATTGTGGTAAAGAGCATTTTAAAGCACTTGAAAATGGTGTGATTTTAGATGTAGCTAAAATATGGGATAAATTCAAGGTGGAAAAATAAAGTTCAAACGATATAAAAGATACAAGGCTAAAGATGAAAAATAAGTTTAAGTATGTACTTTATTTTAAGTGCGTACTTTAAAT
>CAYJGB010000060.1:0-5779 GCA_964369405.1 uncultured Eubacteriales bacterium
ATATAAATTAGTTTAAACTTATCATTCAAGTAGCCAATCTATTAAACTGCGTTTTTGGACTCCGTTATAATCAGCGTTTGGTAATATTGTATCAAGCGTTAAAAGATATTTTGGGTAATTATCTGCTATTTTAGTAAAAGGTTTTAACTCTCTTTCTAGTGTTTTTGGGTCAAGAGTAGTTGCGGAAATTTGATAATATTCAACAGTTGTTCCTTTTGTTGCTACAAAGTCAACTTCTAATGTATCAATTTTACCTACACAAACATCATATCCTCTACGCTTTAATTCCAAAAATGCAATATTTTCTATGATATGTCCTATGTCCGTATCTGAACCTTTTATCAATAAATTTCTAAGTCCTATATCTGCAACATAATATTTATTTGCGCTCGTCAGATATTCTTTTCCTTTTATATTGTATTTTGGTGTTTCATAAACAATCAAACTTTCACATAAACCCTCAACATACTTAGATATAGTTTTGCTATCAGTATTTCTACCACTTAATTTAAGTGTGTTTGCAATTTTATTTATTGAAGTTATATTTCCTATATTATGAAAAATAAATTTCACAACACTTTTTAAACTACTAACATCATTAATTTTTTTTCGGGCTACAACATCATTGAGTATTACAGAGTTATATAAACCACTTAAATATTCCATTCCATCACTACCAAATAATTCATGTTTAGAAACATATGGAAAAGCACCATATTCAAGATATAGGTTGAATTTATCATTTGTTGAAAGGTTTGCTCTATCTCCATTCAAACCTAAACAAAACTCTAAGAAAGATAGTGGTAACATATGAAGTTCAATATACCTGCCTGTTAGCAGAGTAGCAAGTTCACCTGACATAAAATAAGCATTAGAGCCCGTTATATACACATCGCAATATTCTTTGATAAAAAGACTGTCTACAGCTTTTTGATAATTTTCAACATGTTGAATTTCATCTAAAAAAATATAATTCATCTTTTTAGAATTTAAAAGAGGCTTTATATAATCGTATAGTTTTTTATAATCGTTTAGATGTTCAAAGTCAATATCTTCAAAATTGATAGAAATAATTTGACTTTCGCACACACCATTATCAAGTAAATGGTTTTTAAAAATATTAAACATTGTTGATTTTCCACATCGTCTTATTCCAGAAACAACTTTAATAATTTGCTTATCTTTATTACGTATTAACCAATCAAGATATTCTTTCCTGATTATATTGCTCATAACAACACCTCTCTTACCTATATTATATACAGTATATTCCTAATTTATTCTAAAGTCAAGAAAACTAAGGAATGTATTCCGTAAAATTTATATATTTATATAAACAAAGAATTGCATTCTGGTTTATATGTTTTAAACATCAAATTTAAAAAGTAAACAACAAAAATTCACCCTCTTAAACTTGTGAAGTTAGGAGGGTTGATATGATTTTGTATTTTCGTTGTAAGTTCAACACCTAATTTAAAGCCTTGTATAAAGCTGTCTTGAGTTTGGTGATTATAAACTATACAAGAGTATTAATAATTTTTTGATTTACACCTGTGCAAATAGTTTTTCCTATATTAAAACACCTACTTATGTTCTTTACACTATGGTACTTTAGTATTAATTATAAATTGTTTAAATATGAATTCAAGTTTTCTTTTACGCCAATTATTTAACAATTTACGATATTGAAATAAAAAATCACTCACTATACGTCTTAAAAGTGAGAGGGTGGTGCATGTTATGATTGAATTTTTGAAAAATATCCTCTATTCAATAAATCATGCAAAAGCATAAGTGACTCTACATATATTTCTCGATTTCCTGAAACTAATACTGAAAAAAGCTACCTGGAAGTATATCAAAAAAATTCAATCCTTATCCCTCTGTTTGAATATATCTATTTATATGAGTATAGTTTATAGATTATTTAAACCTATCATAATACCCATTCAACTTCTCATCACAAATCCTATCAATCTTAGCTTTCTCATCTTTGCTGAGCTTCTTCCAAACCGAGCTGTCAACCTCAATAATTCCAAGTGTTTTCGTATGCCTAACCATCTGCATATCCTCAAAACGCTTGAAAGGATTTGCAAGCACGTTGCGCTCTACATCTTTATCTGTATATCCACCTTTAGCATAAATGCTACCTGCTTTTTCTATCACAAGTCCACTTGCTCTACGCTTTTCGTAATATTCTTTAAAGTAAGAGACGATGTCAGATATCTTCACTCTACCTTTTTCATCTGCATAAATTAAAATTGCTTTAATGAGTACCGGCTTATATGAATAACTCATATCCATTTGTCTTACCATATCCATAAATAAATCCTTGCGATTATCATCGCTGATTAATTGCCAACTGAATTGCTCTGCATACTTTTCTAGAGTTTCTTCTTTAAAATACTTAAATGTTCTGTGCTCGCTCATAGGCACAATTAAATCAGGCACAAGCATACCTTCTCGAACATATCTCTCTATAGTTTCGCTTTGTACATCTACACGACGCACAAACTCAATTTGAGAAATCATCCCCTCGGCTTCTTCTTGCCAGTTAAATATATCAACAAGTTCATAATCTGTAGCATCGACAGGCCAGTCTATAATTGCATCAGGCTTTTCTCCCTTTGCATATAGTTCCTGTTCAGCTGTTTTTTGGCTACTTGGAGCAAGGGCGAGTTCGCCAGCTTTATATTCTTTTAATCTAAATAGCCTATGTAATGATTGTGGCATATTATATTGGCTAGCATTATCCACAAAGTCGAACACCATTAGAAATTCTTTACCATCAGCAAGACGCATGCCTCGTCCTAATTGCTGTGTGTACAAAACTTTTGACATTGTAGGCCTTGCCATGAATAAGACCTCAGTTTGTGGACAATCCCAACCCTCATTGAGTAGGTCACAAGCACACAAAACAGGAGATTCTCCATTTTCAAATTTTACAAGCACCTCTCTGCGTTCTGATGGTTTCATAGTACCGGACACAGACTTTGCATTTATACCTTTATCTATAAAAAGTTGTGCTATTTGCTCTGCGTGTTTTACACTTGCACAAAACACAACAGTGCGTTTGTTTTTTACGTATTGTAGCCAAGTATCAACAATCAAATTATTTCGCTCTGGAACATAAATTTTACTTTCAAGCTCACGAATATTGTATTTTACGCTGTTAAAACGAACCTTTGTCAAATCTATATTTGTATGTATGCGAATACAGCGTACAGGTACAAGTTCACCTATTTCGACTGCTGTTTGTATATCAAGCTTGTGGGCAGTGTTTTTAAAAATATCAAGAATAACTGTGTTGTCGTCTGTTCGCTCTGGTGTTGCTGTAAGCCCCAAAGTGAACTCTGGTCTAAAGTAAGACAGAACTTTTTGATATGTATCGGCAGAAGCATGATGTGCCTCGTCTATTATTAAATATCCAAAATCGCTATCCTTAAATTTATCAAGATTTAAGGCAACACTTTGAATACTTCCACAAACAACATGTGCATTTGGCTGTTTTATCGAATCAATATATTTCCCCACCGTAACTTTTGGCCATAGCTCCCTAAAGGCTTTTGTTGCCTGTTCTACAAGCTCATGAGTATGTGCAAGAAAAAGAGTTCTTTTCCCCATAAACTTTGCGTCCATAACTGCTGTTACAGTCTTTCCTGTGCCTGTTGCATGGTAGAGTAGGGCAATGGTTTCATTGTTATCACGCATGGCACACAGTGCCTTAATCGCTGATTTTTGGTGTTCTTTTAGTTCAAGATTTTTGCCATCAAGGGACTTGCCTTTTTGTGTTGGAAGATAGTCTTCTATCTCTTTAAAATGTGGATGTGTTCCAAGAAATACACGCAGTTCATCTTTTATGGTATCAGGCTGTATCTGCATTTGCCTAACAGCAAAACGAAATATATCCCAACCAAGGTGTACCATGCTATTTTGCTTAAGCAAATCATCATAGAATTTATTTTGTGATACTTGTGATTTATTGTGTGAAGCTTCATCATCAATTTCAATTGCCACACGGCGAGCACCATTCTCAAGTACAAAATCTGCAAACCGATTGTTTTGGTAAATGTCAAAAAAAGGGTATTGAGAATAGAGATACCCAGCTTTTTCAGCACCAAAGGTATCACTAAATAGCTCTATAAACAAATCCTCTGCAACACTACCTGTTGAAGCAAAACTATTTGTCATAAGGTTCACCTCACTTTTATACTACTTCTTTTAGCAGTATTTTATCATTAAATCCGCCACGTGTTTCTGCTTTGTCTTTGCGTATTTTTTCAAGTTCGTCTAAGCTATATCCTCTTGCAGTGGTGATGGCTCTAAGAACTTCTAAAATATCAGCAAGCTCCTCGAGAGATTTACTTTCTAAATACTCATCACATTCTTCCACAAGTTTTTTATCGAGCATTTCTATGTATTTATTATCAGGTAAAATCTCAGTGTTGCAATCTTTACCTGATGCCTTAATGATTTCAGGAATTTTATCTCTAACGAGCTTGTTGTATGTTTTTTTAGACATAGTTTAATCTCCTTAATATAAAAAAGCTCCACCTAAATAGGCAGAGCTTTAAGTTCATAATGTAAGCACGCCAAAGAAACAATCGCTTTGGTAGCGTTGTTCATAATTATAGCATAAATGTTACCATTTTTCAACAATTTTCACCTTTAATTAAATAGTATTACACAAATATTATCAAAGCAAAAAAAACGATACTACAATCAAGCAGTATCGTTTTAAATTTTTTATTATAAACATCTAAATATGCTTAAAGGCAAATTGAAGTTATATGTACGGTTTATAGTACAAATAGACTTTGCACCTCGATTTAATTTTGTATTTTGTAAAATACTGTTATATAATGAAATTACTTTAAAGTATGTGTAGAAAATTCAAGAGAGTAAAAAGGTATTGGCACAAAAAATATTTCAATTTTAGTGAAAAATATTCTCTTGTTAGTAAAAAATTATATCAAAGGAGATTACACCATGAGTAACACGATTATATCCATTATAAAAAATAGAAAAATTAATAAAAATAATATAAATGAAAGAATGAAGAATTTATATTCATGTCTTCACAACAAAGACCATAAACAAATGAAAACATATATAAAATTATACAATAGAGCATATCCAGATAAAAAACTAAAATTGGAAGAGATAGAAAATTTAAATTTAGAGAATTACTCAACAATGACAAAATCACAATATGAAAAATCATGAGACTTTTATCTACAACAAATGAGATTAGAAATAGAAAATCCTAACGCAAAAATTGACGAACTAGTAGAAAGAAGAGAATTTTTAAAGTCCAAAGAAATTATATTATCAAGTGTTTCTCTCCCAGTTATAAACAGTGCTGTATTTACAATTATATCTTTAATAGCAGATAATTTTATAATCCCTGACGCTTTAATTATATATAATTCCATAACTAATCAGTTATTACAAAGCCTTTTTACTGCAGCTATTTCTGGTTTTCTAGCATATTTTGTAACATATATTACGCTTAAAATAACAAAGGTATTTGAAGATTCTAATAAAACAAACGACTACTTCATTACTAATGATTATGAAATTGACTTAATTAAAAAAGTATTAAGTACCGATAATTCTACTAAGGAAAAAAACAAAACTAAAGTTTGCGTTAAAAAAACTATAACTAAAAAAACTAAAGACCAAAATACAGTAAACATATATTTAAAGTAAACACAAACAAATAAAAACTCACCCACCAAAAGCACACAACGCACACTTTTGGTGGGTGAAATTTTTA
>CAYJGB010000061.1:0-5768 GCA_964369405.1 uncultured Eubacteriales bacterium
AGCTTTCCAACTAAGATTTCTCTTAATTGTGGCTACACTTTTATAGTACCAAAATCAACTTACATGTTTTAATTCTGCTTTCTTAATTCTGCATTCTGCATTATGAATTATGCATTATGAATTATGCATTATGAATTATGCATTATGCATTATGAATTATGAATTATGCATTATGCATTATGAATTATGAATTATCCATTATGAATTGTCACTACAAACTGCCTTACTGCTTTTGCTGTTAGTTTTTCTTTTCCTAAAAAGTTATCTATTTCTTCTTGTGCTTGTACTTCTAGTTGCATTTGCTCAAAAAACTGCATATCTTTCTTCTGCTTTAACTCTAATATCTTCTTGTTTTTTTCTTTGTTTATTTTTAGCATTTCTAGCCTATTGATGTTCTCATTTTCTGTTTTTATATTTATTTGTGTTATTTCATTTTCTTTCTGTATTATCTCTTTTTCTAAACTCGTTTTATTGAGTGTTAACTTTAATTTTATTTTTTCTATCTCTTCTTGCTGTACATCATTTAGTTTATTTTGTCTTTCTTCAATTATTGTTTCAACATCTACTAAATTATCTATTTTATCATACTGCGACGATGTCTTAAGCCATGCTGGATAACATTTTTCATCTTGCTTATATGATACAGTATCGCACATTAATATATTTTCACATTCTTTATGTGTAAGCACTTTACCTGTTGTTTCTCTTCCAACAAGTAATGGAACTGTAATTCCATTGCTTATTATAACAGAATATAATGCAATAGTACAATTTGATATTTTATTTTGTGTATTTGAAACTATTATTTCCCCTCTATTACCACATTCTATTTCATTAATAATTCCTCTACCTATAATACTTGTAAATGTTATTTTATTACTTGTTGGTTTATAATTTTTATCTATTCCATATTGCTTTTTACCCTTGTATTTTATATTTTGTCTACCATTCCAATAATAAAACAATGTGGGAGCATTCTTATTTCCCTTAACTGAAATTATCCTCTTTTTATCATCAATTTCATACTTACACTCTTCATCTTTTTTGTTGTAATTTTCAAAATAATATTTTGATATCTCCCATAGATTATCTATTGCTCTTTCACTTTCTAGCTCAATATATTTTGGTGATATTTTTATTTTATCTCTTATTTCTTTTGTAAATGTTGTAAACAATTTTTCTTCTGCCACTGCTATTGTATTCTTATTCTTTTCTTCATTTATTGTTAATGAATTTTGATAATCATACTCTACTTCTCTTTTTGTTCTTGTATTATTAATTAAATTTGTAAGTGTTTTTTCTAACTCATTTGTAAATCCACCTACTACATAATCACTTATACCTAAAACTCCATCTGCTAAAAACATTCTTTTATTAATTAGTTCAAGTTTTCTAACATCTGAAAAATTGTTTTTATTTATGAAAGATAACACTATTACATCATTTTCTTGTCCTATACGATGTACTCTATCTATTCTTTGTTCCATTTTAAGTGTATTATATAGTAAATCGTATTGTATAATTACTGAACATTCCTCTATATTAAACCCTCTTGCACCAATATCTGTTGATATTAATATTTCTAAATCTTTCTTAAATTCTTCTATCGTTTTATATGTGCTTGTCCCATTGTAAACTGATGTCTTATATATTTTTTTAAGTATTTCATATAAATATTTTTGAGTTTGCGTACTGTGAGTAAAAATTAAAACTTTTTTATCTGCACCTGTTTTTTTACATATCTTAAATATAATTTCAAGTGCATCTAGCAGTGATTTTACTTTAGAGTCTATTTTTATACTTTTAGCTATATCAATCATTTGTGTTATTTTTGTTAATTCTTCCTCACATAACAAACTGGTATCTTTTATTTCTTCTAATCTTTCTTTTATGTTATTTAATGTATATAGGATAGCTGATGTTGATGATGAAATTATTTCTAGTAATTTTAAAGATAAGTCATAATTATTTATCTGTGGATATGCAATTTTGTTTTCTCTATTACAATATGAAAATAAATTATTATATAATATTTGCTCATTTTCAGACAATGTATATTCATATGTGATTGCTATTCTCTTTGTTATCTTTGCATATTCTTTAGCTTGTTTCTTTAATGTTCTAAACGCAATTTTACTAACTCTATTGCTAAGTTCCTCATAATTTTCTGGCTTTCTTAAATACTTTTTCATAAATTCTTCTTCAGATTCTAATATACTATCATCAATAAAATATATCAGCCCATACAAGTCCATTATATTTTTCTCTATTGGAGTTCCTGTTAAGAGTATTTTAAACGCATCTTTAGAAATATTTTTTAATATATTAGCCGTTTTACTTTCTTTTTGATATACAGTAGACAACGCTGTAGCTTCTTCAAACACAATTATATCCCAATTTATTTCACTGACTAACTCACTATATTTTGCTATGTAATCATATGTCGCTAATACAATTCCATCAAATTCAAAAACATTTTCGTTTTCTCCTTTTGAATTTCTTTGATGTGCATTAACTACCTCTATTGAATAATGATTATTAATCAAATTTTCCCATGCCACAAGTAAATCTAAATTTGGAATTGCGATTAAAATTTTTGTTTTACCCTCAAACCATCTTTGTAAAACAATAAGCATTGTTTCATGACTCTTCCCCATTCCACTTTCATCACATAAAATCACACCTTTTTGATATGGCGAACGTAATGCAAAATGAGCTGCTGCAATTTGAAAAGGATATATTTTAATATTTGAAGATGAAAATACAGAGATAAAATTATCATCATTTGATAAGCACTCAAGTTTACGTGCAATATAAAAAGCAGAAAATGGGGAAAGTTGCATAATCTAGTTCTCCTAAACATAATTTTTAACAATATACAATGTTAATTATACCAATATTTACAAAGTAAAACAATATTATAAGATAGTTTTATATTTATTCTCTGTAATATTACTTTCTTAATCTTTTACATTATTGGCTAGCCACTGTGACCATAGCCCATGGACAGCTAAGGTGCATAATTATCCCTTGTGAGTGGGTATTTATTTTAATAGCTTGTAGTAATTTGAAGATGTTGCGTTGTTTCCTCTAAACCTTTTTTCTTTTTGAAGATATTTATGTTTAATTAAATCATCTATTGCACGTTGTACTGTTCTTTTAGATAATCCTGTATCACTAGATATTTTGCCAAGAGATGGAAACGAACCTCCGTCTTTATCTGCTCTATCTTTTAAATTCATATATACTATTCTTGCTCGTGTTGGTAAATCAATATCGCTGTAAAGTTCGCCGAATAAACTCAAACTAATGCTCCTTAAACTTTATCTGACCCTTGTTTTTGATTAGAGTTTGTTCATTTATTAAGGTTTTATTTACAGCTGAGATTTCTTCATTGTTATTTGACTTATTTTCTGATTTACCAGTATATTTTTTAGTTATACTTTGTTCTAGTGTTTTCTTATCTGCATAGCATATTTTGTGCTTTTTACTTTCTTTTCTAGTGTATTGTTTTTCAAACTTTATTCCCCAATCTAAAAATAAAGGAAGCTTTGTTTTCATAGGATTAGTGCCAGTCTTCATAACTATAAAATTACCTTTAGGTATAGATTTTAGTTCATCTGATGTTAGTAGTGGACGTTCTATCATCTGTAGTGATTTTGACGGAGCATTACTACCTTGACTTACACTACCACTCATAACAGTTCTGCTACCAAGTGATTTAGATAGAATTTCAGCTGTTTTAGAGTTTGGTGCAAACCCTCCAAATATACTTGTTTGTGTGTTATCAATTATTATTTCACTACCCTCGTCACCATAGTTTTTCTTTAATTGTGCTATAGATTGAATTATAGGTACTATGGAAATTTTTCTTGACCTGCTTGCTGAAAATATCAATTCAAGTGACTGTATTGGAGGAAGTGTCCCCAATTCATCACAAAAGAATAGTACTCTATTGTCAAGTTTTCCACCTTTTTCATCTGCTATTACTAAGAGTTCTCTGTACAATTGTTGAATTATTAAACTTACCATAAAAAACTTACTCGCATCTTCTTCTGGTAAAACTATAAATACTGCACTTTTTTCATTGCAAAACATTTCAGCGTTTATTGACTCATTACTACATAATATCGTTTCAAGTTCTGAATCTAAGAATGCATTTAATCGTGATAATATTGTAGACAACACTGAAGCCATAGCTTGTTCACTAGTGTTAAGAGCTGCTCCACTAAGCCACTTAGCTTTATGATTTTCTGGCAACTTTGCCATTAGTAACTGAAATTGATTTTTACCTTTTACATTTGATGGGCTTGCTAACTCTTGTACTAATTTAAATACTGATATTATGTGTCTAGTATCTTCTTCTCCGTTTTCAGGTGCTAAAAACTCTGCCACGATCAGTATCATACAAGTAAGCAACCCCTCAGCAGCATCGTAAAAGAATTGATTTTGTCCCATGCTTTGGTCAGATGTATTTATTATTGTTTTAGCAGTTATTTTAGCATACTTTTCTGCTTTAGCTTTAGATATTATATCGTTATTATCATTAAGGTAATTATCCATATATTTATTGCTTAGATATAATAAATTGTTTCCGTCACTCATAGTAGGGTTTCTTAAATCAATCACTGACACATTATATCCGTAATATTTTTCTGCAATATATCCATAGTTATTAAGTAAATCTTTTTTAGTATCTGTTGTTAAAAAACTAACTCCACTAGCACATGAATACTCTATATTGGGATACAAGAAGTATGCTGTTTTACCTGCTCCACTTGCTCCTATCATAAGGCAGTGAACATCTGCTGTATCAACAAGTGCTGTTACTCCATGATTACTTTTAGAAGTTCCAACTATAATACCTTGTTCATCTTTTTGAGGTAAGTTTTTTCCTTTTCTCCATAATCGTGGTGTGAATTTAATATGCTTATATGTATTTTTAATTTCTTTACGTGTTGCAAAACGAGCAGTACCATGTTGTCCGTTTCCAACTGTTTTAGACTTTATATTATTGAGAGAATAAAAGTGAGATATCAAAGATACTCCACCTATAAAGCCAACTATACAAAGTGTAGCTATTATTAATGTTGTTATTTGGTTCAATTATATTTTTTCCTTTCATTTTTGCTGTTTTAGTAGTATAATGCTAATTAATATAAAACATTCTATATGCTTAAAACTAGATTGTTTTAAAAAGATTTGGAGGATATTATGAACATAAGAAAAATGACTATAGCTGATTATGATGAAGTTTATAAAATGTGGCTGAGTACGCCTGGTATGGGTTTGAATGATATTGACGATTCTAAAGAAGGAATTAATAAGTATTTAATAAGAAACCCTAACACTTGTTATGTAGCAGAGGATAATAGCAGAATAATCGGTGCTATTTTATCTGGTCATGATGGTAGAAGAGGAGTGATATATCACACCTCTGTATTGGAAGAAAATCAAAGAAAAGGTGTCGGAAACAAGTTATTAGAATCTGCGATAGATTCTCTAAAGTTAGAGGGAGTTAATAAAATATTTCTTGTAGTATTTCAAAAAAATGAAAAAGGGAATGCTTTTTGGGAAAAACAAGGATTCACAAAAAGAGAAGATTTAATTTATCGAAACAAGGCAATAGTTGAGTTTAATAGAATTGACACTTAATTTTCATCAAGAGTTTTTAGTGTTGTGTATTTTACAAATAAAATTAGATTTTAACATCCCCACCAACTCCTCATTAAAATCCTTACCAACTGGAAGCTCCCTTTTAACAATAT
>CAYJGB010000062.1:0-5568 GCA_964369405.1 uncultured Eubacteriales bacterium
TTAATAAATTACTCAAATATTTTTATCAAAGTGTTAAGTTTTTTATTTATCTTCACACTTTTTCTAATGATTTATTTTAAGCTAACAAATAAAAAATCACTTGCTTAGTAATTAAACAAGTGACTGTTGATTATATTTTTACATTGCTATCATTTTATTTATTATTCTTCTCCTAATAAAAATTCGCTTGGTTTAGATAACTCTAACTCCAAGCGAATATCATTATAATTATTTAGTTCAGTCATTAATTTATACGCTACATAAAAACCACATCTAAAACTTTCTTCTGCATATTCTTTTGAAATTAAATCTTTGTTATCAATAATTTGTAAAATTAGTTTTCTATGTGGTTTATCTAGCTCATCTATAAGTGTTTGATGTGCTGATGATACCAATTCTTCATATATTTTCGGTGGAGCGAATTTATCGTACTTGTAAAATAAATCTTGTAGTTTACTCATAGTGTTGCTCCTTTGTTTTTTGTTAAGCAATACAATATCACAGGTTGTGGAGAATAGCTATATGTAATTACTACTAAGAAATTTTTTGTCTTTTAAAGAACACTGCAATAAAAACATACTCGAAGCAGTTGTGGTAAATTCTAAGTGCATACTTTTTGCATATCAGTGGATATAATCGCATTTTAAAATTGAATATCCCTCTAAATTTCCACACAAAAACCTCAACATATAAAATTTATGTTATCAAAATGTTATCACTTGCAATTTTAACATAAAATATAATGTATAAACTTTCATTAAAATGCATAAAACACGCAAAATATCGGATGTTTTGCGTGTTTTTCGTATATTATTTGCATATTTTTTGCATAGCAAAGCCATTGGCTACTACTCCCACTCTCCGTTTATAGGTGTAAATTATGAGTATTTAGGTACACAATGTGGTGTAAATAGGGGAGTTTTCTCTGTATTATCCTCGCTACTCAGATTATTAAAGAAAAATGTTATCAATATGTTATCGTTGATAAGGGAGTGTATAAAAATCGTCTTGTATAAATAACAAATTCATATTTTAAATATCACTTCACTATTTAGACAAATATAAGATTTTAAATTTCAAAATAACTACTTAACTACCAAATGCCTGTTTTATTCGAACCTACTCTTTCAATAATACCGTTATTTTTTAGTGCCTCAATATTTCTATCTACAGTCCGTATAGATATAGATAATTCTTCTGAAATTACTTTTCTTGTTATTTTAGAATTACCTTTAATTAATTTCAATTTAAGAATTTCTTTGTTATTTATGTCGCCACTTATACTGTCATTACTGCCATATATACTGTCATTTGCAAGTTCGTTTACTTGCTCACTGAACATAAATGTCACTTCTAAAAAATTCGGTGTAATATCAAAATCACTTCTGTCATACTTTTCTAAAATCCTACTCATGCCAGAACCTAACAGTTCTATTAGACCAACATCTTTGAATATTCTAATAAAATCACTCTCCTAAGGATACACTTATTCCACCCTATAAGCATAGGTTTCAAGGACTCTTTTTCTCTCTTTCCAATCAGGCATAAGCATAGTTACAAAATCATAAAACTTTTTTGAGTGGTTCGGGTGAATAAAATGACAAAATTCATGTAGAACAACATATTCAATAGTATTCCTTGGCACTTCAATAAGTTTTTTATTAAGTGTAATTTGATTTTTTGACGGAATACATGAGCCCCACCTTGATGTCATCGAACGCATTTTTATATTAGGGTATATTATATCATATTTTTTGAATATAGGATAAATTTCGTTTATTATTTCTTCAAAATATTCTTTACATTTTGCATCAAGGAAAGTGTTTATAAGTTTCTCTTTTCTTTTAAAATCTAACTTATTTTTAATTTCTAAAAAAAGATATATTCCGTCAGTATAAACATTTTCTTTTTTAGTTTCTAAAACTTTAAGCCTTAGATATTTTCCGAGAAAAAGAAAGCTTTCACCACTTATATACTCTTTTTTAGTAGGAACATATTTTTTCATATCCTCAAATTTATCTAAGTGAGTAAAGATAAAATTTGACTTACTTGCAATGAAATTCTCTATAAGACTAAGATTAATTGTTTTATTTGCTGATACTAAAACTTCACCACTTGATTTTATTCTAAGGTTAATGTTTTTTACATTTTTTCTAATAAGATTATATTCTATAACTCTGCTATCTACTGTTAATCGCCTTTTTTCAGAAATCTCACTCATTTAAAACCTCCTAAGTGCAACAGTTTTGATATTTTCTATTATCATGTCAATAGTATCAAATGTTAATTTCAACCCTTTTTCTTTTTCGATTTCATAAAATAAGTCGTCAATTTCTTGTGCTATTTTTTTATGAATTGTAGTGTTAGCTGACCAGTCTACTTGGTTATGTTTTTCAATAATATTTGTGATTTCTAAAGTAGCATAAGTTATAATCTCACTATTATCATTTAAGTTTATTTCATTATCAAGTATAGCACATATAACTCCATAAAAAGCCTGTGCATGTAAATTCTTTTTTATTTCGCTTGGGTATACAATATCAGTCTTATTTTCTCTAAAATCGTCGAGAAGCGATTTCATTTTTGCAAGATATTCACTTTCTGATATAACTCTGTCTTTGTATTCCTCTAAAGCTGTCTTTATTTTCTCTGAAAAACTATCGTAATATGCGGGGTTTTCGTCACGTCTTTCGTTTATAGCTTTCGTCATACTACTTGTAATTGCATCAGCTTTTGATTTAAGCGAGCCTAGTTCCTCGATTTCTTTTTCAAATTCGTCTTTATTTAGTATGTCTATAGGATTTGTTATTTGTTTAAGACCTGCTACTGATAGATGGCTATCAAGAAGATTTTGCATTAATGGTTCGTACTCGCTGTTATCAATTGCATCATGATATCTAACTTTTACACTTCTTCTAAGTTTTGAATAAAAAATGAAATTATCTTGATAAACTTTGAGTTCATTTCTGTCTATAGCCTCATAAACCACTTCTGAGTTCATTGCAATTGATAAATGTTTACCTAAGGCACATATGAAATTATAAAAAGTTTCTCTGGTTTTTTCATCGGCTAAATAGCTTTCCACTTCTTCAGTATCTTTATTATCTTTCAATGAGCTAAACAACTCACAAAGATTGCTGTTAGCCTCACGAAGATTTCCTATAACTGACACTACATCAACAATAGTGCCTTTTAAATCCCTATCATCAAAATTTTCAAGCCCTGCTCCAGTATACGTATCCATTGCATCATTAAGATTAGTAATAAGTCCACGGTAATCCACTATAAGTCCATAATCTTTACCCTCTGATAGTCTATTTGTTCTTGCGATTGCTTGTAGTAGTCCATGTTCTTTTAATTCTTTATCAATATATAAAACTTGACAGATTGGTGCATCAAATCCAGTTAAAAGTTTGCTACAAACTATTAAAATATCAATTTCTCCGTCAGCGAATTTATTTTTTATAGTTTCTTCGTATTTATCACCATCACCATAAGTTTTTATCATTTTATCCCAGTGTTTACGTACTTTATCGTCTGTTTCATCATCAATATCTTCTGCACCTTCACGCATATCAGGTGGAGAGATTACAACTGCACAGGTTAAGTCGGAAAATGTTTCAAAACATTCTAAATATCTAACTGCATCTTTTTTAAAGTTTGTAGCAAGCATAGCTTTAAAGCCTGTATTTTTGTATCCATCCGTAAAATGAGTGTCAATATCTAGTGAAATACGTTTTATCCTTGCATCTGTAGAAGTTAAACGTCTAATGCTACTCCATTTCTCTTTTAAATCTTTTTTTTCTTTATCATTAAGTCTTTTGGTAACTCTCTCAAACCATAAATCTATATTATCTTCATCAACATTTTGTTCTACAAACTTTCCTTCATATATAAGTGGAACAATCGCACCATCTTCTACACCATCTTTGATAGTATATTTATGAATTAAATCTCCAAACTTTGACATAGTGTTTTTCTCTTTTTTCATAAGTGGCGTGCCTGTAAATCCTATATAACAAGCATTAGGGAAAACAGTTCTCATTTTTGTTGCAAGACCACCATAGTTTGAACGATGACTTTCATCAACTAACACAAATATATCTTTTGATAAATTTTTGCTTTCCATTCGCTCAGCTGTATTAAATTTATTAATTATGGTAGTGATAACATCAGCTTTATGACTATCTATAAGCTCTACTAAATGCTTACCACTTATAGCTCTTGCTGGGTGTAGTCTTGTGTGTGAAAAAGTTTTTGCTATTTGGTTATCAAGTTCTTTTCTATCGGTGATTATTATAACTTTTGGGTTTTCTCTTGATAATTCTTGTAACAATAGTTTTGCAAGCATAACCATTGTAAGACTTTTTCCGCTACCTTGAGTATGCCAAACAACACCACTTTTGCGATTTCCTTTTACGTCAAAAGTAGTGATAGTTCTCATAGTTTCTTTAATTGCAAAGTATTGTTGATATCTGCATATTTTCTTTACATTTGCATCATATAAAACAAAATATTTAATTAAATCTTTCACTCTATCTTTTGAGAAAAGTGAAATGATATTTTTATCTTGTACAGTAGTTTGTCTATTTACAATATTTGAATTTAGCTGATTTTCCAAAAATTCTGTATCTTCTTCACGCCAAACCGACCAGAATTTTTTAGGTGTGCCTGTGGTTGCGTATTTGACAGTGTTTTTATTTGTAGACATTAAGATTTGAGTGAATTTAAAAAGCTGAGGTATCCACTCGGCTTTTTGGTTTCTAATCATCTGTTCTATACCTTGCTCAACTGATATTTGTGGGATTTTGCACTCGATAACTGCAAATGGAATACCGTTTATAAATAGCACAATATCAGGTCTAGCGTTATGCTCTTTATCTAAACTTTCTACTGCAAATTCCTCAGTTATATGAAATACGTTATTCTCAAAATTATCCCAGTCAATATATTTTAGATTAAAGCTAAGGCTTTTTCCATCTCCTACAAATTCAGAGTAACTATTACCAAGCAGTAGCATATTAAATATTTTTTCGCTACACTTAACAAGTCCATCATTAAGTGGCAAATCAATTTCCTCTATAGCACGCTCGATATTAGCAGAAGAAAACTCGTTTTCCACTCCACCAAAAGCGTATCTATTTATTTTTCTAAGCTGTCCACGAAGAACATCTTTTAAAATTACGTCATACTTGCTACCACGCTGTAAAAGTGCATCTTCTGGAGAAATATATTTATATCCCATAGATTTAAGCAGTTCTATTGCTGGAGTTTGGCTTATGTTTTTTTCTAAGTATAGGTCTTTTAGCACTTATATACCTCCTGTTAGTTTATTGCACTAAAGTATATTAACAATTTTTCTAGTGCTTCCTGTTCTGTGTTGCTTTTTTCAATAATAGCTTTAATATCAAGTTTTTGTTTTTCGGTATAGTTAGGCGAATTATCTACAATACTTTTCAGTATTTCTTTGTTAATATCCATATTAAACCCTCACAATTCCTGTTAATAATAGTTGCATTAATGCTTTTTTCTTTTGTTTTTCTTCGGCTAAGTCGGCTTTTAGTAGCT
>CAYJGB010000063.1:0-5490 GCA_964369405.1 uncultured Eubacteriales bacterium
TTCAACATTTTTATTTTCTCCGTTCAAACAATTAGTTGTTTTGCTCATCTCTAAAACAAATTTAATTTGCATATTTTTTTCATCATAAATATATTTATAATAGCTAGCATACATAGCAAAAACAGCATACACAAAGCAATTTGCAGTAAAGTTAAATTAAATACTAAAAAGCATATAACTATTATTATTGATAACAATATATGTATATATTTAAAAATAGAAATTTTAAGCATATTATCAAAAACACATTGAGCAAAATTCATAATTAAAGTCCACATACAAGTAAGTCCCAATGATGTTAAACTAACAAATAATATATTTTCTCCAATATCGTTATTACTTAAACTTAAGGCTAGATATGATATTAATAGATATATGACACTCACACAGACAGCAACTAATATTTTAGATAAAAGTGATACTATATTTTTATCACACAAAACAAGAACAGATTTATATATTTCTTTGTTAGGTGTTTTAAAGAAGATGAAATTTAAGTACCATTGAATTATTACTGATAGAACAAGTGCAAAGAACATAGAGCTAGACAATTCATATGGCAAAAAATTAAATAATGAAACATTACATATTACTAAAATTGGAACAACAGAGATTAAAAAATACAATAAACTTTTTCTCAAATACAACAAATCTAAAAACAAGTATCCTTTAAAGTTCATCATAATAAATATCCTCGTTAATCTCTGTATGTTCTAAATATATATTCTTTAAATCTTCTTCACTGAGGTTCTTCATATATTCACTATATTTAATTTCTCCTCTATCAATTATAACAACTCTATCTGCACATATAGACACAAAGTTCAAATCATGACTATTTAGAATTATTGTTATACCATTACTTTTTAATTTAGCTAATACTTTTATTAATAGGTCTTGTGTAGTAGGGTCTATCCCATTAGTTGGCTCATCTAGCAATAGTAGCTTAGGGTCTGATATTATTGCACACGCAAGAGATAACCTCTTTTGTAGCCCTGAAGATAATTTTGAGCCTATAACTTTTTCATGTTCAACTAACCTAAATAAATTTAACATTAAATTAATTCGCTTAGTCATATTGTTTTTATCTTGCTTAGATAAAAGGTATCTAAATCTTAAATTTTCTAACACACTTAAATCTTGAAAAAAGCCACCAGACTCTGGCACAAAAGCTATTTGACTTCTACTATTCAAATATTTTGAATTAAATTCAATCTCTTTGTTTTTAATTTTAATTAACCCCGATATAAGTTTAAACAACGTAGTTTTACCAGCTCCATTATGCCCTAGTATAGCTGTAATTTCATTTGAATTTATATTAAATTCAATATTCTTTAAAACCTGTTTCTTTCCATATGAATAATCTAAATTTTTAATTTTAATCAACATATAACTCTCTCTTTTCATTAATATAATTTAATATTTTCATAAATATTACTTATATATGATTGTTGCGAATAATACCAATTGCATTTCATTTTTTTATCTAACGCTCTAGACATACAACGTCCACATTTTTCCACATCTTCGCACTCTAAACAAATATCTTTATTCGGACTACTCATAGTTTTAAAGTGCTTTGTAGTATTTCTACAAATATTAGTTAACGAATTAAATTTCAAATTTCCTAATTTAATATTCATCATTGGACATGGAATTATATCTAAATTTGCTTTAATCATTAACAAATTATATCCTGCTCCACAATTTTTTTCATTAGATTTAGTATATTCTCTAATTCTAAATTTTTCTGTTTTTAGACTTGAATTCAGTTCACTAATTAACATTTTAGTTTTTGTGTGATTATAATAACTATCTAGTCCATTATTTTCAGCATCACCTTTGTCAATTAATACTGATAATATATGTTCGTTTACTCCGATATTTTTTAAATTTTCTGATAAAGATATTATATCAGCTTTTGATTGATTAATTAAACAGGTAGCAACACTGCATATTATATCATTGCAAACTAATTTTTTCAAAAACTCAATACTTTTACTATAAGCGTTATTATTTCCTCTAATATTATTATGATATTGTTCTAGACCATCAATACTAACTTGAACTCCACCACCTGCTAATTTAATTTTACTTATTATATTAATAATATCATCATTATATACCGTTCCACTAGTAGTAATATAAACAGTAATATTTTCGTCTGCTAATTTTGAAATTATATAACCTATTTGAGGATGTGTTAAAGGTTCTCCTCCAGTTAACTGCACTGTGGTAATACCATTTTTAATAATTTCTTCGTCAATAATTCTGTCAATATCATCTTTAGAAACTGTTTCTTGATTTTTTTCACCTAAATAACAATGTTTACATTTTAATGGACATTTTTCAGTTATTTCCCATATCACTGTATCAGGTAAATTAATTTCCTTATTTCCTCTTGTTATTTTATGATTATTTTTACTGTATTTATCATTAATTATCCCAACCTTAATAAATGGATTGATAATATATTCTACATTTGACTTAACTGTTTCATAATCTTCATTATATTTTAAAGCTAATATATCAATTATATCTTCCATACTGTTATAGCCATTACAATAACTTAATATCTCAGTTGCACTATTATTTAATTCAAAATCATACCTTTTGCATTTTATAAAAGTTGTAATAAATGTTTTCTCTGGTTTCATTTTAATAAATGCTGATTTTTTTAAATTTGGATACATATTATGAAATTCCTTTCCGTTCGTAATTCACGTGTAAATATAAAATAAGACTATCACATCAAAATCAAAAATAACTATACCTAGTAATTACATATAAAATATAATCAATAAATAGGTACATAATTTAAAATTAATCTTTAATTCTAATGCAACAGCCGTATTTTATTTCTACATTTATTAAGCTACACCTATACCTGCAACTGCAACTACGTTGCAAACTGCAGCTATTGCAGTTACTTCAGCGATACAAATACCCATCGTTACAGCTATTGCTGGATCAAAAAAACATGATACTGCATTCATTCCTACTATCTCTGGTTTTTCCATAATATTGTCCTCCTATGTAAAATTTATTGTGTTTATGCAACAATAAAACTATAACACATAAAATAAAAAAAACAACCCAACTTGCGTGAAAGGGTTGTTTTTTTGCGTAAACGGTCAATTTGGTATCATTATACTTACTGCAAATATATTTTTTGACTGTTTTGTAACTAAATCTCCATTATGTTTTTTACATAATAATTTCATATTATTAAGTCCATAACCATGTAAATATTTATCTTTTTTTGATGTAATCAGTTTAGTATTTGTTTCAATATATGAGTTTTCAAACAGCATTGACAAATAATTATGTAACTGTTGTATCTTTATTTTTATATATTTGTCTTGACTATTTTCAATTTTATCACATGCTTCAACTGCGTTATCTATAGCATTTCCTATTATCACACACAAATCAATTTCATCTATTATTAATTGATTTGGTACACTTATAGATATGCTTAAATTATTTATTTTATCTAACTTCGGCATTTTGTATGCTAATAAAGCATTTACTGCATCATTTCCATAATTATAGTTAGTATATTTTCTTTTGTTTTTTATAAAATCATCAATTAAAGTTATAGCTTTATCTTTTTCATCTTTATGTATATAAGAACTCACTCCTATCATAAAATTATTGACATCATGATTATTCTTATTAGTGTTTATAATATTATCTTTGATTTTTTTATAATTTTCTCTTTGTAATTCATATATAAATTCTTGTTCATTTAATTTTTTTTGAGCAATACTGCATTTTATATTATTTTCAAGAAAATTAAATATTCCAATTACTGATGTTGCCAATAAAAACATTATTACTACTGAGCTAATTTTAATATAACTACTATCTATTTGGTTTTCTAATACTACTATATAAATACTTGATATTATTACTATTGTAGGAAAAGTTAATCCAATTATATGAGTAAATAATTTTATGCTGTATTCTTTTCTTTGTAATAAAAATTGAACATTTTTAATTGATGCATACAATATTAACTTAGCTATTATATTACCTTCAAAATATACATAAAGGTTTTCATCGCTTATATTAATAATAGACATTGAATGGTCAGAGATTAATTTTATTACAACTACTACAAGAAAGTTAATTGCTAAAAAAGAAATTATTGATAAAATAAAAAATTTGATAAATCTACCTTTATATTGAATAAAAATAAAGCTGAAAATTAAAACAAGATATAATATAAATCCAAATATATTGTTTGTAATAAATATCGATATTAAAATAAATGACAATACAATCAAAAAATATATAATGAATCTTTGAAATTTTTTAAATGTCTTCTTGTTCAATGTTAAATCGAAAAAACAATTTAATGTTAATAATTCTATCATTGCACTTAATAAATCTAATATTAATATCATAATTTTACTCCTGATAAATAGAGATTATATTTTTCAATTATGGTTTTACGTTTGTTTTTGCTAACAGGTATTACAATATAATTTTTCAAAATTACATCATTTGATTTAATTGATTCAATAAAATTTAAATTTACAATAAAACTTTTATGACATCTTACAAAATTAAATTTTTCAAAAAACATTTCGACATTATCCATTGAATCACTAAACTCATATGTTTTTTTATCAATTGTAATAATTCTTAAATTTCTTAAATAAGTTTCTATAAACATAATATCACAAACTTTTATTGTATTAATAGAATTCTTAAAATTTATTGTATATGTAGAGTTTTGAGAGTAATAACTATCAATTGCACGTTTAAATTCTTGGTTAAAAATATTCGTATCAAAAGGTTTTACTAAAAATTGAAATGCATTTACTCTAAATGCATCCATTGTATAGTTATCAAAACTAGTTACAAAAAATATAATTACATTTTTATCAACTTTTCTAATTAAAGTAGCTACATCAACTCCAGTTATTTTACCCATACAAATGTCAAGAAATACTATATCATATTTTTCTCCATTATTGAATTTTTCTACAAGTTCTTCACCACTTTCAAATTCTTTTATAATAAAGTCAATGTTTTCATCGCTATAATTTTGCATGTGTTTTATTAAATTTTCTCTATGAACGACTTCATCATCACAAATTGCTATCACCATATAACTTCACCTCAATAATGCAATTTTAAAATAAGATTAATAACTACATTATATAATAATTTTATCCAAAATTCAAGAAATTAAAGAATTTTTCGACCCTATTTAACCTAACTTTTAATTAAAATTAGGTTTGCTTGTTTTTTTATTTTTATTTAATTACCATTTAAAATTATATTGATTTTTTTCAAAAGAGCTATATTAATGTGAATAATAATCTCTTTTCTTATCTACGCTTGTTATTTATAGTTACCCCTCCCCCACAAATCTTTCATAATTCATATCAAACACCACCTCTAATTTATAACCTTTTTTTACTTTTATTTCGCTTATTAGCCTGCATACTATCATCTTTTGTTGTTCTATAGTTG
>CAYJGB010000064.1:0-5024 GCA_964369405.1 uncultured Eubacteriales bacterium
ATCAAGGTTACATATCTTACTTAGGTTACAACGAAGATATGATAAAAATATTAAAACTATTTTATTTGTTACGCTTTATTTATGAAGAATACACTGCTTATATGGTGTGGAAAAACACATATTACACGATACACATTTCGGGATATAATCTGGATTTTTTGACCATAAATCAATTAAATTCGCCTCTGATACAAGTGGTCTTGAAATTCCAAATAAAGTTATATTATATTCATTATACATTTTTTCCATAAGCTTAAAATTTCTGTTTCCGCCGGTTAATATAATCGGTGTTTTTAGTTCGTAAGACGCCTTTATAGCAAATTCTGCGAAATATGAGTCTACATCTTTTCTAATTTTAGTTCTTGAACATAGTAAATTATTGTCATTTGTAAATTTAGAAGAGTTATTTGAACCGCTAATTTCAATAGCATCAATACCGATTTTTTCAAGCATTTTACAAACTTCTAAACTTTCTTCTTGTGTCAAACCTTTTTTAGTGAAATCTTCTGAGTTGATTTTTACCATAACGATAAAATCATCTGATACAACTAACTTGACGGACTTAATAATCTCACATAAAAATCTTGCTCTATTTTCTATCGAACCACCATATTCATCAGTTCTTACATTATAATCGCTTGATAGAAAATGACTGAGTGTATAATCATGGGCAGAGTGGATTTGAATGCCGTCGTAACCAGATTTTTCAGCACGAATGGCACTGTCTACAAATTTCTGTGTTAGATATTTTATATCATCTTTAGTCATTGCAATAGGAGTAATGTCTGTCATTTCATTTTTTATAGCAGATGGAGCAAGAATTTTTTCTGATGGTGGCTCTAAATTTGTCATAGAACCGCCATATGCGGCTTGTAAAAATACTTTACAGCCATAATAATGACACATTTCAACTAATTTTTTATGCTGTTCAATAAATTTATCATCATAAAAAGCAATCATGCCTGGATTTGGGTTTTCTTCCTCTGTAACATGAGCATAACTTGTTAAAATAGAGCCTACTCCACCTTTTGCAAGTTCTTCATATAATGAAAATAGTTTTTCGGTGATGTTTCCACCTTCATCAGCCATAACTTCCCAAGTTGCTGCTCTAATAAAACTATTTTTAAGCTTTAGATTTTTAATGCTTGTTTCTTTTAAGATATTCATTTTTTTCTCCTTGTATGATTTCAGTTTTTATTGTATAATCATTATATAATCAAGCTGAATTGTTTGCAAGTATGCACTTTTTAGATAGATACTATACAAAAGGAGAGCGTGAAATGGAAGAAAAACCAGTTGTAAATTCGCAATATTTTGAATATACTTTGTCACTTACAGGTGGAAAGTGGAAATTGAATTTACTTTTTGGCTTTCAAAGCTTGAGGTCATGAGATATGCAGAACTCAAAAAAGTTTTAAGTGGAGTTACACATAAAATGCTAAGTAATCAACTTAAAGAGCTTGAAAAAGACGAACTTATATTCAGAAATGAGTATCCACTAGTGCCACCAAAGGTGGAATATTCATTAACAGATAGAGGTAAATCACTTATGCAAGTTCTTGCTTGAATCCATGTGCTTTCAATCGCTCCATATACATCTCCTGGTGTTGCACTTACACTAACACTTGCTACAGTTATGAGTAATACTAACAGCACTACAAAAGTTAGTCTGTAAATAGTTCTTTTATTAAATTTTAATTTATACTTTTTTCTTTTTATCATATAGTTTCAACTTCCTCCTGTTCATTATCATTTCATTGCTTATGTATCTTATATTGATTTTTATTTGCTGTGCAAATTTTATCTCTTTTTTCATCTGTTCTGTTAATTTGTTACCAATCACCCAAACCTCATCGCATAACCATAATAGAGACATTCCGGCTTTTTGAATTTTTTGTTTTGTTCCTTTTTCATCTCCTAATACTAATGAATAAAATTGTGGTATTATTGGGACTGCCTCATTTTCAAATACGTATTTTGCATATGTTTTTGAGTTGTTTATATTTATTACAATGTCATCTGTATATGCTGAACTTATATATATGTTTTTCACAAGCCTGAAACTTATTATCGGAACACGCCTCAAATAATATCTTTTAGCCTTAAACTACGTTATCCTCCTCGGCAAACGACAGTTTGCACTCGTCGTCTGCCTTGTTTAATTCTAAAATCTATTTATTTGAGGTCTTAAGATTTTATAAAGTGTAGGGGTGTTTCATATCGAGGAAAATTTTTGAAGCAATGCTTTACGCATTGCAAGGTGATTTGACGAAGATAGGGAGCATACAAACGCTTTATAAAACGTATTCGGAAATTAAGTTTCAGCCTGTATTCACCGTATTTCATCTTTACTTTTATTATTATCAAACCTATTATTAAACCTATAGCTACTGCTACTATACCGTATAACATAAATCATATCTCCTCTTTTTATGTGATTATAATTTATATTGCCATATAAAGACATCATTCTTTTTTTTGTTCATCTTCATCATACTTTGAATTATTAAAACTTAAATGTTTAGGGAGAATAACATCAATTTTATTGCTATCATTTAATATTGATAAAATAGGTCTATGTTCATTTGATAAGCCATTTGTATCTATGTATAATGAATTTTTCCAAGTTGAAGAAAGTTTAAAAATACAATGTACAATTACTTTATCTACATTGCTGTTAGTTTCACCAGCAAGAGTAGCTACAGTATCAATGCCTTCTAAATTACTCTACTTTAATTTCCAAAAATTTAAATACACTGATTCCGAACTATTATTTAAAAGTATAATTTTATATTCAAACGAAATATAGGTGCAATTTTATTGTTAATATTAAGAGGTGTTTTTAATAAAATTATGTATTTTATTAAAACTAGACATCGTTGCACCGATAGGAACAATAAAAAACCAGTCTGGACTTGACGTAACTGGTATAATGTGGTATAGAGATGGTACTATGTACGATGAAAATCCTTTTATGAAAATAGAATTGTTTTCAAGCACCACTGAATTATTATCAAATACAAATAAAGAAACAGTTTATTTTTATGCTAAATCAAATCAAGATGTTCCATTTATTTCGTTAATTGATAGTAAAACAAGTCAAATTATTGCTACAATGTATGATGATGGAAATTTTTATAGTAGTGGTGATGGTATTTATTCAACAAAATATTATATTATACAGATATTACAATAGATACTGAACACACATTTTCTACTGAATTTAAAGGAAGTGTTGTTTCGAATATTGTAAAATTAGATATTATAACACCATTTACGGAACAAGAATTGAATGACATGGAATATGTGGATAATATTATTGAAGATGTTTTGGTTGAATATGTTGAATATACTACTGAGTTATTAAAAGAAGTCACACCTGATTTTATTCAAAATAGCAATTCAACTTATTTAAAAGTATATAATGACAGATGTGACGCTATTTCAAATGCATTGGATCTATTAATAATAGAAGAAAAAGTAGATAGTTATGTATATGATGAAAATAATAAAGTATTTAACTGTGAGTATTCAAACAATATACCTTTTATTATCATTCCAACAGACATATTAGAAAGTGCTCAAAGTGGTAATTTACTAGTTTATCAACCTATGGACAAAGAATATGAAGGATACGATGCGTTAATTATAAATACATTTGAAAATACAACCTTTCGAACTGAATACTATGAAGAATTCGTTGATAAATGGATAGAAAAAGGAATGAATGTTGATTATGATGATTATGTTACTGTAGAAGAATTAAAATATAATTTATTTAATAAAAAAATTATATGTTTAAGTGGACATGGTACAACTTATTATAATCAACCTGTTTTTTGCTTAGCTGATGAAGAATCAAATACAGAAACAGATTTAGAGTATAATTTAGACATTGATTCGGGTAGAATATGTAAAATACAATATTCAGATGAAACTGAACATATGTAATTACGAAAGATTTTTTAATTATTATTATGCTGATGGAGGTCTAAGTGGAAACTTTATATTCTCTGAATCTTGTGATTTTATGGGTAATGAATCTGCAAATGATTTAGATTTAACATTTGCAAACACACTTGTAGATTGTTCGGCAGAATCAGTTATTGGGTTTTATAATTCAGTTATGGCAAATTATTCTAGAGAGCTTATGCTTCATTATTTTGAAGAATTATTAAGTGGCAATACATCAATTCAAACGTTTAATTCTGCAAAAGAAAAATATGGATATAATGATTTTGATTATAGAAAACCATCTTTCATAGAATATTTATTTGATAAAGATGTTTATGAAAAAATGGGGTCAACAGCAATACCACTAGTAATCAAGCTTTAATTTTAAAATTTTTAGTTTACGATGTTGGTGATTCAATATATGATTCTGCTGTTGTACTAGATAATATAAAGTACTCATGATATTACCGAAAGTTATTTTGATGTTTATATTAAAAAAGGATGGTGATTTATGAAAAAAATTTATTTTTTGATTATTTGTTTAGTTTTCTTATTATTAAATGCATCTTGTAAAAATAGTGTAAGTACTAGTGAAGAGTTGAGAAAAGCTGAAAAACCAACTTCTGTTAATACTACAGATGAAGTATACTTGCAAAATAATCTTTCAAAAGATGAATATATTGAAAATATTGCAATTGTAGATGAAAGGTTAAATATAATTGTAATAGATAAAGTTTTTCAAAAAAGTAATTTAGATAAAAAAGTACAGTTATTGAAACCAGTTTTAAATCAACTAAAATCAGAAAATCGTATTTTAAATTATCAATTTAATCTTAACTTGTCTAAACCAAATTTAAATTATTATTATAATGGTGGTGGTGGAAGAATAATTATGCTTGAAGAGTTTAATAAATTTGAAAATTGAATTTGATGAGTTTAAAAATGAAGTTGTAGTGATAAGTGACTAAACAGCTTCATTTTTAATCTTAAAACATATAATAATATTTATTTAAAGCGTTAATTGCAATAACAAATTGAACAATTTTTTAAAAATAGTTAGTATAAAGTAG
>CAYJGB010000065.1:0-4809 GCA_964369405.1 uncultured Eubacteriales bacterium
TCATTATCAGATATGTTAAAAGGTAAACAAGGACGTTTCCGTCAAAACTTACTTGGTAAACGTGTTGACTATTCAGGACGTTCAGTTATCGTAGTAGGACCTGAACTTAAAATGTATCAATGTGGTTTGCCTAAAGAAATGGCTATAGAACTATTTAAACCATTTGTTATGAAAAGACTTGTAGAAACAAAAGTTTCTCAAAATATAAAAGCTGCTAGAAAAGCTGTTGAAAGAGCTAAACCAGAAGTTTGGGACGCACTTGAAATAGTTATCAAAGGGCACCCAGTACTGTTAAACCGTGCTCCGACACTTCATAGACTAGGTATCCAAGCGTTTGAACCTGTTTTAGTTGAGGGTAGAGCGTTAAAACTTCATCCACTAGTTTGTACTGCGTACAATGCTGACTTTGACGGCGACCAAATGGCTGTTCACGTTCCACTTTCAGCAGAAGCACAAGCAGAAGCACGCTTCTTAATGCTTGCAGCAGGAAACTTATTAAAACCATCAGACGGACGTCCAGTAGCAGTACCTACTCAAGATATGGTGCTAGGTTCATATTACTTGACACTTGATAAAAATGGTGAAAAAGGCGAAGGTAAAATATTTAGAAACACTAGAGAAGCTATTATGGCTTACGAAACAGGTGTTGTAAGTTTACACGCTAAAATAAAAGTTAGACGTTCTAAAATAATTGAGGGTATTAGATATACTGCTATTGTAGATACAACTGTAGGTAAAATTATATTTAATAATCCAATTCCACAAGATTTAGGATTTGTAGATAGAAGTAAAGAAGAAAACAAACTTAAATACGAGATTGATTTCTTAGTAGGTAAGAAAAAACTAGGTATTATCATAGATAAATGTATACGTATTCATGGAACAGAAAAAACTTCTGTTGTACTTGATGAAGTAAAAGCACAAGGTTTTAAATATTCAACTAAAGGTGCAGTTACTGTTGCTGTTTGTGATGCTGAGATACCACCAGCTAAGAAAGAAATAATTGCAAAAGCAGAGAAATCAATTGATGTAATTAGAGATAACTATAACCAAGGTTTATCATCTAATGAAGAGCGTTACAACAAAGTTCTTGAGATATGGGCTAAAGCTACAAACGATGTAACTAATGCACTTCAAGATAACTTAGACGAATTCAACCCAATTTGGATGATGGCTGACTCTGGTGCCCGTGGTAGTATGAGCCAGATTAGACAGCTTGCTGGTATGCGTGGACTTATTGCGAATACATCTGGTAAAACAATCGAAATTCCAATCAGGGCAAACTATCGTGAAGGCTTAAATATTTTAGAATACTTTATTTCTTCTCGTGGTGCTAGAAAAGGTCTTGCAGATACAGCGTTGCGTACAGCTGACTCAGGATACTTAACAAGAAGACTTGTTGATGTATCTCAAGAAGTTATTATACGTGAAGATGATTGTATGGCTAAAACTGGTATAGAGATATTTGAAATATGCGAGGGTAAACAATCAATAGAAAGTTTACATGAGCGTTTACTAGGTAGATATTTAATTGAAGATTTTATAGACGAAACAACTGGAACTGTTTTAGTATCAAAAGACACTATGATGGGCGAAAAAGAGGCTGATATTATAGTAGGTGCTGGTACTAAACGTATAAATATTCGTTCTATACTAGGTTGTAGAGCAAAACACGGTGTTTGTAAAAAATGTTATGGTGCAAACCTTGCAAATGGTATGCCTGTTACAGTTGGTGAGGCAGTTGGTATTATAGCGGCTCAATCTATCGGTGAACCTGGTACACAGCTTACAATGCGTACTTTCCACACTGGTGGTGTTGCTTCTGCTGAAGATATCACTCAAGGTTTACCACGTGTAGAGGAACTATTTGAGGGTAGAAAACCTAAACATTTAGCGATTATCAGTGAAATTGCTGGTGAAATGCGTTTTGAAGAGATTAAAAATAATCGTCACGCAGTTATTTATGATAAAGAAAGTGGAGAAGAAAGAAGTTATCTAATCCCATTTGGTTCTAGAGTAAAACCTGCTGAGGGTGATTACATTGAAGCTGGTGACATTATAACTGAGGGTTCAATAAATCCACATGACGTACTAGCGATTAAAGGACCACAAGCAGTACAAGATTATTTGATAGCAGAAGTACAACGTGTATATCGTATGCAAGGTGTTGATATCAACGATAAGCACATAGAAGTAATAGTGCGTCAAATGATGAAAAAAGTAAGAATAGAAGAGCAAGGCGATACAGGATTAGTAACAGGTATGCTTGCAGATAAAAATGACTTTATCAGAGCAAACGAAGCTATTAGAGAACGTATTGCAAATGGAGAAGCAGACCTTAAAGAAGCAGTAGGAGTACAATTATTACTCGGTATAACAAAAGCATCTTTAGCAACAGATAGTTTCTTATCAGCAGCATCTTTCCAAGAAACAACAAGAGTGTTAACAGATGCAGCAATAAAAGGAAAAGTTGACCCATTAATGGGACTAAAAGAAAATGTTATTATCGGTAAATTAGTACCAGCTGGAACAGGTATGCATAGATATAGCGATGTAGTTTTAGAAGAAACAGTAGTACCTTGTGACGAAGAAGAGGCAGAAGAAGAAACAGTATTAAATTAGTATTATTAAAAGGGTAGCATTGAAAAATGCTACCCTTTTCAGGCTGTCGAAAACACTACAACCGTAAAATTTTAAATTTAATTTTGCTTAAAAGGTCATACAAACTTGCAAATTGCCATCATATACACTCGTTTAAATTTGTAAAAAGTGGATAAAAGAAATATATAATTATTAAATGTACATAACATTTTACTTATTGCTCATAATAAATAAGGGTGATAAAAATGAATTTAAATTCTAACAGCTTGCCATTAGGACTAGAAATGGCACTAGCTAATAATATTGAAGCTCAAAACAGGTTTTCTTCTCTAACAGACAGCCAAAAATCAAATTTTATCAATAGGTCTAAAACTGTATCAAGCAAAAATGAAATGCAAAGCTTAGTAATGGAATTAACTTACAAAACTGATTTTGTTTAAAAGATTTACTCTATTTAATCAAGCATATAAATTAATAACACAACTTTTTTAAAGAGTTCAAAGTAAATTTATTTTGAGCTCTTTTCTTTTTTGCATTTTATATTATTCATACATATATCAATTACTATTCTAATTTTATTTGTTGTAGCATAAAATATATGGACAAACAAAATTTTAGGAGTTGATTTTATGCCTCAATGGACTATATGGGCAGTTTTAGGTGGAGTATTTTTATTATATTTATTAGTTCAAATTATTTCAAAAAGTAAAAAACCAATCAAAAGCACTATTTTAACGCTTTCAATTGGTCTTATAAGTTTATTTGTTGTAAATATTACTAGCTCTTTCACAGGTGTGTATATACCTCTTAGCACTCTTACAATTTGTAGCAGTGCTATTGGTGGTATACCTGCTGTTACTCTTTTATTAGTCTTAAATATGTTTATCTAATGCATCTAATGCGTTTTTTATAAAATCTTTATTTTGTGTAACAGCTGCTATCATTACATTATATATTAGTGTTGGGTTATCTAAAATATTATTCTCAACTATTTTAGCTTCGTCATGTGTTGGCATATTGATGTTAAAGTTAAACAAATCGTTTTCTTCTCCAGAGATAGTTAAACTAACATTATAACTGTTCTTTGCTGATTTAACTTCTACATGATTATTTTCTTTTACTTTTCTTCGGTTGATAATCATAAGTGCGACACCTACAACTCTATCTCGAGTTGTTTTAGGTAGTTTACTGTAAAGTTGGCTAACTATAAGATATCCACTTTCTGTAAGTATATATTTGTTGCTGTTTTGTGCAAGTACTAAATTGCCTCGCTTTACTAAATCATTAAAGGCTGTTACACATTCAAAGTAATTAGCTACCTCAGTATATTCTACAAACTCTAAAATATCATCTAAATTTAAGAGCTCCTCTACCTTATCAAATATATAACATATCAATATTCTAAGCTCTTCATTATTTCTAATACCTCCAAAGGTTACACCCTCTGTCAAAAAGTTATCGTCCATATGGCGACCCTCCTTAGTTAAATCATACATCTAAGTCTATAGGAATATTATATATATCTTTTCCTATCAAATCAACTACTTGTTTATAATTTTCTCTATCTTTTAATTTTGTTTTAAGAGATGTTGGAATTAAAATAATATTTTCTCTGTTGCTAGCTTGTATAAAAGTATTCACTGCTGGAGGAAACTTACCAGCCCATATTGGACAAACTAAAACTATAGTTTTAGTTTTATCAATATCATAATGCTTTATTTGTGTTACTTCTTTCTTAGAAGCCTTTGCACCACCTTTAATAAACCCTAAAACACCATTATAATTTTCATCTTCTGTAATTTGATGAGAAGTAATATTATATTTTTCGGCTAAGCTTTTGGCAACAATTTCGCTTCTGCCAGTTCTTGTATAATAAAAAACTTGTATTTTCCCCATATAAAGACCTCCAAATATTAAAACATACTAACCACAATATATAGTAGTTGCAAATTTATGTATTAATTATACCATATTTAAAAATAATAATCAAATTATATTTAAAACAAACTCAAAACATTGCAAATTTTAAATTTTGAAAGAATAATTTATATTCTTTAATAGAATTTTAATTTTTGATAAATAGATGTGCTTTCAATAGAAATGAGTTGATTTTTCGTTCGACACTAGCCCCTATATATATACATTATTATTCTAACAATTACTATATACAGCACAAATATTAGAAATTCATCTAAATTCACAAAAAAA
>CAYJGB010000066.1:0-4794 GCA_964369405.1 uncultured Eubacteriales bacterium
TTAATTATAAAAAGTTATGGATTATGCTTTTAGAAAAGAATATATCAAAAATCAAGTTTAGAGAGCTTACACAGCTTTCTACAACTACTATGACAAAACTTAATAAAAACGAGTATGTCTCTATGGAAATACTGGTTAGAATTTGTAATATACTAAGCTGTGATATCGGCGATATTGTAGAGATTGAGAGGGCGAAAGATGAATAGAAATTTTGAGTTCATAAAAAAAGACTTTCCCATTCTATTTGAGTTGGCTGAAATAGCAGAAAAATATCTCTATTCCGATTTTAACTCTTGCCTTATTAAGCTTGGTATGATTGGAGAAACTGTTGTTAATTTAATGCTCAGACTTGACAATATTGAACCACCACAAACTGAAAATACGCATGCTAATCGAATTCGTGTGCTGAAAAGAGAAGACATGTTACCTCGTGATATAGATGATGTTCTATATTCGCTAAGGACTACACGAAACGATGCTATCCATGCTAATTTAAGTGATGGAGAGAAATGTAAAACCTTACTTAAAATGGCACACACCTTACTATCATGGTTTACTCTTACTTATGGGGATTATTTAATAATTATCCCAGAATTTGTTCTGCCTGAAAATGATAATACAGATTATGAAGCATTAAATATAAAAAAAGATAAACTGATAGCAGAATTAAATGATAAGATATCAAAGATGCAACCTCAAAATATCTCTGTTTCCGAAAGAACTAAGAGAAGTGCAAATGCTATAAATCTTATGGATTTATCGGAAGAAGAAACAAGATATATCATTGATGAAAAACTTCGATGTGCCGACTGGGAAGCTGATAGCAAAGTTCTTAGATACTCAAAAGGCACAAGACCTGCTAAGGGTAGAAATATAGCCATATCTGAATGGCCAACTAATTCAAAAATCAGCAAATATGGCTTTGCTGATTATGCACTTTTTGTGGGAACACAGCTTGTGGCAGTGGTTGAAGCTAAGAAAATGCATACTGACATACCAACTGTTATTGATATACAATGCAAAGAATATGCAAGCAATATTAAAGATGAGCATAGTGAATATGTTATTAACGCTTGGGGTGAATATAAAGTACCACTTGTATTTGCTACAAATGGTAGACCATATCTTGAACAAATAAAAGATAAATCTGGCATATGGTCACTCGATATGCGTAAAAGAGAAAATGTTCCAAAACCTTTACCAGGGTGGTATTCGCCAGATGGTATAATAGAGTATCTCGAAAAAGATGTAGATAAGGCTAACTTTAGTCTACAAAACACTTCTTATGACTTGTTAAGAGATAAAAGCGGACTTAGCCTTCGTGATTATCAGATTGAAGCGATAGAAGAAACTGAAAAAGCTATTATTTCAGGTCAAGGTACGGCGCTATTATCTATGGCTACAGGGACAGGTAAAACTCGTACTATTTTAGGAATGATTTATCGCTTTTTAAAGTCTAACCGTTTTAATCGTATATTATTTTTAGTAGATAGAACTGCACTTGGTGAGCAGGTACAGGATGTTTTCGAAGAAGTTAAACTTGAAGAACTGCTGACACTCAACGAAATCTACAACATTAAAAATCTTGAAGATAAAGATATTGATAAAGAAACAAGAATACAAGTTGCAACTGTACAAAGCTTAGTTAAGAGGATTATGTATAACGAGGGTGAAAATATCCCCGCTGTATCAGACTTTGATTTAATCATTATTGATGAGGCCCACAGAGGCTATACCCTTGATAAAGACCTTGATGATAGTGAGTTTGAATATAGAAATCAAGATGATTTTGTAAGCAAGTACAGATATATTATAGATTACTTCGATGCTGTAAAAGTTGCACTTACTGCAACTCCAGCACTACACACAACTGAAATTTTCGGTAAGCCTGTTTACACATATTCTTACCGTCGTGCGGTGGTGGAAGGCTGGCTTATCGACCACGATGCTCCACATAATATGACAACGAAACTTAGTACCGAGGGCATTAATTATATCAAAGGCGAAACTGTTGCAATATATGACCCTATTACAGGTGAAATAACCAATAGTGATGAGCTTGAAGACGAACTAAAATTTGATGTAGAACAATTTAACAAGCAAGTTATTACCGAGTCATTTAATCGTGCAGTGTTAGAAGAAATCACAAACGATATTAACCCTGACGGTGATGGAAAAACTCTTATTTATGCTGCCAATGACAGCCATGCTGATTTGATTGTAAGGCTACTTCGTGAGATATATGAGCCTATGGGTGTAGACCAAGATGCCATACTTAAAATCACTGGTAAAACTGGAGATAAAAAGCGTGTTTTAGAAGCAATTAAGCGTTTTAAAAACGAAAAATATCCGAATATTGTTGTAACTGTTGATTTGCTTACTACAGGTATTGATGTGCCTCAGATTGATACTCTTGTGTTTTTGCGTAGGGTTAAATCTCGTATTCTATTTGAACAGATGTTAGGTCGTGCTACAAGACTTTGTGACAAAATAGGAAAAACTCATTTTGGGATTTACGACCCTGTAGGTGTTTATGAATCACTACAAGATGTAAGCACTATGAAGCCTGTATCTGCTGATAGTTCTGCGACATTTGATGACCTATTAAACGGGCTTGAAGTTCTTAAAACAGAGGAACAGTTACAAAATCAGATTGATTTAATTGTAGCTAAAATCCGTAGAAAACATAAAAAATTAACTGAAAATCAGACCGAGCATTTTAAAGCAAATACAGAGGGGAAAAGTCCTACTGAATTTATGGAACACATTAAATCTTTAACCACAGATGATGCTAAAAAGTATATTTTAGAACATAGCAAAGCTTTTGAGATACTGAAATCAAAAGGCTTTAGTGGTAATAGAGCTGTTGTTGTTTCAGATAAAGAAGATGAGCTTTTAACCCACACTCGTGGTTATGGCAACGGGCAAAAACCTGAAGATTATTTAGAAGAATTCAAGAATTTCATTACAGAAAATGCTGATAAAATTGAAGCTCTGAAACTTGTCTGCACGAAACCAAGTTCCCTAACAAGAGAAGCGCTAAAATCTCTACGACTTGAGCTTGATAGCCATGGATTTACAGAAACACAGCTAAACAGTGCGTGGAAACAAGCGAAAAACGAAGATATTGTTGCAGATATTATCAGCTTTATTCGTTCGCAAGCAGTGGGAGCAGAACTCCTTAGCCATGAGGAACGCATAAAAAATGCTGTAACAAAACTGAAAAAAGCACATAATTTCTCTAAAATGGAACTTGATTGGCTATCCAACATCGAAAAAAATCTACTTACCGAAACGGTACTAACAGAAGATACCTTTAACACTGGCATTTTCCGTGACCGTGGTGGATTTACACGAATTGATAAAATATTTAAAAACAAATTAAAAGAATACATCATAGAGCTAAACGAGTATCTATATGATGATGGAGGCAAAGCAGCATAATGAGTAATCAAGAAATTGTACAAAAACTATGGAATCTTTGTAATGTACTGCGTGATGATGGTATCACATATCACCAGTATGTAACAGAGCTTACTTATATATTATTCCTAAAGATGATGCAGGAAACAGATACAGAAAAAGAAATTACAGATAGCATTATAGAACTTGATTTTTTGCGTAAAAAAGTGAATAAGTCTAAAGAAGAACAGGTGAAACTTGATGAAAAAGAAGTTATCGCTGAATATTCTTGGGATAACCTTGTAAGCAAATCTGGTATAGAACTTAAAAAATATTATACTAATATATTGCGTCTTTTTGGCGAGCATTGTAACGGTCATATCCGTGATATATACCACGGCGCAAGAACTAATATTGACGAACCGAAAAACCTTGAAAAAATCATTAAAACTATGAACGACCTTGATTGGTACAATATGGACGAAGAGGGTTTTGGCGATTTATATGAGGGACTTTTAGAAAAGAACGCTAACGAGAAAAAATCAGGCGCGGGACAATATTTTACACCTCGTGTGCTTATTGATGTTATGACAAGACTTATAAAACCACAGCTTGGGGAAAGATGTAACGACCCTGCTTGTGGTACTTTTGGCTTTATGATTTCTGCAAATAACTATGTAAATGCGAATAATGATTTATTTAAGCTTACAGAAAAACAATATGCTTTTCAGAAAAATGACGCCTTTACAGGTTGTGAGCTTGTGCCTGATACGCACAGGCTTGCTCTGATGAATGCAATGATTCACGGCATTAACAGTGAGATTATGTGTGCTGATACCCTAACTAATTTAGGCAAGGCGATGAATAACTTTGATGTGGTTTTGGCAAATCCACCTTTTGGAACAAAGCAAGGTGGTGAGCGTGCTACTCGTGATGATTTTTTATTTTCAACTTCAAATAAGCAATTAAACTTTTTACAGCATATTTACCGTAGCCTTAAAAGCGATGGCAACGCTCGTGCGGCTGTTGTTCTGCCTGATAATGTGCTTTTTGCTGATGGTGATGGCACAAAAATCCGTGAGGATTTAATGGATAAATGCAATCTTCATACAGTTTTAAGGCTTCCTACAGGAATTTTCTATGCCCAAGGAGTTAAAACGAATGTACTTTTCTTCGCTCGTGGCACTACTGAAAAGGGCAACACAGAAGAAGTTTGGTTTTATGATATGCGTACAAATATGCCCTCTTTTGGCAAGACTACACCGCTAAAAGCCGAACATTTCGCTGATTTTGAAAAGGCTTATACTGCCGAGAACAGAAATACTGTCACTGACGAAAGATGGAATAAATTCACTCGTGAGGATATTAAAAATAAAAATAACAGCCTTGATT
>CAYJGB010000067.1:0-4139 GCA_964369405.1 uncultured Eubacteriales bacterium
TCAAATGCAACTGTAACAGCAGTAGCACAAGGTGTAGAAACACCAGCAATAGATGCATTAGGTGAAATTTCAGCTCCAGAGAATGAAGATGTAGCAAATATACTACAACTAAACTACCAAGAACAAGTATCGGCAAATATAGAAACAGAAGTATTTGATGATACAACAAAAGTTGCAAGTTTTACACCTGATGTAGAATATCAATCAATAGCCTTTAGTAGCTTAGACACAACAAAAACATATAATGTAATTAAAGAAAATGTTATGCAACAAGGAATAGATGAAGACGGTATAACAACGCTTGTGTATAATATTAGTAGTGGTTTAAATAATTTTACATCTGTAAATAATGATACAAGTGAGTCTGACCCAACACTAAAAATAAATGAAAGTAGCTTGTATTTTAAACTTGAAAATGGTTTTAAGAAGTATAGTAAGAATAATGTTACTTGGGTAAATTACACAGGTACAGTAACAATAGAACAAGATAATATAACTAATATTACGCAAAATACAATTACAGTTATGAACGGTACACATAATATAATATTAAATGGTGTAAATATTGATGTATCAACTAAAGATTTTTATTGTGCATTTGACATACAAGGTACATCTAATGTAACATTAACACTAGCTCAAAACAGCGAAAACACATTAATAAGTGGTATTTATTATGCTGGATTACAAGTTCAAACAAAAGATAATAAAACAGCAAGTGTTACTATAGAAGGTAGTGGTTCGCTTTCAGCTAACGGTGGTGACGGCGGAGCAGGTATCGGTGGTAGCTATCTTGATGTAGGAGGTGAAATAACAATAAGTGGTAATGCACAAGTAACAGCTAACGGTGGTGTCTACGGATCAGGTATCGGCGGTGGAGCGTATAGTGCAGGAGGTAAAATAATAATAAGTCAAAATGCTAATGTAACAGCTATTGGTGGTACTACATATATGGAAAATATCATACCCCCATCAGCATTCGGAAGTGGTGCTCATTATAACACCGATCCAAAACCAGATGGAGCAACTCTTTCAATAGGTTCAAATGCAACTGTAACAGCAGTAGCACAAGGTGTAGAAACACCAGCAATAGATGCATTAGGTGAAATTTCAGCTCCAGAGAATGAAGATGTAGCAAATATACTACAACTAAATTACCAAGAACAAGTATCAGCAAATAAAGAAACAGCAGTATTTGATGATACAACAAAAGTTGCTAGTTTTACACCAGAAGTTTCTTATCAATCAATAGCATTTAGTGGATTAGATACAGCAACAACATATAATGTATTTAAAGAAAATGTTATGCAACAAGGAATAGATAAAAATGGTATAACAACATTTATGTATGATATTAGTAGTGGTTTAAATAACTTTACATCTGTAAATAATATTATTATTGAACATGACCCAACACTAAAAATAAATGAAAGTAGTTTGTATTTTAAATTTGAAAATGGTTTTAAACAGTATAGAAAAGATAATGAAACTTGGACAAATTACTCAGGTACAGCAACAATAGAACAAGATAATATAACTAATATTACGAAAAATACAATTACAGTTATGAACGGTACACATAATATAACATTAAATGGTGTAAATATTGATGTGTCAACTAAAAATTATTATTGCGCATTTGATATACAAGGAACATCAAATGTAACATTAACACTAGCTCAAAACAGCGAAAACACATTAAAAAGTGGACTTCATAGAGCAGGATTACAAGTTCAAACAAAAGATAGTAATACAGCAAGTGTAACAATACAAGGAAGTGGTACGCTTTCAGCCAAAGGAAACAGTAATGGAGCAGGTATCGGTGGTGGACCTTATGGTGACGGAGGTATAATTACAATAAATGATAATGCACAAGTAACAGCTAACGGTGATGACTACGGAGCAGGCATCGGTGGTGGTTATAGTGGTGAAGGAGGCAATATCGAAATAAGTGATAATGCTCAAGTAACAGCTAACGGTGGTTACTACGGAGCAGGTATCGGCGGTGGAGCGTATAGTGCAGGAGGTACAATTACAATAAATGGTAATTCTCAAGTTATAGCTAACGGTGGTTACTACGGAGCAGGTATCGGTGGTGGCTATAGAAGAGCAGGAGGTACAATCACAGTAAGTCAAAATGCTAATGTAACAGCTATTGGTGGTACGACAAATACTACTAGTATTACATACCCATCAGCAATAGGAAGTGGTAGTTATTATTACGGCGATACAAAACCAGATGGTGCAAATCTATCAATAGGTTCAAATACTACAGTAACAGCAGTTGCACGAGGTGCAAATACGCCAGCAATAGATGCATTAGGTGAAATTTCAGCTCCAGAGAATGAAACAGTAGCAAACATACTAGAACTAAACTATCAAAATTCAATAGTAGCAAACTCACAAACAGCTTTATTTGACGGTACTACAATAGTAGCAAGTTATACACCAAGTGTAACTTATCAATCAATTGCATTTAGTGGACTAGATATGAATAAAACATATACAGCTGAGCTTAATAAAATAGCACAACAAGGTCAAAAAGGAGAATTACTAACAAGTGATTATAATTTAACTCAAGGACTTAATATATACACAAATGTACAATCAACTACTGACAAGCTAAAAACGGTTACATTTGAAAATACAGATGGAGATGTATTAGCAGAAGAGTATGTAGTAACAGGTGGAACAGCGACTCGACCAGTATTACCACAACTTAGAACTGAGGAATATGTACAAGATTTTGAAGATAGTGCACTAGAAAATATAACTACTGATACAACACTTGTATATAAAAAAGTACCTAAAATTGTAGAAGTAACTGCATCTATAGATTATATAGATAAGCTTGATATTACAGTTGATAATGCGCCAGTCGATACAGAAGTTGTGTATGGAAAAATAGTAAAATCTACATACACAGGCGAAGGCAGTGTTATAGGCTGGAAAATCAATGATCACGTGGTATCAGTAACTGATAGTAATACGTATGCATTCTATGTAGTAGAAACTTCAATAATTGAACCAATACTAGAGGGAACAGCGATTGAAGTAGTTGATATTAATGTAGGAATTGCATCATACTCAACAGAAGATAACAACACAACAAAAGCATATTACCCAATAGTAGCAGCAGGTTATCAAGATGCTACAGAAGTAAAATATGGAGTAATACGCTCAACAGTTGAAAGTGATGTAACAGAAGAAAACATTAGACAATATTTAGATGATACAACACAACAAACAAATAGTAACATAGTAAGAGAATACACTGACACAAATGTAATGAACGGTGACGGACGTTACAACTATGTAGCAGTAATGCCAACAGACACAGATAAAACACTATATGTGAAAGCATGGATAGAAGTAGACGGAGTATTATATGTGTCATAAGTATCAACACAAATGCCATAATAAAAGTTTTATGTAATAGAGTTTAGTGAACTTTATAAAGTAACATAAACCAATATAAAGCAAGTAATTTTGGCAACAAAAAGCAACATAAAATAATAGAATAATTAAACACAACAAAAGCGACTTTTCAAAAAGATTAGTCGCTTTTGTTATTGAAAATTCGTGTATGATATTAAAATATTACATATAATCCCTATGAAGTTACCTTAATTTTTTTTAATTATAGATGATACTGCTTGCTTTACTGTTAGTAGTATGAGTATGTGTGTTTCTCTAACTTATGTCACTCTAGTATTCATTTTAATAAATTCATCTCTTATAGCCTTAACCATCCTTGTGTTCGCTTGTATCGTCATTTCAGTATTTTGAAGCCTATGCATAATATAATCTTGCTTACTCATACCACTCAGCCTTACAAGTCTTTCTATCTCCTCCCATTCTTCTGGTGAAACCCTAAAACTCACCGTTTTACTTCGCCATCTATTTTTCTTGTCCAATGCTTTTTCACTCATATTAAACACCTCTTTCGATTGATAATTTATTAGCTATTTCTAGTTGTTTAGTAGGGAATAGGTGAGCATACCTGTAAGTAATATCTATACTCTCATGCCCAAGCCTATCAGCTATTGCCACTGCTGAGAACCCCATATTGATTAGAAGTGAGCAGTGACTGTGCCTTAAATCATGGTTTCTAATCTTCTTAACTCCTGACTGCTTGC
>CAYJGB010000068.1:0-3903 GCA_964369405.1 uncultured Eubacteriales bacterium
CAAAAGTTTTCCCCTCCCCTGCAAAAAAAGCTGATTAAAGGCAATAGCCACATTTGAGAAAGTATCCATAGGTGAAATATGATAGAAAGCTTTGCTTGTGCGAAGACAGAAAACCTTTACAAAACACAAACATCAAGACACTTTGTTAACATACGTTCCGTTGCGTTACGAAAGCTTGATATGCTTGAAGCAGCGCATAACCTTGAGGACTTACTCATTCCTCCTGCCAATCGCCTAGAAGCATTACAAGGCGATAGAAAAGGTCAGTATAGCATTCGTATCAATGACCAATTCCGTATTTGCTTTACTTGGGCTAATGGCAAAGCAAATCAGGTAGAAATTGTTGACTATCATAAATAATAGAGGATAAAAATATGAAATTACATAGTAACACCAATGAACAAAGAGTGCGTACACATCCGGGCGAAGTCTTGCGTGAAGAATTTTTGCTCCCTTTAGAGTTATCCGCTCACGCCTTGGCTCTTGCCATTCAAGTTCCAGCTAGTCGCATAGCTGAAATTGTAAAAGAAAAAAGAGGCATTACGGCTGACACTGCCCTTCGCCTTGCTCGTTATTTTGGTACAAGCGCAGAATTTTGGATTAACTTGCAAAGCAATTATGACCTTTCTCTTGTGGCTTCACAAAAGGCACAGGAGATAGAACATATTAGGCCGTGCCCTAAACTAGCGTACGCTTAATTCATAATCATTTCTCAAACAAGTTGAATTGTAGTTACTCAGACAAAAGTTTTATTTTAAGGTACTAGATTTAGCACAAGATTTCATATTGTTGTAAGTTTTTACATATGGAGTAATTATGCTTAAAAATAAAGACTTTGTTGGTGTTGAATATCTCCTTGGCTTTTCTTTTATTTTTTTCGTAGGGCTTTTAATAAGCATCAATGATTTATCATCATACCCCATTGATATTCCACGCGTGTATAGATTTAAGGATGCAAGATATATACTCACTCCTTTGCAATATTTTTATGCGCATTTATTTGTTTTTTTGCTCTTTTTCCTTCCAGCTAAATGTACAATCTATAAAAAATGTTCCACTCGCCTTAAGGCTGAAGGAAAAACTTTTAAGGGAGAGTTGTTATTTACCTTAAAAACTTCTGGTATTTCATGTTTTAAGTTATATCTTTATATTATTTTTTGTTTTGGAGTTATGCTCTGCTTTGTGGGAGCCACGGTTTGGATTTTATTTAAGGTCTTTGCGAACTAATTTTACCATAAATTACTGTTTAAACACTGTTTTTTAATAATACTATTTTCATTACCTTGTAATGCCTCAATCTCTTTCGTTCGCCTACACTCCTCTTGCGTTACAGGGTACGTCTTATCCCAACTGTTCGTCAAAGTTGTACGATAAAAAATTATTAAGTAATCTTTGATACTGTCCGAATCTTGATTTTTTTGCTGGAATATTGAATGATTCTAACCAAGTTAAAATTTTTGGCATTTTATCATATATTTCAATTATTGTAGGGTATTTTTGAATGAAAATATTAAAATTCATATGATTCCTTAAAAATCTTTAAGACATATTGCTTTCGGTGTATAATTAACGTAACTTGCCTTTCTCGTATTAAGGCTTATATTCCCTAAACAGGAAAGAAAAACGAGTAGTACACTAGGTTTTCTTTCTCACCCCTCGCTACCGTTTTACGCTTTTTTAAGCATCAGCATACTTTCTAATGCGTGGTAGCCCGGTGGTAGCCCAAAGAAAAAAGGGCTTACAGTTTTTAACCGTAAACCCCTGAAATATCTGGTGGGCCATCAGGGACTCGAACCCCGAACCAATTGATTAAGAGTCAACTGCTCTACCAATTGAGCTAATGACCCACGCGAGAGTTTCTTTTATGTCTTTGTGTTTATGAAGTCAAGAAAAATGTGAAAAAAATTATGGAATTTTTAATTATGAAAAAAAAGTTAATAATGAAGAGCTTTTATTTTGTTGTATTTGTGTTGCTAAGCACGCATGCTTTTGCTTTTACCGATGGAATTCCTGAAGGTTTGAAGGTTCAGGCGCAATACGTCGAAGATAAAGGTAATGTTATCGGTGTGGTAGAGCTCGATATAGCTAAGGATTATTATGCGTATGCGCCAGACAATGCTTCCGGGGTAGGTTTGCCGACGCAGCTTGTGGTAAAAAACAGTGCGGGTGAGATTCTGCCTGCATATTTTCCGGCTGGGGTAGAGCGGATTGATTACTATGAAAAAGATAAGAAAATATTGGCATTTACCGATAAAATTTACTTATTTGTCGAACTTGGAGATGTGGATGCTAAAAATCTTGCCGATGCCAAGTTTACGGCAGAATTATCCATGCTTTTGTGTTCCACGGAGCATTGCTTGCCGGTGCGAGCTCAGGTGAGTTTTTCTGGGGCACAGATGTCCTCGTCATTAACGGAAAAGCAGAACCTTATTGATCTTTTCCAAAAAGCTAAACAACTTGGAAATGTTAATGCAGCGTTAATGGAAGAAGACATTTCTAGTGCCATGCAGCAAGAAAAGGGTGGCGCAAGCAAACTACAAGAAAGATTTAATTCGTCAGTTTCCGCCAATGGCTTTTCAACAGACAAAGCTCCAGCACAAGAGAGCATCGAAAAGCAAAGTGCAAATGAGATACAATGGAATTTTTCACCGCAGCCTTTTGCGGAAAATCTTGAAGTTGCAGGGCTTGGCAAGGCGCTTTTGTTTGGCTTGCTGGCGGGTTTTATCTTAAATTTGATGCCCTGTGTTTTGCCTGTTTTAACTTTAAAAATGCATTCCTTGCTTCGAGCTGAAGATGGCGAACAAAGAATGCAAGCTTTTCGAACGCATAACCTTTTTTTTGCGGCGGGTATAGTGTTCCAATTTTTCATTTTGGCACTTATTTTAGGTTCAGCACAGCTTATGTGGGGTGAATTGTTTCAAAATGTCTATTTTGTGGCCTCCATGTTAGTAATAGTCTTTGCTTTGTCCTTGTCATTGCTAGGTGTTTTTACGCTCCCAATGCTGGATTTAAAGGCCTCGACCACATCCTCTCCGCGGCGGCAAGCCTTTATGACCGGCATTGTAGCAACGCTTTTGGCAACGCCCTGTAGTGGCCCCTTGCTTGGAGGTGTTTTGAGCTTTGCTTTGCTGCAACCAATTTATATTGTAGTGCTTGTTGTGACAGCAGTGGGGCTTGGCATGAGTGCACCATATTTATTTTTTGCGTGGCGTCCGCAATGCGTGCGGTTTTTGCCAAAGCCAGGCGCATGGATGGAGCTATTAGAAAAATTAGTAGCATTTTTCTTATTGGGGACAGCTATTTATATATTTTCCATCCTGCCAAGTTATGCGCACATATCCATCCTCACGACATTGCTTGTTGTGACGTTATGCGCGTGGCTTTATGGGCATTATGGTGGGCTTGCTGCTCCTGCTTGGCGGCGTAAAATGTTTGCCACACTCTTTTTTGTGAGTATGTTCACGGCTGTATTTTATGGTGTGAAAGAGCCGCAGGAGCAAGAGGTGCAGTGGCAAGAATTTAGTGTGCATGAATTTACGGCTAACCTTGGGAAAAAAGCTATGGTGGTGGAATTTACTGCTGATTGGTGCCCAAACTGTAAATTTGTCGAAAAAACTGTGCTTACTTCTGAAAATTTGCTGAAGTGGCATAAGGAATATGATGTATCCTTTATCCGTGTGGACTTTACGCGAGATAATGCGCATGGGGAGGCATTGTTGCATGCTCTTGGAAGCAAAAGTATTCCGTTTACAGCGATTTTTGGTAAGGGAAGCAATGCAAATCGCCCCATTGTTTTGAGAGATATATTTAGTACGACGGATATGGAGACGGCTCTAGAGCAAGCTAAGTAGTCGTCACTGAAAAAGATAGTAATGATTTAAAATAAAAGAATTTTTTATTCAA
>CAYJGB010000069.1:0-3874 GCA_964369405.1 uncultured Eubacteriales bacterium
TAGTATATGGTGTAATAAAATCAGACCCTACAAAAGCTGATACTGATGGGGATGGTTACTTGGATAGTGTTGATCCCAAATCAACAGATATATCTAATAACAGTCAAACACATTTAAACATGAATTCATATAATACTGAAATTTTACAACGTTGTTTAGAATATCTTGGATTTTTAGACATGAATGAAAACGAAGAAAAAGCTACTTATGGTATATTTGGTGGTAAAACATGGGCTGCATTACAGATGTTCCAAATGAATTATGGTTTTTCACCATTAATGAAAGCTGAATTAGGAGTAGATATATTATCATATCAAAGACTATTAAATGTTGCTATAAATTATGGTTTTACATATTCTGGTAAAACTGGTGAAATTGAATATAATATAATTAACCCAGTTGAAAGAAGTGTACATGAGTATTTAGAATTTAATCAAAACTATATTAAAACTATTGAACCAAATTTAAGTGAGAATCAATTGAGGAGCGGTGTAGAAATAGCTGTTTCCAAGAACAATATATATTACGATACGATATATTATTTGAATTACACAAAACCAATTTCAAACGAGTTAATAAAAATGTGTGATTATTCAGAAATTATTAGTTCAATTAAATCTAACAATTTGATATTGAACGAAGCATTGATATATGCTTGGTTTATAAGTAAAGTTAATCATAATAAAGATTGGGATGTTAAGGTTAGAAGCTCTTGGGAAAAAACTTTTCCTGATTTAGAGTATTACTCACAAAAATTTTTATTTGTATTTGATGATGAAGTAATGAATTCAGAAAATTTAGGCAACTTTATTTACGGTTGCACTGGAAATGCATTGAATTTATCTTTGTTTGAGTTGAAATCTGGTAGCTTTTTTGCTAGTATTACTGGTGGTATTTTAGATAATTCAGATGATATTATTTATGTAGAAAAAGGATTTGATTATTATGAATATATTTAAAAAATATATTAATTTATGTGAAATAATATTTGTATTAATAAACATTATTTTTTATGTTTCTGCTGTATTCATTGGTTTATTATTTAGTGACTATTATTTAATTTGTTTATTATTACATTTTGCTTTAACTGGTGTAATTAGTTATTTTTCTAAAAATTCAATTATACATGTTATTATTTCACTCGTTATAGGAAATATATCACTTTTACTTTTAATGTCTTTGGGATATTTTAAATATGCGTTTGATTACATATATCCAGATTATGGTAATTTAAATAGTGGGATAGGATTAGCATTGTTGTTCTTTGTTTTTTGTTCTTTTTTTTCAAATGTAATTATTGCAATAGTACTGTTTGTTGTAAAAAAACATAAAAATCATAAGAATAGTTAAATATAAGAGTGTGCATAATTATATTTAAATAAAATTATTATCTCTGAAAACAGAGTAATGGCAAAGACTTTGCGTTAGCATATGGTGACAATGGTTATATAGTTAGTTTGTATCCATATAAAAATTGAAGGAGATTTTCATATGTGTTTAATAAAAGTAACGTTGATTTTTTTAAAAAACAATATAATATTATCGAAAAAGAAATATAAAGATTGGCATGATGCACAAGAAGAATATTGTGATAATTATGTAACTTCGATGCATAATTTATCATATAGTGATGTTATTTCATACCTTTCATCAGATTATGGAAAAAATGACAAAAAAATGGCCATTTTCCAATAAACAAATTATAGATTTTTTTTCGGATGAAAATATTAATTTATTACTTAATGAAAATAGATGATTCGTTTTCATTCCAGATACAGACGGTGATGGTTTAAAAGATGGGGAAGAAATATGGAAGTTAGTTTCATCATACAATGCTGATAGAAGTAAGATGTTTGTATATGGTGTATTGAAATCGTATCCTACAGAAATAGACAGTGATTTTGATAATTTACATGATAGTGAAGAATATGCATATGGCACTAATCCATTGGTGTTAGATACTGACGGAGATGGCATTACTGACGGTAGTGAAGTTAGAATGTGGTATGATCCATTAAATGCAAATTATGATAACGATCATATGAATGACTGGGAAGAACTTAGGAATGGTACAAACCCATATGCTTATGATAAAAATGGATGGGAAAGCACTGGAGATTTTATTTTAGGCTATGTAGTAGGAGATTTTGTACAAGATACAGATAGTGTACCGTTTTTAATAGGTCAAATAAGTAGTGGAGTAACTCCATACGTTGGTGTAGTAGCAGATATTAGAGATGTTATAGGAAATGGTGCATATGGTGAATGGGGATTTGCTGTTTTAAGTTTAGCAGGACTTGCTCCAGTTGTAGGTGATGTTGCTAAATCGGTTTCAAAAACTGCAAAAGTAGTACTTAAGAATATAGATAATGTTCCATTTGTTGTTGATGTAATAAAAAATGCAGCTAAAGTTCATCCTGAAGTAGCGAAAGCTTTATCTAAAAATGATGATATAATTAAATCTACTGATAAAATTCTAAAAAATCCACAAAAGTTAACTAAAGCTGATTATGATTTTTTAATCTCTACAAGCAAACTTATAGATGATGAATTATGGAGTCTATATAAATCACAAGCATTATTAAGAGGTCATACTGGACGATTTATACCAAATTCGCTAAAAGAGCAACTTGCCATTAAATCAGTTTTAAGCGATCCTTTAACAAATGCAGTAGATTTATCAAATAAAGTTGTTATGTCAGATAAACGATGGCATGCATCTGCTGGTTGGATTAAAATGAGCAAAAATATTAATGGTTATGAAATACATTTTGTATATAACAAAATAACTGGTCATTTTGACGATTTTAAATTTAAATAAGAAGGGAAAATATTCATGTATGAAATAATAAATAATAACGATGTATATTTTTCAATTGAGGAAATATATAGTATAGATGATTACATTAATATAAAGATTTTTATAAAGTCTAATGGGTTTTCAGGTTGGAATCAATTTTGCTTATCTAAATTCAAAATAGAAGAATTATTGGAGCATTTATTGGATTTTAATAATCTTAATGCTGGGAGTTATAAAATTAATGATTTCGACTCGGATTCGTTTATTAATATATCGGCAACAAGTAAAGGTAGGTTAGCTTTTGATGGTCAAATGGGTGGGAGTCATAATGATCATTATATGAAATTTAAGTTCAATACAGATCAAAGTATTATTAATCAATTTATATATAGTCTTAAAAAAATTATTATTTAATATATATTTATTATTTTAATGTTTATTTAATAGTTTCTTAAGTGTAAAAACTGATAAAAACAACCCAGATACAGACGGTGACGGTTTAAAAGATGGTGAAGAAATATGGCAGTTAGTTACATCATACAATGCTGATAGAAGTAAGATGTTAGTATATGGTGTAATAAAATCAGACCCTACAAAAGCTGATACTGATGGGGATGGTTTGTTAGATTATCAAGATCCATATCCAATGCAATTTAATAACTGGTCTAATTACGATAGAGATGCTGTTTTTGATTATTGCGAAAAATATGCCTTATATCCAAACAAAAATGACTATTGTTATTTTGATGGGGGTGATTGTGCAAATTTCGTATCTCAGTGCTTATACAGTGGTGGAATAAAAATGAATAAAGATTGGGAATTTGTAAGTAAAGGGACCGAAATATTTGGACGTTATTTGGGAGATGAATATACACATTCGTGGTCAGTTACAAATGATAACTATGAATATTTTAAAAATAATTTAGATGTTACCTATGGAAAAGAAATTATATTTACATCTAAGGAAGATATGAAAACTGCGTTAGAGAATAATTTGTAAACATCAATTGATGTATCGTTTACCATTTTCATAATATTATTAAATTCTTCTTCGTCAATTGATAGATTAAACTT
>CAYJGB010000070.1:0-3813 GCA_964369405.1 uncultured Eubacteriales bacterium
ATTAGGTTAAAACTGTGGCTACAGAAGATTTTTTCTTTTGTAGCCATTATTTTTTGTTCAAAATACAATCTTATCTCCATTAGTTAGTAAGAATAGATTATTAGAACGGGGGACTTACTATGGATAAAAAACAAAAACAGCAAATCATACTTTTGCGTATACAGGGATTAAGTTACAAAGAAATTGCTAAAAAAGTAAACATATCATATAACACTATAAGTGCATTTTGTAAAAGAAATAGAATCGAAAAGGATACTTTATTATGTAAACTTTGCAAAACTCCAATAAATAATATTAGTGGGCAGAAACCTAAAAAATTCTGCTCTGATAAATGTAGAACTTCTTGGTGGAACACTCATCAAAAAGAGGTGCAAAGAAAAGCTGTCTATCAATTTCACTGTGCATATTGTGGTTCTGATTTTACTGCTTATGGTAACAGTAAGCGTAAATATTGTACTCATACTTGCTATATAAAGGCTCGATATGGAAGAAGGGGAGGTTGTGATGAACAGAGATAATCTTGAAAGATATCTTATTGCTATGTCGCAAGCAAAGAAACTATTATTTACAAAAGTTTTAACACCAAGTGATTATGCTAAAATTGATACAATTATGGCTGAAAAATATAGCATATCTTCGTGTAGCATATATCGCCCCAACATCTTGATAAATAAGTGTATTAGCGGTAATATATCATACTACAAGGAGGTAGATTATGGCTACAAGTATTAAAATAATACCACAAAATGTAACACTAGAACAAAAGAAAAAAGTTGCTGCTTACGCAAGGGTATCTAGTGGTAAAGATGCAATGTTACAGTCGTTATCGGCACAGATAAATTATTACAGCAATATGATTCAAAGTCGCAACGACTGGCTATTTGCTGGAGTTTATGCCGATGAAGCAAAATCAGGTACAAAGGAGAATAGACCAGAATTTCAAAGAATGCTTACTGACTGCAAAGATGGAAAAATCAATATGATAGTAACAAAATCTATATCACGGTTTGCTAGAAATACTGTAACGTTACTTCAAACAGTTAGAAAGTTAAAAGATATTGGTGTTGCTATTTTCTTTGAAGAGCAAAATATAAACACTTTAACTGCTGACGGAGAATTAATGCTTACTATTTTAGCTTCGTATGCACAAGAAGAAAGTTTGTCTGTTAGTGAAAATCAAAAATGGCGAATTAGAAATAACTTCTCTAAAGGTAAAACTTGTGATGGTACAATATACGGATACCGATTAGATAAAGGATTTTATATTATTGTTCCTAACGAAGAAATAGTTGTTAAGAGAATTTTTGAAGAGTACCTCTCCGGTTTTGGTCATTTAAAAATTGCTAACCGATTAAATGAAGATGGCATAAAGTCAAGATTTGGTGGAAAATGGAATTCTTCAGTTATTAGACATATGCTAAGTAATTTTACTTATACCGGTAGCTTAATTCTCCAAAAAACATTTAGAGAGAATCATATAACAAAGAAAAAACTCATTAACAATGGGGAGCTACCTAGATATTATGCAGAAGATACTCATAAGGCAATAATTGATAAAGCTACATTTGAACAAGTGCAAAAGGAAACTGATAAAAGAAGAAATAAATACTATAAACCGTGCAATAACAAGAAATATCCTTTTTCTGGACTTTTAAAATGTGCTAATTGTGGAAAAAATTATAAAAGGAAAACTACTGCTAGTAGGGTTGATTGGATCTGTTCTACTTATAATAAATCTGGTAAGAAATATTGTGCATCAAAACAAATACCAGAAAAAACATTAATTCAAGTAACAAAAACAGTAGCACCCATAGACTGTATTAAATATATTTTAATATCAGATAACAATATAATTAATTTTAACCTTAAAGATGGAACAAACGTTATAAAAAGTTGGAGCAACCATTTAAGAAAAAATAGTTGGACTGATGAAATGAAAGCTGAAGCACGAATAAAATCACTTGAAAGGAGTAAGACTTATGGCTAAAGTTACTATGATACCAGCAACGATAAATCCTTTAACACATCTACCCACTGTTACAACAGCAAAAAGAAAAGTTGCAGGGTATGCAAGAGTATCAACCGATAGTGATGAGCAGTTTACAAGCTATGAGGCACAGGTTGATTACTATACAACTTATATAAAATCAAAACCAGAATGGGAGTTTGTGGGGTTATATTCTGATGAGGGTATAACAGCTACAAATACTAAAAAACGTGATGGTTTTAATCTTATGATAAATGATGCACTTGCTGGAAAAATTGACTTAATCGTCACAAAAAGTGTCTCGAGATTTGCAAGAAATACAGTAGATAGCCTTACAACGATTAGAAAATTAAAAGAGCATAAAGTTGAATGTTACTTTGAAAAAGAGGGAATTTATACATTTGATGGTAAAGGTGAACTTCTACTCACCATTATGAGTTCGCTTGCTCAAGAGGAAAGTCGAAGTATATCTGAAAACGTTACATGGGGACAACGTAAAAGGTTTGCAGATGGTAAAGTACATATGCCATACAAAAGATTTCTCGGATATGAAAAAGGCGAAGATGGAAAACCTACCGTTGTTAAAGCAGAAGCAGATATTATTAGACTTATTTACAGGCTTTTTCTTGAGGGTAAAACAGTCGGCGGAATTGGTACTTATTTAGAAAACCTTGGAATACAATCACCAGGTGGAAGTGATAAATGGGGTTCTACTACAATTCAGAGCATACTTACAAATGAAAAGTACAAAGGTGATGCTCTACTTCAAAAAACATTTACAGTTGATTTTCTACAAAAGAAGATGAAACCTAACGAGGGAGAAGTCACACAGTATTATGTTGAGAATAGTCATCCACCAATTATAGAACCAGAAGAGTGGAATTATGTCCAAATGGAAATGGCACGAAGAAAGGCACTTGGCAGAGCCTACAGTGGTAAAAGTGTATTCTCTACAAAATTGATATGCTCAGATTGTGGTAGTTTTTATGGTTCTAAGGTTTGGCACTCAACAAGCAAATACAAACGTACTATTTGGCGATGCAATAAAAAATTCAAGCATAAATGTGATACACCAACATTTTCGACTGAAGAAATAAAAGAGATGTTTATACTTGCCTATAATCAGCTAATGTCGAAGGAAAACAATGTCATTGAGGATTTAAAGCTAATGAAAGAATACTTATCAGATTTTACTGAGATTGATGAAAAAATAGAAAAACAACAAGAGGAAATTTTGATAATAACAGAACTTGTAAAAAACTTAATTCATGAAAATGCAAGCATCTCACTATCTCAAGATGAGTATTTAAAAAAATATGACGGCTTAAATCAGAGATATGAATATTCAACTAAAATCCTTGAAGATTTACAAGGAGAAAAACAAAGACGGCTCGAACAAAATAATGCTATCTCTCTATATATTAAAACTCTCAAGAAAAAGCCCACTCTACTTGAAGAATGGGATAATACTATTTGGATAATAATGGTTGAAAATGCTATTATTCATAATAATAAGAAAATTACATTTAAGTTCTATAACGGAGCAGAAATAACAGTCGAGGAATAAAAACCTCGGCTTTTTTATAATTTGCACATTTTAATTATACCTCTGACCTTTCGTGTAATAATGCACACCCCTTTAATTAAAAAGTGCAAAATGCACAACGCTACTATAAATAATTAAAAGGTGCAAAGTATAAAACAGAAAAAAGTTAATAACTTATGAAAATCACTCATAAATTATTAGCTTTTTAACTCTCTTAAAACCTCGAAAACCCCAATAAACAAGCACTTTTAAGCCTGTTTAGGCAAAAAAATAACTCTGA
>CAYJGB010000071.1:0-3710 GCA_964369405.1 uncultured Eubacteriales bacterium
AGGAGATTGAAAGATTAGTAAGACTAAGCGGTATGAGTAAGCAAGATTATATTATTCATAGACTGCAAAATACAGAGATGATAATACAAGCTAATCCTAGAGTGGTTAAGGCGATAAGAGATGAATTTATTAAAATGAATACTAGTTTGTTCTAACTTAACACAACAAAACAGGGTTTATAGTAAACCCTGCTTGCTTCTGTTTGCTTATATTTTTTTGCTCTGTTATTTTAACTATCATACTTTACGTGCTAAATGCAGTTGTAATGCTATTGCGTCGCTTAATGTAACCTTATCGTCTAAATCATAGTCACGTGTATAAACTTTAAGTCTTTCTTCAATATATGGATTATCATATACTAGCTTATCAATTTTTGCCAATGTCTTTTGTATATTAAGTACGTCTGAAACAGTCAATTTACCATCAATATCTGTATCACCGGATATGGTAATAAATTCTGTAGGAATATTTTCTTCAGCTTCCATTGCTTTTGTTAATGCTTCCAAATCAGTAACTTCGCCACTGTCGTATGCTTCGTCAAGATGCAACACTACATCTCCTTTTTCTGCATAAATTGCTAAATCATATGGAACTCCAACTGACTTTGGGTCGTAAATAAAATTACCTACCCTACATACTGGTATATAAAGCACTTCTTGAAAAATAAAATAGTATACTGTCCAACCGTTTTCTTCATAAAATATAACTGTTTTTCCGTATTCTTCTGAACTAGTTGGGTATGGTCTAATTTCTTCCGTTGCATATACATTTACCATACCTAAACCCAAAATCATAACTACTATCAACATACAAGCTGTTATTCTTTTTAACATAATTATTCCTCCTTTAAGTTTTTTAAATATAAACAATAATTTATATGATTTTATATAACAAATTATGTTATATTTAAATTATATAATATACATAAAAAATTGTCAATACCTTGATAAAATTTGAGATATTAATGTAGCATCTCCTATATCAATAACTCCATTGTTATTTATATCTCCTAAATGCTTTTGTATTTGATTACCAGATATAATTCTTGATAATATTTGTTGCAGTATTATAGTGTCCGCAATACTAATACTACCATTCATATCCAAGTCACCTTTTTGATAATTTACTCTGTCTAAATACCAATATGTATTATTTCCAGGGTGCGACCAAACCGCTCCATTAGTACCTTTTTGTAAATAATATGTTCCACTTCTGAAAGAATATCCATTATTATAATCACTATTGTAATATGGTATCAATCCACTGCTACTATAAGTAATCATAACAGTCCCTCCAGCATTGGTAATATATTTATCGGTTATAGAATTCCCCACCATTAAATCAATATTATTATTGCCATTATCTTTATATAGCCACATATAACTACTATCTAATTGAGTGTTGCTACTGTTTTGCACTAAATTTACTGTATTGCTTGTTTCATTATATTTTAATAAACTATCATCTGTAAAGTTTCTTATCATATAGATTCCATCTGTATCCATATCTGTTACATACATATCATCAGTGCTCCAAGCTACTGCATAATCTACATTAATTTTTTCTGGTGGTTGTCTAAGTTCTATTGTGTAAAAACTACTATTATCACTTAAACTGAAATAACACATCTCTGTAGAACTATTTGCAAGTGTAGAGCTTGCAAGTTGGCTATTAGAATTAGATACATATAAATCTATATTAGTCACTTCACCGATATTGATGTTGTGAGCAGCTGAAACTTGATTATATATACTATCAAATTTATTGTCTTTTAACCAAGACACACTTACATTCATATATTCTGCACCGTAAGCTGGTTGAAAAATGTTGATTTTAGAGTCTCTTTCTTGCAATGTTCCTAATGAATATGTACCTTGTGTTACAATACAAACCATAGTCCATAAATCCGCAATACCTGCACCTTGTCTTTCGGTAATTCCATCTGTTATATATTCTTGTGGTTCATTAACTGGAGATGGCAAAACTTTTCTATGACAAGATGCCAATACAATTGATTTAATCAATTCTGGCTGAATGGCAAGTGATGGCTTAAGTTCAATTAACTGTGCTATCATAGCTGTTAATACTGGTGCAGAAGAACTTGTTGCTCCTCCTCCAATATCATTCGTTAAAATTACATCGGGTTTTTTTACACCGTTTGCATTAATATAACCACTACCACCCATATCACGAGGATATAAACTACCTCTCATAACATCATTATTATTATGAAATGCTCCTACCCCTATAGCATTATGTAATAATGCAGGTAGTAAAACATTAGCGTATGAATCATTGCCAGCTGAAGCAACTAGTGTAACATTATGTTGTGATATTATATGTTCCATCCACTCTTACGTAAGGTCTGTATGATGTATCATAGTAGATACATTTAGTATTTTTATATCGTGACTTAAAAGAATTTCAAGATTACTAAATGTGGTAGTAGTATTATAATAATCTCTTACCGTGCTGTATATTTCTACATTTTTTGACAGTCCCATATTATCACCAGCAATAATTTTAGCTGTATTTTCAGCGTGATCTCCTAGAATAATAGGAGTCCCAACATAATGAACACGTGACATATCTAGTTCCTCTGCTGTATTTGAAGGATTTTTCCATTCTAGCATTCCAACTTTAACACCATTTCCTGTAAGTCCTAACTCGTTATAGACTTTGTTAAACCCCATTGTTTGTCTTATTTTTTCAGCTTGTGTTAAGTTGCTAGCCGTACTTTGTTGTACATTTTCGTCTATTTCTAATTGATTATTTTCTTCATCTGGTTCTTCAAAAATACCAATACTCTCTATATTGCTATCTGACTTTAGTTTATTTATTGTTTGCAAGTCTGCTTTCATTATTACCATTGGTGCATACTCACTTTCAAAAATAATATCTTTTTCTGCAATATTATTACTTGTCAGTATTGATGTTGATTTTTTATTATATTCTACTCTGGATAATGCTCTTTTTGTTTCTATAAACTCATCTGTATTTGCTTTTTCTAACTCCCTTTGTGGCTGCGTTAATTGCATATAACTCTCTACTGCCTGTTTGTCAGTAAGGTTTTCTAGTGCTTTTAGCTCAAGTAATGTTTTTTCTCCACTTATTTCTACATTCAATTCACTAGGAGAAATACCTGTTTTTTTATAAGTTTGTTCTTCTACTTCTTCGTGGTCAATATCTTTGTACCATATATAGATATCTAACTGTGCAGTGGTAGACAGAGTTTTTAACTCAGTTTGTAAATCACTAGTTATCGTAGGTACAGTTTTTTCGAATATTAAAGCATTAATTGGTAAGATGGTTGCTAATATTCCAATTAAAGTTGATAAAAATACCGCTATTATTTTTTTCGCTGTGCTCATTTCATAACCTTGACCTTCAATATAATTGTATAAATTTAATGTAAATCGTACTCATAATTTTATAATTGTTATTACTCCCCCTTTTTTAAAGGATATTTATTACAAAAAAATATAATGTGTCATTTATACACATTTAGTTTATAACAAAATTATAAAATTTTCAACAATTTTATTCAACTCAGCAAAATATTACCAATAAAAAAATTATAAAACACTTTTTAAATTTTTAAGACTTTATAAATTTTATATATCCACATTTAATTGTAATTTTATTCACTGTCTTTTACCTAGTTAGAATGATAACATATTGATAACATTTTTCTGTAATAATCCTAATAG
>CAYJGB010000072.1:0-3698 GCA_964369405.1 uncultured Eubacteriales bacterium
TAAAACTAAGCGTGATGGAATAGAATGGGAACGAGAGTTTTTAAAACAAAGTCAAGTAAGTTTAGATATGACATTTAAAAGTTTTGTTGAGATATACAAGGAAGATACAGAACATCGTGTTAAACAGAACACTTGGAAAACAAAAGAAAGTATAATAACTAAGAAGTTACTCCCCTACTTCAAAGATAAAAAGATGAATGAAATTAAAGCATCAGATATAATCAAGTGGCAAAATATGATGATGAAAAAGAAAGATGATAAAGGTAAAGTAGCATCTTTAGTGTATCTTAAAACAATACATAATCAACTATCAGCAATATTTAATCACGCAATAAGATTTTATGAGTTGCAATCTAATCCAGCTCTAAAAGCCGGTAATATGGGAAAAGAAAAAACTAAAGAAATGTTATTCTGGACTAAAGAAGAATACTTAAAATTCTCTGATGCAATGATGGACAAACCTATGAGTTATTACATATATGAAATTCTATACTGGACCGGTATTAGAAGTGGTGAACTGTTAGCACTAACAAAAGAAGATATAGACTTTAACAAATCTACAATAAGAATAAATAAAAGTTACCAAAGAATAAACTGCAAAGATATTATAACCGACCCTAAAACACCAAAAAGCAAAAGAGTTATATCACTGCCAGACTTTCTGTGTGAAGAAGTACAAGAGTATATGGACAGCTTATACAAGGTAAAAGATACAGACAGAATATTTCCAGTAACAAAAAGTTATCTTCAAAATGAAATGGTAAGAGGATGCAAGCAGTCAGGAGTTAAGAAGATTAGAAACCATGACTTAAGGCACAGTCACTGCTCACTTCTAATCAATATGAGGTTCTCAGCAGTAGCAATAGCAGATAGGTTAGGTCATGAAAGTATGATATAACATACAGATATGCTCACCTATTCCCTACTAAACAACTAGAAATAGCTAATAAATTATCAATCGAAAGAGGTGTTTAATATGAGTGAAATAGCATTGGATAAGAAAAACAGATGGAGAAGTAAAACGGTGAGTTTTAGGGTTTCACCAGAAGAATGGGAGGAGATTGAAAGATTAGTAAGACTAAGCGGTATGAGTAAGCAAGATTATATTATGCATAGGCTTCAAAATACTGAAATGACGATACAAGCGAACACAAGGATGGTTAAGGCTATAAGAGATGAATTTATTAAAATGAATACTAGAGTGACATAAGTTAGAGAAACACACATACTCATACTACTAACAGTAAAGCAAGCAGTATCATCTATAATTAAAAAAAATTAAGGTAACTTCATAGGGATTATATGTAATATTTTAATATCATACACGAATTTTCAATAACAAAAGCGACTAATCTTTTTGAAAAGTCGCTTTTGTTGTGTTTAATTATTCTATTATTTTATGTTGCTTTTTGTTGCCAAAATTACTTGCTTTATATTGGTTTATGTTACTTTATAAAGTTCACTAAACTCTATTACATAAAACTTTTATTATGGCATTTGTGTTGATACTTATGACACATATAATACTCCGTCTACTTCTATCCATGCTTTCACATATAGTGTTTTATCTGTGTCTGTTGGCATTACTGCTACATAGTTGTATCGTCCGTCACCGTTAATAACGTTTGTGTCTGTGTATTCTCTAACTATGTTACTATTTGCTTGTTGTGTTGTATCATCTAAATATTGTATAATGTTTTCTTCTGTTACATCACTTTCAACTGTTGAACGTATTACTCCATATTTTACTTCTGTAGCATCTTTATAACCTACTGCTACTATTGGATAATATGCTTTTGTTTGGTTATTTGCCTCTGTTGAGTATGAAGGAGTTCCTACATTGATATCTACATCTTCAATCGATGTTCCCTCTAATATTGGTTCAATTATTGAGTCTTCTACAATATAGAATGCATATACTTTGCTATTAGTTACCGACACTAAATGGGTATTTATTTTCCAACCAATAACACTGCCTTCACCTGTGTAAGTAGCTTTTACTATTTTTCCATATGTAACTGTAGTAACTATCTCATCATCAACTGTAATATCTAGTTTACCGACGTAATCTGTATTTGGAGTTGCTTCTACAGTTTTAGGCATTTTCTTATATACAAGTGTTGTATCTTTAGTTATGTTTTCTAATGCACTATCTTCAAAATCTTGTACATATTCCTCAGCTCTAAGTTGTGGTAATACTGGTCGAGGTGCTGTTTCACCTGTTACTACATATTCTTCTGCTAGTACATCTCCATCTGTATTTTCAAATGTTACTAAATTTAACTTCTTTTCTGTAGCTTGCACATTTGTATATGTTGTTAGTTGAGACGAAATGATAAACTCATTAGTTAATGAATCATCTTTTTGACCTTGTTGTACTACTCTATTTAGTCCCACTGTGTATGTTTTATTCATATCTAACCCACTAAATGCTATTGATTGATAAGAAACTTCTGGTGTAAAACTAGCAACTTTTGTTGTATCATCAAATACTGCTGTTTCTTTATTTGCTGATACTTGTTCTTGGTAATTTAGTTGTAGTATATTTGCTACATCTTCATTCTCTGGAGCTGAAATTTCACCTAATGCATCTATTGCTGGTATATCCACACCTTGTGCAACTGCTGTTACAATTGCATTTGGACCAATTGAAAGAGTTGCTCCATCTGGTTTTGTGTAAGTGTTATGATGACCACCACTTCCGATTGCCGATGGGAATATAGCATTAGAAAATTCCATACCACCACCAACAGCAGTTACATTTGCATTTTGACTTATTGTGATTGTACCTCCTCCACCTCTAATTCCACCACCGATTCCTGCTCCAATGTTACCTCCATTGGCTGTTACTTGTGCATTACCACTTATTGTTATTTCACCTCCTGCACCATTATAGCCACCACCGATACCTGCTCCGTTTTCAGTACCGTTAGCTGTTACTTGTGCATTACCACTTATTGTTATTTCATCTCCTGCACCTCTAATTCCACCACCGATACCTGCTCCCTTTTCACCACCGTTAGCTGTTACTTGTGCATTACCATTTATTGTAATTATACCTCCGTCACCATTAGGTCCACCACCGATACCTGCTCCATTAGAGTTTCCTTTGGCTGAAAGCGTACCACTTCCTTGTATTGTTACACTTGCTGTATTACTATCTTTTGTTTGTACTTGTAGTCCTGCTCTATAATGACCACTTACCAAAGTGTTTACACTGTTTTGAGCTAATGTTAATGTTACATTTGATGAGCCTTGTATGTCGAACGCACAATAATTATATTTATCAAATACATAAATATTTACACCGTTTAATGTAATATTATGTGTACCGTTCATAACTGTAATTGTATTTTGTGTACTATTAGTTATATCATCTTGTTCTATTGTTACTGTACCTGTGTAATTTGTCCAAGTAACATTATTCTTACTATACTTCTTAAAACCATTTTCAAATTTAAAATACAAGCTACTTTCATTTATTTTTAGTGTTGGATCAGACTCACTTGTATCATTATTTACAGATGTAAAATTATTTAAACCACTACTAATATTATACACAAGCGTTGTTATACCGTCTTCATCTATTCCTTGTTGCATAATATTTTCTTTTAGTACATTATATATTTTTGCTGTATCTAACCCACTAAATGCTATTGATTGATAAGAAACTTCTGGTGTAAAACTAGCAACTTTTG
>CAYJGB010000073.1:0-3667 GCA_964369405.1 uncultured Eubacteriales bacterium
CCATGCTTTGAAATCCGCTCTACAACTAGTTTTTTAGAGTTTTGCTCATGGCTAAAATTTAATATAAAAATAATTGAAATTATTATAGAACCAATTAAAAAAAACTTAAAAAAATTATTTATAAAAAATTTATGTGTACTTTGTTTTTTAAAATTTAAAACTTTACACTTTATAAAAGCACATACACCATATATAAAAACAATTAACACAATATACAGAGCAACAAATATTAGAGGTAAAAATACATATAACAAATCTACTTTCATAAAAACTCCTTATTCTTTTCTTGACATTATTTGATAGCTGTATTCTTCAATAACAGCTACCTTGATATTATAAGGTATTGAATAATAGTCTTTTAAATTTTCATCCGACGGTGTATATTTGCTAAAATTAAATTCCTTAATATAAAATGGCCACTGAATTATTCCATATTTTTCATTAACGTAAATTGAAGTTTCTTGTTCTAAGTCATATAAACTTCTGCCGTTTATAAACATAGTAAATCTCTTATTTGAATATTCTTTACTATATATTTTTTCAAAAATTTCATCTATTGATAATGTTTTATTTTGATAAGTTAATCTAAATATATTTTCTGCATCAACATCTGCAAATAAATCATTTTCTGAAAACATAGAGCCATCTTGTGCAAAGAAATTTAATTATTAACTTATATATTACAAATATCTAAATATTAAATTATGAGTTTGTAATTTACAAAAATCAAATGTTTTGAATTAAAACATCTTCTATCATACTCTTAATATATGACTCTCCGCCTGTAGATTGATTATATTTAAATTCAATTATATTTCCTTTCAATAGAAATTCAAATATATAATCATCAGTATATCCATAAACTCCGTATTCATCACGTAACAAGTCAACTTGTTCAATAGTTGAGTCAATATAAATATAGATATCATCGACTGTTTTATCGTCTATGCTATAAGGGGTTGTATCTTCAACTACATATTCAAAAAAAGATTGACTTAGATTATCTGTACATTTTCTAATGGGTATAATAGTTGGTCCCATTGGTGTGTTAAGTTTTCCCCATTGATAATCTACTTGAAATTCTAATTTTCGTTCGTCTTTAATTGAAAATGTATAAGTTGTAACTTTATCATGCTTCAATGTATCAATATATGTATATTCGAATTCATATCTTCCATTCAAATAATCTTCTACATATTGCTGTTTACTATTAGTAATAACTATAATTGAAGTAATAAATAAAATTAACATTACTATTCCCGTGATTAAAATTGCTTTTCTCATGATTTTCTATATCCTTGTTCTAAGTAATAATAAAAGCTATCTGTTTCATGAGTTACCCAAAAATATTCCATAACAGAAGATACATTATAATATTCATAATATCTAGATAAATTCTCTCCTGCTATAACGGATAACAAACCTGTGGCTGTTTCAGATAAAAAATCACCTATTTCAGATGTACCATATTTATCTTTATGATTTAACAATGCTTCTTCTGACGGATAAAATGATATTTCACTACCAGAATGCTCTCCCAATGCAGAAACAACATCACCTTTAATTTCATAACTAATTAATTTTCCGACTTTTGCATAATCTTTAAGTGTTTTTAATTCATCACTTTTAGCGAAAAAATATCTTCATATAAAAATTGAAGCAAGTAATATACAACACTAATATAAGCATACAACTTGCTCAATCTTCAATTTATGAATTAATAACAGCAATACTACTAATTAAGGGGGGGCAATAACGTCTAACACTATCCATTCTCCGCTATCTTGCAATTCCCATTCTACTCTACAATTGGAGTGAGAAGCGAGTCCACTATCGTCGCCAAGCACTGAATACTTATAACAATATGAGTACGTTGTTATTGCTGACGAAATTCCTGTAAGTCTTGTTTTAGGTCTTGTATGATATGATTCTTCAATATCCAATTCGTCGTATGGAACATAACGCTTTTTATCATATTCATCATATTGATCGTCTATTGAATAATCTATTTCTCTAAGATATGCTAACGTTGCATATTCTCTCTGTGTAATTATATTCTTATAAACACTTTCGTCAATATCACCATAATTATTATACGAATCTATTATCATTTCATCTGTTAATTCACTTAAATAACTACATATACTAAAATATCTATACACAAATATTGACATAATTAATAGAAATAATACTAATAATGAAATAAATATTAATTTTCCTTTTTATACTAATCATCTAAAATAATCACATCCCTTAATTATTTACACCTCTATAAACAAGCTACCAGAATGAATATATTGACGATGCAAATAAATACCAATTACTACTCAATTCAAAACAATTCGAATTCTCAAAAAAACTATAATTATTATCAAACATATCTATCGACATATCACCAGCAATATATACAAACCCATAGTAATTACCATAACTATGATAAATTATATTCTTATTTTCATCATATCTAATATTAATGATTCCAATTGAATTTAATTCCTTAAGACATATTTTATCATAATCATTCGCTTCTATTTTATTTATTATTTCAAAATCGTTATTAGAAATAATAAAGAAATCATTATCACTCTCTCTGTATTCAACTAATAATTCATCATTATTGCGACTTAGCTCAATCATTTTTAAAGCAATGTTATTAAATGACTTCTCATATTCTAAGAATTTTTGTTGATGATATGCTGATTCTTCTATTTTAAATACAATATAGAATATAGTTGGTATTAATATTAATATAGTCAAAATAACAAAAAAAGTTTTCTTCATTATACACTACCTCATAAAGTAAAATTGAATTTCTAATTAATATAGCCTTCAAATGGAATTTTAAAATCAATCCTTGTAATAAATGGTCTATATTCTCCACTAAAATTATTATAATGCTGTAAAACAAACCAAGCTCTAAATCCAGCTAAATCTCCAAATTTAATATTAAAATAATTGTTTTTTAAATCCTGTTCATCTAATCCAAAATGATCATAAATATTAAATTTTAAAACTCCTTTATATTTACTTCCATCAAATTCATAATCTTCTATGAATACATTATTTCCCCATGTATCATGAATACAAATGGTTAAACCACCTAAAATATCAGATATTTTATCAAACTTAGGATAATCAAAGTTTGTTTGGACATACTGATCAATGTAATTATCTTTAGTATACTTAATATCTTCCAAATTTCCATCATTTTTACTTATTTCACTTTCAATAAGATCTAACATGTTAGCAACGTATGTTTTAGTAGATTCATGATTTTTAACTTCTTCAGTTAATAGTTCGTTATAATATTCTTCTCCACCAGCATTTTTAAAATGATCAATCATATCCGAAACAATAGTTTCCATTTTTCCTGTTGAAAAGATACCTGTAGCCATTAAAGAAAAATCTGTATACAAAAAATCAACATTTGAATTAAGTTGATATTCCATATTATGATGTAATTCTAATATAGAATTTCTTGAATAATCATTAAATGTCATGTCACGAGCAACATTTCCGTCTCTATCCAAACCAGCTTTTTTACTAGATTCAAACACTAAGACCTTGTCAACATTATATGTTAATGGTTTCGCATCAACACTATCCAAGTAGCCATCCCCATCAGTATCAGCTTTTGTAGGGTCTGATTTTATTACACCATATACTA
>CAYJGB010000074.1:0-3646 GCA_964369405.1 uncultured Eubacteriales bacterium
CCCACCAACTCCTCATTAAAATCCTTACCAACTGGAAGCTCCCTTTTAACAATATAACCTTTATCAGTAAGATGTCTTGTAAAACTAGTAGTAGCATTGTTACCGGCTTTGTCATTATCAAGACAAAGAATTATATTTTTTATGTGTGGATTTGTTTGAGTTATATATTCAATTGGCTTTATAGATAACCCACATAAAGATAAAAAATTATCATTTTTCCAGTCTGGTTTATTTTTTAGTGTGATGTAAGATAGCATATCAATACCTGATTCAAAAACATATAAGTTGTCGCTACCACCTAGATAATTGAAAGTATTATTAGGGTTACTGCTTTCTATGTTTTGAACAAATCTTTTACTAGTGTATATACTTCTTTTTTGAGCATGTTTTGCTTGTCCTAATTTATCTAATCCTACAAATATAATGTTATGATAAATTCGATTATTGCTATATTTTTCATAGCTTTCATATATTAGTCTTTGATTTATAAAATACATAAGCACCGAAGAGTTTATCCCTCGGTGCTTTGTCATATAGTAAATTATTCTTTTGTTGACCTTGTTTTTTGGAGGTAGTTTAAACTTATTTTTTATAATTTCTTCTTTTTTATATACATCATAATTTGTGTTATTTCCAATTAGTAAAATCATTGCTTGAAGAAAATCTATGTTGTAGTACATCTTAATAAAATCTATAGTATATCCACCGACTTTTTTTGAGTGGTCATACCATTTATTACCTCTAATTGTGATACTATTATCACTTATAAGTCTTTTATCTCTACCAGACTTTATACATTTTTCACCTCTACTACTTAAAAAGTTTTCGATATCAATACTATTTGCTTTTTCGATATCTTCTTTTGTAAAATTTATAAATTTAGTATTTGTAGTCTTGTTCATTTGAATACTCTTCTCCTGTATGTCTGAGCCCTAGTGCTTTTTTCTTTTCTCGTAATTTTGCAAGAGATTTACTATCTATTTTAGGTGTAGGTAGACTTTTTGTAAGTTTATCTTGAAAAGTATTAGATATATTTTTTAGTAGACTTAGAACACATAAGTTTAAAGCTTTTGTACTATGTTTTATTTTGGATTGATTATGACTTTCAGAAACTACTGTATTTTCCTTAGTTGTGATTATTTCGCTTTTATTGCTCTCACTATATTTATAATATCTTTCTTTAATTTCGATTATATCCTCATTATAGTTCACAATATTAGGTGTAACCTCATCACTTATATTTGCATCTATTTCTAACTTTATCACCTCAGAGATTATCATATTCTTAATTGATTTAAACTCTTTTTGCTTAGATAGTGGTATATCTTCTGGTGTGTATTCCTTGTAGTTAGAATATATATCGTTTTGGATATCACACCATAATTTATACGCACTTTTAATATTCTCATTTTCTGAAAACTCATCTACAATTTTATCAACTATTTTCTTAGTGCTAAGTGGTAAATATCCATATTGCTTTTTACCTGTTGTATTTTTAAGTTTTTCATTTAGTGATAATATCAGCTCTTCTAACTTTTCATCTGAACTATAGTTTTCAAAATCTAATTCACTTAGTTTGCTTATTTCTTTTAGTACCTCTTTTTTAAGTTCATCTCTTCTTTTAGTTTTAAGTTTATATAAATGTGTGAGCTCTTCTTTGAAAATCTCGTTTGTAAATATTGAACGCATTTTCTTAATACCGTCTTTTGTTAAATATCCCTCGTTTGGATTTTTGCTATAGCAAATTAAATGTACGTGTGGGTGATGACTCTCGTTGTGAAAACTTGCATAAAACTTAAAATTGTCTGGGTGAATTTTAAAACAATCTGCAATCTCAAACACCTTAGAAGATATTAAGTTCTTCCACATTTGAGCATTATCATATGTAGTTAAACTTGCATCTTCACGTCTGAGTGAAATAATGGGAGTCCATACATTTCCAGAAAACTCAGATAATTCCTTTGCTACTTTAGTTAGATTAATTTTTTCTTCACTATTATTAAATAATCCATGAGTTTCTATAATCTGAACTCTAGGTCTGCAAGCTATGTAATTTAGATATTTTTTATTGTCACTTATCAAGTTTAAATTATCTTCTAAAGTTATATTTATAAATTCACTGGCGTTTGATATTGTGGGATTTTTAATATAGTCTTCATATTCGTATGTGTTTTTACTTGATTTAAACTCACAAATTAATTTTTCAATCAACTTCTTTTGTTGAGTAGTAGATGGTGCATTACTATTATCAATTTTTATCTTTTGAGCACCTTTACGTGTTGCAATGTATTTTACTAAATACGATAAATGTAAACTTGCTTTAGAATTCCCACCTTTAATATATCCATTTTTAATTATTAACTTAACCATTTTGATTTTCTATTGCATCTTCAAAATATACTTTACCTCTTGTTTTTTTAACTTCATTTACACATCTTCCTCGAAGTTTAGAAAGCTCATCTTCATCAATCTCTAGACCTGCTGCTAGAATATTCATCATAATTGACATTTCTACTGTAAGTCTAAATAGATTATTTGCCATTCTATTTTCTGTGTTTTTAAGTGTACCATTTATCGCCCCGAGTAAATGTTCTGATAAATACATTGTACTGTCTTTGTTATATAAATATCCGATATAGAAATCTATTGCTTTAGATATAAATTCAGTATGGTTTTTCATATCTTTATTAGATATTATATTATTGATTTTTTCTATCTGATTAGGATATAACCAAGAAACAATTCTCTGTTTTTGGTTTGGGTTGGTGTGTGGTTTAATATTTTCTTCTTGTTTGTTATTATTTAAATTATTATTTTTGTTTTGCTTATTATTTGTCATTTTTTATATTTCCTTTCCTTTAGCACTCAAGACATCACCTACAAAACCTCTTGTTTATGCGATATTTCTTACTTTACAGCACCTAACACATCAAAAACGGCTAGTTACAGCACCTTTATTTTATTTTTGTTTTGATACTCCAATGTCTTTTAAATCTCGCAACCGTCCGATAAATTCAGTCGGCACTGCCGGCTGATGTAACTGCAAGGAGCGTTTACAGCACCTTGCTTTCTCCTGCTGAAATATACGCACTTTAAACTAGCCGTAAAAATCTGCTTATGATCTTGTAAATGCACTTGTAAATGTTCTAGTAAAATCTTCTGTACCTTTTATAACTCTTTTAAATATACACTCGTTATCCTTATGTTTTAAACTTTGCAAATTTACGCTTTATTTGCTCTTTTAAACTACTAGTCGAGTACAGAGCCTACTTCTACATTAAAAGCCCACAAATTGCATTTGTCTGCATTTGTGGGCGTGGTTTCGGCATCTCTTCTTCGTGCTATTAATATTGTGGGTTATTTCTTTTGAATTTGCATTATTAAATATCGTTTTTTATGTTTTGAGTTATACTTTCTGTGCTTTTCGAGTTCTTATTGTTTGTACTATTTCTAGTATTATTAGATGATTTCATATCTATAAATTCTCTAACATTACTTGGTACGTATTTTATATATAAACTATCCATCGCTTTTTCTAACTCTTCTTTTATGTCAGTGTCCTTTTGTTCTAAATACATCTTTACTGCACTAAGTTTTTCACTGTCGTATAAAATACTTATACTAGTCTTTTTCATTTTCACTCTCC
>CAYJGB010000075.1:0-3496 GCA_964369405.1 uncultured Eubacteriales bacterium
ATCTTGTGCTTGTTTTTTTGTCGACCTAAAAAACATTAGTATTTCGTTTTCTATGCTTACATAGTGGCTTGTTTTGACTAGTTGAAGTAAAGTCTATATAGTCTTCTGTACTGCCAAATAAATATATATGAACATTTTCTCCGTCCCACACCACTTTTTTAATTAATGTTTTTATAGCTCGTCGTTTCTGTTCTATACTCATATCGTCAAATGTGTTTGAAAAGTTTGTTAATAAATCTTTTAATATCTCAAAGTCATTTTCAGTCATTACATTACTATTTAATATTTTTTCATATTCTACTATGCTTTCATTAGCGTTATTTAAATCGTGGTCAAGCTCATCAATCTCTTTAAGAATATGCTTTTCTGAGGTAGTATCTGCTACCTTAACTAATGTCTTTGTTAGTTTTGTTATGTCTGTTTCAAGATTAGTTTTAATTTTATTAAGTCGACTTATTTCTTCTTCTGCACTGCTAGAATTAGCAGTGTAATTTTTTTTCTGTTTTTGTAGTTCGTTTAAAAATATTTCTGGGTCATAAGATAGTTTTTTAATTTCATCACATACAAGTTTATCTAGCGTATTTCCGTTTGGATTTTTCATATTACATTTTTCCATACGACTACGCTCTTTCATAGAACATAAATAATTATATATTAATTCGCCATCTTTGTTTTTACGCTGTGATAACTTAGGACGCATAAAATTATTACATTCACCACATACCAATATTCCAGATAATAGTGCAATGTGACTTCTAGCTTTTCTATAATTTTTATTTTTGTTTTCGTTTATCATATTATGAACCATAGTAAAATCTTCTCCAGAGATTATACCATCGTGTTTACCTACAGCAATTATCCAGTCAGACATTTCTCTTTTCTCGTTAGCTTTACCTCTTTTCTGTATAGTTTTGTTATAAGCCATTATACCTGAGCGATTATCAAACTCATCTAAATTTGAAAAAACTTCTACTTTTTCTTTTATAAAAAAGTCGTAAGCTGATTTATCAGCTATCATATATACAGGATTTGTAAGTATACTTTTAATAGTAAATCGAGAAAAATCTCTATCGTTTTTAGTTTTAAATCCGTTTTGGATTAAATATGTCTCAGTCTTTGTTAATGAATTGTACTCTAAAAATTTTCGAAATATTAGTTTTACCATATTAATTTCTTCTTCAATAGGTACTAACTTAAATGCTTTCTTAACTTTCCCGTCTATAGTAATTTTTTCTACTGCTTGTGATGTATATCCAGTAGGTGTAACTCCTCCTAACCAACGCCCAGTTTTTGCAAGCTCTCTCATATTGTCACGTATTCTTTCGGCAATTGTTTCACGCTCAAGCTGTGAAAATACTGAGGCTATATACATCATAGCTCTACCCATAGGTGAAGACGTATCAAACTGTTCTTTAATCGATATGAAATCAGTATGCAATTCGTTTAATTCTTCGATTAAAGAAGCAAAGTCACCTATGTTACGACTTATTCTATCTAGTCTATAACATATGATATGTGATATTTCTTTTTTATGAACTCGACTCATCATTTCTTTGAATTTAGGGCGGTCCAAATGTCCACCAGAGTAACCCTCATCTTCAAAAATCAGTATGTCGTTATCTCTAGTGCCTGAATAATGAGTGCTTATATAAATTTTACAAAGTTCAATTTGATTTTCTATACTCTCGCCTTTTCCAGTGAACTTTGATTTTCGTGAATAGATAGCAATTTTTTTATTGTTCATAAATTAACTCCTAATAGATATTTTAACTACTTTATTCTATTATACCATAACGGATAAAATTTAGAAAGATAGTTAGAAAAATTAAAAAAATAATCATAAAATAATTAAAAATCTTAAAATACCTATTTACAAATGAAAAAGTATATGTTAATATAAAATAGAACATATGTTCTAAATAATATAAAGGAGAAAAAATTTGAAAAAATTTAAAACAGTATCAACAGCAGAACTTTACACTAAAGAAATTGAGCAGACACCTTTTATAATCGAAGATATTTTACCTATGGGACTTACAATACTAGGTGGTATGGGTAAAATAGGTAAGTCGTGGCTTGCTTTCTGGTTATCTATGCAAGTTGCAAAAGGTCAGCCAGTATGGGGCTTTGAAACTAGCAAGGGAACTACACTCTACTTAGCGTTTGAAGATAACGAAGAGAGAATACAAAACCGATTATATATGTTAAGTGATGAATTAGAAAATACACCTAATAATGCTTATGTATGTATTGAAATCTCAAAAATGGGAGGTGAGTTAGAAGATAGAATTAAAAATTTTTTAAAGGAGCATAAAGATACAAAGCTAATTATTATTGACACTCTTCAAAAAATTAGAGGTAATACAGAGAGTAATTATATCTCTGATTATGAGGACATAACTACGCTTAAAAATCTAGCATATGAATATAATATTGGCATTGTTGTGATACATCATTTGAGAAAACAAAAAGACAGTGATGTGTTTAATCAATTAACAGGTAGCACAGGTTTACAAGGTGCAGCTGACACAATGATAGTGCTTGAACAAGACTCACGAGGAGATAAGTTTGCTACTTTAAATGTTGTAGGTCGTGATGTGCAAAGAAGAGAGTTGAAACTTGAAAGAGGAGATGAAAATATATGGCTTAAAATTTCTGATTCGTTATCAGAGAGTAGTTTGAATGATTTAAATTTTATAAATGCAGTTGGAATATTTATGAGTGATAAAGATAAATACTCTAGAACTGCTACAGAGTTATCGTCACTATTGAGCTTAAATAGTGACGATAATTTTTCCAATAAAGTTATATCTTCAAATTTTAAACGATTGTCAAAACAGTTGAAAAAGTGTGGTATAACCTGTAGCTTTCACAGAACAGGAAGTGCTAGAAAAATTGAAATAACAAAAAATAATGACGTACATGACAATAAATATTAGTATGTAGTTTGGTTGTCATTATTGTCACAAAACGTTTTGGAGGTAATAAATTTAGAATGAATAGTATAGAAAAAGAAACAATAGTATTATTTAACGAAAAAGAGAATGAAGCTCAGATTTATACGTATAACAAAAAGCTTAAAAACAAATTAAAGATAGCTAATGAAAAGTATCCAGATATTTATAAAATTAATTTATCTAGCTGTGAAGATAGTATAACTTGTGTATTGCCGAAAGAAAGACTGTCAATAAATATAAAGTTTCCACCAAAAAAAGAATTGAGTAAATTACGTTCAAAATTAGCTGTTAATATGCATAAAAACAGGGTAGAAAACATGCAAATTTGCAAGGAGTTAAAAGTCAAAAAAAATATGTAAGGTAATAGGTGGTGGGTACATAAAGATTGCAAATATACACAGATTTGCACAGAAAATAACAATAATAGTAAATAATAAAAGCATAAATGGTAATTTATTAGATATTAAAATAAAAGTAAGTATTGTGTATATTTCAGCAGGAGAAAGCAAGGTGCTGTAAACGCTCCTTGCAGTTACATC
>CAYJGB010000076.1:0-3120 GCA_964369405.1 uncultured Eubacteriales bacterium
AGAATTAGACCGTATATACTCACTGTAAAGAAAAAAAGCCGAATTTGTGTTCTCCTGACGTTTTATATGGAAGTTTAATATTATCAATTACATTTAAAACATCAATCAAGTTGTATTGTTGAAATATATAGCTTGTATTTTTTCTTCTAAATACAGTGATTTTAGGTTCTTTTAGATTGCTTATATCTTGACCTAAAACTGTAACACTTCCACTTGTAATAGTTTCAAGCCCAGAAATACAGTTTACTAAAGTAGTTTTACCGCTTCCAGATGGACCCATAATAGCAGTGCTTAGACCGTCATATAATTCTAAATTGATTTTTTGTAATACGTGAGAGTTTTTATCGTAGTCTTTAGTTAAGTTTTTTATAGATATAATAACTTTGCTTTTGTCTAAAGGTGGTTTTTCGGAAACAAATGTTTGTTTATCAAAAAAAATAAGCAATATCTACACCGAAATATTTAGCAAGTTCCGGTAATAATAAAACATCAGGCATTGAATTGCCGTTTTCCCACTTTGATACAGCTTGTTTGCTTATGTTAAAATGCTCAGCAACATTGGATTGAGTCCTACCTTTTAGTTTTCTTAGCTCAGCAAGCTTTTTGCCTACAAATATATTTTCCATATTTCTACCTTCTTTTTCTTGTATATTACATATATTATTACACTTTCTAAAGAAATAATCAATATTTTAAGGTCAACCAGTGGTTGATTATACTAATAAAATGACACTTTAACACAACAATTATCAGTTGACTAATGGTAAAGAGTTAAAATCGAAAGCACAAAAGTACAAAAGCAAAGAATTATTATAAATGCTTACTTATGTGATTTTGTGTTACTTTAAATTAATTGTTTTTCTGCTTTTTTGTTCTAAAAACGTTATATTGTTAATGGTAAAATAAAAACAAGCAAAAACAGGAATATAAAAGTTGTCAAAAGAGCAGAAGAATGATATACTAAAAACAAAAAGGAGTATATTATGGAAGCGATAATAGGACAGAAGCTTATCAGATAAAGGGACACCTGTGGATAATTCTGTGCCAGAATCCACATATAATATCGTTAAACATGAATTTGCAAATCGTGAATTTGATAGTTTTCATCAGCTTGAAGTATTATGGTTAGATTATGTAAATTGGTATAATAACGTCCGAATTCACGGTAGTTTGAATTATCTAACACCAGTAGAATTTTAATTAAAAGGTCTTAAAATAGAAAAGCTGTAATTTGTACTAAAATGGGTTGACATATCCTTTATTTTATTATACCCCAACTATACTCCAGTTAATACTTTCATAAGGATAGTAAAAATCAGCAGCCTAATGGCTACCGATTATTTCATATATTGATGCAATTATTAAAATAACGACATCTGACTTTCAATTATACTAACGCTATCCCTATCTGTAATAATAGCATTTGGGTCTACTTCTCCGATAAGCACAGGCGAATTCGGATTATGTTTTCTCATATTCAAAAGCGAAGTTTTTTCATTTGTCAGAGCATAGCAATAACTGCAACCATTTGCACAGCAATTGTATGTGCCGATATCAATGCTGTAGGTACACCCACATTCTTTTCGTTGGTTTTTATCTTTTTTAGCAGTTACCTTGCTACCTAAAATTTGTTCGATTAATTCTTTATCTATGCAAGCACCATGTCTAACCCCAAACTGTTCTAAATTTATTTCTTCAGCACACGTAAAAATTTCGATATTATGTTCTTTCGATACTTTAGAGAAAATCTCAACTATTTTAAAAATATTCTGCTTAGTCATTTTGTTATCAAAATTTTGCCCCATTCGTGAAGTCACATTTTTATAACTGTCAACAAAACTTATAACACATCTTTCAGTATATTTTGACAACCTTTTTGCCATATAAGAAAAACGCTTGGTATGATAATCTATTGTATATATATCGGATATAATAATTGGATCATATCGCCAAACAACTCGTTTTTTGCCAATGCGTTCACTCAAAGATATAAATGTGTTAATCAAATCCTCTTTATCAGGAAGTCCTTTTTCGGTTTCTTTGCCATAAGGCGTTAGCGTAAACTGAAAATAATAAGGATAACCCATTTCTTCTATAACCTGCAAATGTTTCAAAAAAGGTTGTGGGTTTTTAGTCCAAAAAACTATAATATCCACAGTATCACGAGTTAATATCGCCTTAGAATAACGATTTGCGTTATATGGATTTTGAATTAGAACATATTCATCTTTTAGCCTGTTTACAAACCACTCGCCATAGTATGATGGTATATCCGTTCTTCTTGTAGCACTTATTATCATTTTACCACCTGCTTTTTCAAAAATGTCTTTTGTGAGCCTTGCTTAATATCATCATCTTCTTTTATGTGACCTATAAGTAGTGGTGATAAAGGGTCGTGCATATTATAATTTTGAACAGCCTGTAAACAACCATTCAGAATAATGGTTTACTATATCGGTTCTGCCACTTATGTTTACAATCATTTTCCACCTCTTGTCATAGTGATATTATTCAAAATACTCATTTGAGTCAGTTGGCGCTTGCTCTCTGTCTTTATCAGTATATTCCCTTATAACCTTTGTTACAGAAATTTTATAGCTTTCAAATAGTTTAGTTTTGCCTTCAAGTTGGCTCATTCTATGCTCTGTCATAGTTCTCCATTTTGTCATAGCTTCTTCACTTTTCCACAAGTTCATAGATAAAATTTTACGCTCGTTGACTAAACTTTGAAATCTTTCAGTAGAAATGAACCCATCAAAGCCACTTAACATTGGCTTTAACATTGACGCAAGTTCTAAATATCTTGCTTTGCCCTCGTCTGTTGGTGTTACTTCAAAAAGTACAATAAATTTGCTCATTTGTTTTCTTCCTCCATTTTAAGTAAAAATTCTTTCATAGCAAGTCCACCTGCATATCCTACAAGTTTTCCCGATGCACCTATAACTCTATGACAAGGCACAATTATAGTTATTGGGTTTTTATTGTTTGCCATACCTATGGCACGACTGGCTTTAGGGTTTCCAATAGCTGTCGCAATTTCCTTATAACTTCTCGTTTCGCCATAAGGAATATCACAAAGAGCCGACCACACTTTCTTTTGAAAATCTGTGCCATTTAATT
>CAYJGB010000077.1:0-2928 GCA_964369405.1 uncultured Eubacteriales bacterium
TTTCCATCGAAATATTCTAAAAGCTCTTTATATGCTTTATCTGTAAGCTTAGTTTTTGTGCCAAAATCGGTTACAACTTCATCAAATATTTTCTTGAAAAAAGTGATACTGTCTTCGGAGTATTCCATTTTAAAATATCCGAATTTTGTTTCGTAAATTGCAAAATTTTTCATTATCTTATACCTTTCCTATATGCTGCTGGCGACATATTTGCTCGTTCTTTAAAAAATTTATAAAATGCCGAAAGACTGCTAAAACCCACTGAGTAAGCTATATCAATTATCTCATTATCAGTCTCTTCTAAAAGCATAACTGCCTCTTTATATCTTAAATCATTCACATAGGTGATTGGTGTTTTTCCATATTCATCTTTAAAAACTTCCACCATTCGCTTTCGTGAAAGTCCGAGTTTGTCCATTTCCGTGTTTAGACTTTCTATCTCACTAAACATATTATCAATGAGATTTTTAAGTTTTTCGGCAATATCTTTCATTGGTTTATAATCTAGTAAATCACTTCTGCACCTTTTACAAGGTCTAAAGCCTGCCTTTATCGCTTCATCAGCTGTTTTGAAAAACTCTATGTTTTCTACTTTCGGTGCTTTAGATTTGCAAGACGGTCTGCAATATATTCCTGTTGATTTTACAGCATAAAAGAAAATTGTGTCATAACTTTCATCATTTGAAATTACAGAATCATACATTTCTCTGAATGTTATATTAAATTTGCTATCCATAATGCACCTACTTTCTCTTCAAATTAAATTTAACACAGCAATGCGGAATTTTAGACGGCTAAGCGATACTAATAAATGTTCATATGCTATATATTAGAAATAATCAATACTTGTGTTAGCTTGTTTCTTAACAGCTTTTTTATTTTTAGGATCATCAAGTTCTAGAATTGCTCCAGCTGCTATAGCCCATAGATACACGCTTGCAGTAGTGCCATAGGGCGAATATCGCTTTCGGTAACGCTCAAACATTTCTTTTGTAACTTCTTGGTGACGATATAGCATACGAAGTCCACGATGAATGGCAATATCTCCGTAGCTAAAAATATCTTCACGCTTAAGAGCACTTGCAAGAAGCATTTCTGCAGTCCACACACCAATACCCTTTAACGAACATAATTCTTTGATTACTTCTGCATCACAAAGTTCGTGTAATTTATCTAGATTTAACTCACCACTACACACTTTCTGCGAAAAATCTTTCATATACTCTGCTTTTTTAAAAGTTGTGCCAAAAGCTTGTATATCTTCTATTGATAAGTTATTGATACTTTCAGCTGTAATGTTTGGAAGGGTGTTTTTTATACGTCTAAACACAGTTTCTCTTGCTTGTCTTGACACCTGTTGTCCAAGTATTGCCCTTATAATTGCTGTGAATATATCTGTGTCAATAGGTCTTTTAAGCATACCGATTTTGTCTATCGCTTCACCCAATCGTTTATCTTTTTTCTTTAAGTAGTTAATCTCTTTTTCGCCATACTGAAAATACATCTTGCCACCTCGCTTAATTGACATATTCTTATTATATAGTAAAAATGTAAACTTTTCTTCCTAAAATTGCGTATTTAATTTTTAATTTTACGAAATAGTTGTAATAAGAAGCTTGGCAACTATATTAGTGCAATGCTCCAGTTAATACTTGCATAAGGATAGCGAAAATAAATATCAATGCTTCTTGAAATAATGCCATATTTTTTGATATAATATTTTTATAAATTATTGTAACCTTTTCAGTTTAAATCCTACTGTATAGGTGAAAGATTAAACAAAACTAATTTTTGGGGGATTTTTATTATGAAAAGATTACTAACGATTTTAATTGTAGGAATTATGATAATTCCCATTTTAACTGCTTGCAGTGAACAAATAACACCTGTTCATAATGATGAACAAAATATATCAGGTGAAAGCTCTGTTGCAATCTTTAGAGGTGTTATTGATAAAATAAATGATAATACAGCTATTGTAGTGCCAAACAGTGACCAAGAGCATATCTTATCATCAGGCGATAAAGTAACTGTAAATTTATCTGTGTCTGATAGCGAATTTGTAGCGGGCGATGAAATTATAGTTTACTACACTGGTGAGATTATGGAGTCATATCCTTTACAAATAGAAACAGTTGATGTTGAACTTGCAGAAGGATTTGACCAAATGCTAAGCGAAGATAAGGAAAATACTGACAGCTCTGACACTGAAACAAACGAACTTTTACCAACTGCAAAAATTGAAATAAATATCGAGGGTGTTGTTACAGAAGTTAATGGAAACAAAATAACACTTGATAATGGAAAAACAGTAATTATTACAGAGGAAACTGCCTTTGAAACACAAAAAATCGGCGAAATCGTTCCAATAGACAGAGAAATTTTAGTAGGCAACTTTATTCAAGGATTTACTCTTGATGATGATACATTAGGCGAAGTGACAGCACTTGTAATAAACTCAAATGGAGTTTTTGAGTAAATAGGAGGTTTATGTGGAGGACATTAAAATATTAGAGCTTTTTTATGCACGAAGTGAAACTGCTCTTATAGAAACATCAAAAAAATATGGAGCATATCTTTTTAAAGTCTGTATGAATATACTAAATATTCAAGAGGATAGTGAGGAATGTGTGAACGATACATATAACACAGTTTGGAACAAAATTCCACCTGAAAAGCCATTAAAATTTCTTCCTTATCTTGCCAGAATATCTAAAAACATTGCCTTAAATCGCTACGATTATTTAACAGCAAGCAGACGAAACACTCATTTTGACAGCGTGCTTTCTGAACTTTCTGACATAGGAAGTGATGATGTTTTTGAAAGTATATCAGAAAAAGAATTGTCCAAAAGTATAAGTGATTTTCTTAGAAAATGTGATGAAAAGACAAGAAATATTTTCATTCGTAGGTATTGGTACAATGATA
>CAYJGB010000078.1:0-2873 GCA_964369405.1 uncultured Eubacteriales bacterium
AAGCTCCTAAGGGATATGCACTTGATGAAACTGTATACTCGTTTAAAAGTGCAACAACTGAGGAGAAGAATGGAATAACTATCTATACTTATAAAGTTAAAGATATCCCTCAAACTGACCCTGTTAATATAATTCTTAAAAAAGTAGACAAAGAAACTGGTAAGAGTGGCGAATATCTTGCAGATGCAGAATTTACAATAAAATATTATGATGATTATTATGAAACTTATGAAGAGTTAAAAGAAAAAGAGTATATAAGAAAGTGGATAATGAAAACAGATAAATTTGGTTTTATTAATTTAGATCCAAATTACTTATATTTTGGCGATAATTTTTATTACGATAGTTGGGGTGCTGCTACATTGCCACTAGGTACAATAACAATCCAAGAAACAAAAGCACCAGAGGGCTATAAAATTAATCCAGAAGTCTTTATTAGACAAATAACATCTGAGGGAACAGCAGAACTAGTAGACACTTACAACCCACCAACAATACTCGAAGAACGAGCAACTGGAGAGATAGAACTAACAAAAATAGATTCAATATCTAAAAGAACACTTCAAGGTGCAACTTACGGATTGTTTAGTAATAATATTACTACATCAAATGGTAAGATTGATGAAAAATATAAACTTGCTGAGATTATAACAGATAAAAACGGAAAAGCATCGCTTAGTGACTTAGAATATGGAACATATTATATTCAGGAAATAACAGCACCAAGTGGGTATCAAATAAATTTTGAGATTTATAATGCAGTTATAAGCGATAAAACAAACACTGTTAAAATAACAGCAGAAGATACACCTAATTTATCAAACATAAAGATTGTAAAGACGTCAGAAGATGATATTATAGCTAACCTATATTTCAATATAAGCTCACCATATAAAGATTACGGAAATTATATGACAGGTTCAAGTGGGATAATTTATGTTGGCAGTTTGCCAGTGTATGATAGCAACAATAACAAAATCGAGTACACTATTACAGAACTCGGAGAATTACAAGAGGACGGAACATTTAAAATGCCAGATAGATACAAAACTCCAAAATCACAAAAAACCACCTTAGAATATGGAGAAACAACAATTTTAAAGTTTGAAAATATTCTTAAAACAGGTAGTGTGTCTATAACTAAAACTGATGAAAAAGGTAAGATCTTACTAGGAGCAGAATTTAAATTATACTTTGCAAATGGTGATGAAGTTAAAGTCATACAAAACGGTAACGGACAGTATATGTACAGTGAAAATGGTACAAGTTTAACATTGAAGCCTAACACATCAAATGCACAGCTGTTTATATCAGGATTACCACAAGGTGATTACTATTTAATAGAAACAAAATCACCAAACGGATATATGCCGTATGGCGATAAAGTAAACTTTGTAATATCAGCAGGCGAAGAAGAAAGTATAAAAGTATCATCAAACGTAAGTAATAGTAAGTTGCTTTTATACGACACTGGAGGTAATGGAAATATACAAATATATATTATATCAACAATCTTATTAATAAGTGGAATATCAATAATAATCATAAAATCTAAGAAAAGAGGAAATTTACAATGAACAATAATATAATCAATTCAACTAATAAAAATATAAAAAATAAAGAAAATGAGGTATTTAAAATGAAAAATCAAATTAAGAAAATAGCAGTTATAACAGTATTATTAATCACAATATTTAGTATGAATATATTACCAGTGTCAGCAAGCACAACATTGAATACTAATCAAAAAGTATCACTCGATTTAGCTTGTAGTAAAACAGGATACGAATTCACAGTATACCAAGTCGGTACACTTATAAACACAACAAATCCATATGGTACGAAATACAACTCTTTAGTCCCTCAGATTGATAATAATGTTTTAAGTGGTGACACAGCAACAATACTTAGTACATTAGATAGCATAAGCACTTTGCCACCTACAGCAAAGCAAATAGATACATTCAATAGCACAACCCAAAGCACTAAAACAATTGATAATCTCGACCAAGGTATCTACTATATCAAAGCTACTAACTATCCGGCAGGTATTAAAAGTGTGCAAAACTCTGTAGTTGCACTACCCTACTACAACGGTTCTAACTGGATTTATAAAATAGAAGAAATAGACCTTGCAACAAAGGTAATTGATGGTACACCTACAACAAAAAAAGAAATAACAAATAGCACTAAAAACAATGTAAATTACACAGATGTAAGTTTAGGCGATACTGTAAACTTTGAAATAAAAAGTACAACAGCAGGTTCAAATGAAATGAAACTAGCAAGTTATGTAATAAGTGATGATATGAGCAAAGGTTTAACACTTAATAATAATAGTTTTAATGTGTCACTATTAAATGCAGAGGGTGAAGAGATAACAGACTTAGAACCTAGCGAATACACAGTAAATATTACTAAGCAAGCTGACGGACAAAACACATTGTTCAACGTTTCACTTACAGAAGATTATCTAAACCAAGATGAATTTTATGCAGAAGATGTTTACTATACTTCTTTAACTTACACAGCAGATTTAAATAAATATGCAATTGTAGGAGTAGAGGGAAACCCTAACGAAGAACTTCACCTAGAGTACAGTAATAAAAACGGAGTAACATCACAAATCAAAGGAAATACAGTTTATGTGTATACATATGCAGTGAAAACTGATAAGACAGATGAAGAGGGTAACCCATTAGCAAGTGCAGAATTTAGCTTATACGAAACTAAAGAAAACGCCGAACACAATACAAATGTAATTGCTACTGGTGTAAGTGATGAAAATGGACTAGTTAAATATTACAACTCTAAAAAAGAAGAAATGAAACTACAAAGTGGTACATATTATATCGTAGAAACAAAAGCTCCAG
>CAYJGB010000079.1:0-2771 GCA_964369405.1 uncultured Eubacteriales bacterium
TTTGACCCGCGGAGCACACCTTTTCAACGCCTTTGGCGAGCGTAAAGACAATGCACACCCATCCATTAAAACTATGTTTGCCGAGCACTTGGAACATAAAGGCCCCATGCGCATTCAGCTTAAACATTTACCCGAAGAAACCATTGCCGGAATTGAAGAAATTCTCTTTACCACGGAACGCCCCGCTTGTGAGCGTTTCCATGAAGGACGCAACAATAATTTCCGCACAGGTGAAATTGAATTGTGGCCAACAGAGGTCTTTTTGTGTGGTGGGCATGGATTAACCGGAGTGCGCATCAATGAAAATGGACAAACTTGTGTGCCCGGTCTTTATGCCGCAGGGGATACTTCTTTATGTGCACGAGGGCACTTGTCCGGTGCTCTTGTTTACGGAGAAATCAGCGCAGAAAGTGCCACGGAACATGTCAAAAGCGTGGAATTGGAAGATGTTGATTTTGATACTGTGGAACAAGTGCAACAGCATTTAGATGCACGCCGTGCGCAAGCAGAAAACCCCATCAGCGTTGAAGAGTTTGAGTACAAAGTGCGTCGTATTATAGGTGATTATCTTAAACCACCGAAAAATGCGTATAAATTAGAACGTGCATTATGGTGGATGAATCGTTTCCGTGAAGAGCTCTCTACCATGGTACGTGTAACCAGTACACATGACTTATTTAAATGTCTTGAAATTGAAAATATTATTAACTGTGCAACGCTTAGTGCCACAGCATCTCTTGAGCGTAAAGAAACACGTTGGTATCCTTGGCATTCTCGTAGTGATTTCCCGGAACGTAACGATGCAGAATTTACTAAACACATTGTACTGACCATGGGTGAGAACCCAGCTGACGTGAAAGTCACTCTTAAAGATATCATCCGTATGCCATAGGGGAGGAATACATGAGTTCGAGCTATCTTGAAAGTTATGAAGATAACATAAAAATTGACAAAGACAAATGCATATTTTGTGGGAAATGCGCCGACAAATGTATTTTAGATAATATTCGCTTAAATTTGGCACCATGCCGCCAAGCCTGTCCCATGGGGGTCAACGTTCAAGGCTATGTGCAACTTATTAAGCGCGGCGAATATGACAAAGCACGTGAAGTTATACGTGAAAAACTGCCCTTCCCCGAAGTTATGTGCATGGTTTGTAATCATCCTTGCGAACAACAGTGCGAAAAGGGTAAAATTGCAGCCCCCGTTTCTATTCGTGGTCTGAAGCGTTTTCTCTTTGAAAAAGCCGCACCGTACACTCCAAGTGTACCTGGAGATACAGGCAAAAGTATCGCTGTTGTAGGGGCAGGCCCTGCCGGTCTTGTGGCAGCCTATGACTTGCGCTCTCAAGGGCATACGGTCATTGTCCACGAAGCTCTTGATTATGCCGGCGGAATGCTTATAAGTGGTATTCCTGCGTATAGATTACCCAAGGAAGTTGTGGACAGGGAATTTTCTGTTCTTGATACCATGGGCGTCAAATTTGCTTTCAAAAGCACTGTGGGCAAGGATGTGATGCTCAAAGAGCTTATGGAAAAAAATGATGCCGTGATTATTTCTACAGGGCTTTGGAGTGAAAAGAAACTTGGTGTTGCCGGTGAAAATGCCAAAAATGTCTATGGGGCACTATCCTTTTTACATCAATCCCGTCAAGGAAACGGTCCATCTTTGCATGGTACTGTGCTTGTTTGTGGTGGTGGCAATATGGCAGTAGATGCCGCCATGACCGCTTTGCGCCAAGGAGCTACAAAAGTTATTATGGTAGCACTTGAAAGCGAAAATCAACTTCCGGCTTTTGCAGAGGAAGTGAAACAGGCAAAGAATGAAGGCATACAATTCCAATGTGCTACGGGCGTAGTTGAAGTTATGACCAAGGGTGATGTAGCCTCAGGTCTTAAAGTAAGACCGTGCGTATCAGTATTTGATGCCAAAGGCTTTTTTGCACCGCAACTTGAAGGTGATGCAAAAATCTTAGAGGCCGACAGTGTTATTGTTGCCATCGGTACAGGTCTTGACGACAGCATACTGAGCGGAAGCGGTATTGGTGTTGAAGATATTCGTAATGCCGACCCGCTCACTTTACAATGTGCTGTAAAGAATGTGTTTGTTGCCGGAGACTACAAAAGTGGTCCAAGCTCTGTGGTCGCTGCCATGGCCATGGGTAGAGAAGCGGCAGTTTCAGCAGATAGACTACTGAAAAATGAACATCTTAAGCACGGACGTGCCTATGCCGGTCCTGTGGAAGTTGAATTCCCCATTGTTCATAAAAACACATGCACACATGCTCGCCAAGAGCCCGAAAAGAATGCTTCCGCAAAAGTTGGCGATTATAGCCTGCTTGAAAAAACTTTGACAGAAGCTCAAGCAAAAGCGGAATCCGAACGTTGTCTTTCATGTGGTGGACCATGCGGAAAACACCGTACTTGCTGGTTCTGTTTACCCTGTGAAGTTTCATGCCCCGAAAAAGCATTGTGGGTAGATATTCCATATCTTTTACGCTAAAAATTTGCACTGGCATAACTAAAAACTCAAGACCTCTGTGCAGTTCATTGTGCAGAGGTCTTTATGTAAACATGATTAAATTCTCATATTGCTCATCCAATTAAACAGTGGACTGAAAGATTAAATTCTAACATAATCATTTCAATTTATAACTTGCACCATGTTTTTGCCCACGGTTTAATGGGGAAAGCAATGACACAAATGAGAACAACATAAAGACCTCTGCACAATTATTTTCTTATATAGCTTTATGTGCTAAATATGATTTT
>CAYJGB010000080.1:0-2762 GCA_964369405.1 uncultured Eubacteriales bacterium
GAAATACTTTTTAAACTATCACAGTTTTTAAAAGCAGAATATTGAATTTCTGTTAAAAGAGATTTACTCAAATTATCAAACCTAACTTCGTTCAAAGCTGTGCAGTTTTCAAAAGCTGAACTTTCTATTGTTTCAACGCTTGATGGTATATTGATGTTAGTTAATTTTTCGCAACCTGCAAAAGCTGATGTAGGAATGTGTTCTAATTTAGAACCTAGTTTTACTGTAGTTAGACTATTACAATTATAAAATACCTTATCTCCCATTTCTGTAGTTGCATTACCAACGATTACAGCTTTTAAACTGTCGCAATCTGCAAAACTGCCGTTTCCAATACTATTAACTTTTGCAGGTATTTCAATACTTGTAAGAGAATCACAATCGTAAAAAGCACCATAACTTGTAGGATAGTTTCCTGGAGTGATAGTAATAAGACTGTTTGGTAAAGAAATACTTTTTAAACTATCACAGTTTTTAAAAGCAGAATATTGAATTTCTGTTAGTCTGCTTGTTCCTGTAAATTGTACTGTACTTATACTTGAGCAATTTTCAAAAGCTGAATAACCAATTTTAGTTACAGTACTAGGGATTTTAACACTTCTTATAGTTTTTTTCTCTTTAAATACAGAACTGCCAATAGCAGAAACACTTTTTCCACCTAAAGAAGGTGGAATTTCAATAACCCTGTTGCTAGGAGATCCATTGTATTTTGTAATGGTGGCAGTGTTATTAGCAATGGTGTATTCATAGTCACCACTTGTAGCAGCATTTGCTTGGGTAGGTGCAATTACAATAAAAGTTAACAAAATAGTTGTAATTAAACCTACTGAAAACATTTTCTTAATGGTAATACTCATTTTAAAGTCCCCTCTTTCTTAAAATATAATAAAATTCTACCCTCCTTAAATTTCTGAATCTAAAAATCACTACATAATGAATATTATGTAGTGAAATTAATGTGTTTTTAGCATTTTTTGAAAGTTTAAATTTAATATTTACAGTTATGATAGGATAAACAATTGATAATTCATAAGTTGTTGACTTTTTATGTATTATAAGATATAATTTTATTACTACATAATATTCATTATGTTGCAATTTTAATATTTTACTAAATTTAATGTTTGTACATTTTTTCTATGAGTTTCTATATTTTGTAAAGTATATATACGTGTTGTATTTATATTCGAATGACCTAATATGTCGGCAAGCATAGAAATATCTTTTTGCTGTGAATAATACGTTCTTGCGAATAAATGCCTTAAATTATGTGGATATACTTTTTCCTTAGGTATATCTGTTTTTTTGCATAGATTTTTCATTTGAGTCCATATATTACTTCGATTTAAAGGGTTTCCATTTTTACTTAAGAAAATACTACCAGTTATAATTTTTTCTTGTTCAATATATTCATTTAATATTTTGCATAGTTCATCTGGTAGAATAACTACTCTTATTTTTCCCTTTAGATTTATGATTGCTTTTTTCTCCACAACAGAATTTACTGTTATAAATCTTAATTCTGAAACTCTAATACCTGTCGAGCAAATAGTTTGTATTACTAAATACAATTTTTTATTATTTTTTGCGTGATTTAGTAGCTGGAAATAATCATTAATGTTCAGTTCAGATCTATCACTAATAAAATACTGTTTCTGAAACTTTACTGTCTTTAATTTGCAATCATACCATTTATTATAATTAAAAAAAGAATTTAGAGATGATATAACACTATTTGCACTTGTAAGTTTATACTTATTGCATAAGTAAACCTTATACTCTAATACTTTTTCCTTGTTTACATCCTTACTACAAATCCATATATTAAACGCATTTATATCTCGTATATACTTTTCTTGTGTGGATTTTGATTTTTCTTCTTCTAATAAATGTAGTTTGTAATTTTTAATTAATAAGTTTGTTATTATTCGCATATTAGCACCCCTGTATTGTGTATTCTTATTTTATTATAACAAAACTATTTTAATTCGAATATGCTTATTTATACTTAATATTATTTTTGATATTTAAAATTTTAGAAATTTCACGATAAAAAAATTTAAAGATTTTAGCTTGATATAATCTATGTCAAGCGTAGTTACACAAAATATTGGTCGTATAGATTTTGTATTTTAAGTTTTGCGTTAGTTACAGTAGTAAGATAAAATACAAATAGTTTGGAGGAACATTTAATGATTGGAAAACAAGTTACAGTTACAGTAGATAGACAGTTAGGTAGCACACACCCTAAATATAAAGATATGGTATACCCAGTTAATTATGGATATATAAAAGGTATAATTGCACCAGATGGGGAAGAACAAGATGCATATATTTTAGGTGAAGATAAACCAGTAGAAAGTTTTACAGGAATAGTGATAGCTATAATTCACCGCAAGAATGATATTGAAGAAAAGTGGGTAGTTGCTTCAAAGCAGTCTAATTACAGTAAGAGAGATATTGAAAAAGCAACATATTTTACTGAAAAATACTTTGATATCGAGATTGAGATGTAAGATTAATATATAAATTAAGCATAAATGAGTTATATATAACTTAATTTAAAATACTCTCTGAAAATCCATATTTTATAGATTTTCAGAGAGTGAAATTTATATTAAAATTGATAAGTATACCTTTTAATTATTCATAAAAATTTAACTTATAAAATGCACACACTAGCTAGCTTTAATTAAAATGTGCAAAACATAAAAGAAACTCTGAAGATGTGATTTTCTCACTGCCTCAGAGTCCCAAATTTA
>CAYJGB010000081.1:0-2739 GCA_964369405.1 uncultured Eubacteriales bacterium
TAGCTTTCCAACTAAGATTTCTCTTAATTGTGGCTACACTTTTATAGTACCAAAAGGAAACGATGAAATATCATTAGAAAAAATTAAAAATGCAGTAATATATTTATTTGGAGATTTGAATAAAATAGATAAAGATGCAACTGAGTTTATTCAAAACTTATTTAACGATACCAATTTTGAAGAAATTTATAAAAACATTTCAAATGACGAAATAAACTCTAAAAAATTGCTTATTGAATTTAATAAAAATTATCCTAAAGTAACTAACGACTCTAATGTAGATGATATTCTAAATTCACTGAAATCAAAGAAAAATAACAGTAATTTAGATAATTAACTCAATAGCAAAACCGTCACACCCTTACAAAAGGATGGGACAATAATACTCCCCAACGAGAAAAGCGAAGATAATCGGAGCTTCTCGGAGGAAAACGGAGATAATTGCCCATCATGTTTTTGCAATTTTAAGTGCTTGAATTATACTCCCCAAAGCCATTTGAGGGGAATTGAACCTAAGCCCACACTATTAAGTGGTTTTAAAGGGTTTTCAAGCACTAATATAAAAATAGAATAACACACGAAAACACATAAAGTAATTGAGATTAATTAATACTTTATGTGTTTATATTTTAAGAGGTAACATTAAGTTGCCTCTTTTTGTATGCTCAAAAATAAAAAAATAAAATTTAACACGCTGTACACGTTTTGTACACGAATAAGGAGAAAAAAATGTATATAAACTTTAAAACAAAAAATTCAGCTGCAGGTAACTTATTTCCAATAAAAGAACAGGACCTACAAGAACTATGTAATAAACTAGAAATAGAAAATTCAAATTCATCTACAGCAACAATTACAGAAATATATGATGACGATAGAGCAAATAAACTTTTAAAAGATAAAGTTTTCAAACTTGAAGAATTAAATTACTTTACTAAAAACTTTGAGTTACTGTCTGACTTTGATAAAAATATATTTTATGCTGTAAGTGAAGCTAAAAATTATGATAACTTAAAAGATATGATAAACCTTACGTTAAACACGCACCACTACAGCCTTGTAAGCGATTTTAGCAACTTAAATGCGAAAGGTAAGCAACTATACCTAAATGCAAATGGAGGTGCTAGTGTCGAATATCTAAAGACCTTTGACGGTGAGCAGTATGTAGTAGATATTATGAAAAACAATACTCCCCTACCAACTTCATATGGTTTTGTCTATGTGAATGATAATGATGAAGTAACAATATATAACGGCAATTGTTTTGCACCAATTGGAAATAGTAACCCTATCACACTTTGTTTAAACACAGATAGTGATAGGGATTTCTTGTACCTACCTTGCCAAGAATCGGAGATATCAAAAGCACTAGATAGACTAGATGTAACCTCTTTAGAAGAAGTAACAATTGAAGTAGAAGATTACAACACATCATTTGAGATATACGAACTACTTACAAAAGATATAGCCAATATAGATATACTAAACAACGTAACAGCTCAGTTAAAAGAACTTGATAACTCTAGTATGGAGCAACTTACAGCACTTGCAGAAAACATACAAATAGAAACTCAAGAAGAACTATCCACTCTAGTTAAATCTATGTTTGAATTTGAATTTTACAAAAATATTAAAAATCCAGTAGAATACGGTAAATACTTAATATCTGAAAGTGGATATTTTAATTATGATGAAAACTTAGAAGAATATATAGACTTTGCAAGATATGGAGAAGAAAAAATTAATAATCAAAAAGGAATTTTTACTAATCAAGGTTACATATCTTACTTAGGTTACAACGAAGATATGATAAAAATATTAAACACCAATCTAAATATGAATTTAGAAATTCAAGATAACACACAAACATTAAATATCTATATGCCACTAAAAATTGTAACATTTGAGCAGATTGATGACTATGGTTATTCGTATCAAAGTGAGTATGAAGAAGAACTAGAAAGTTATGAGCTATCAGGTTACACTGAAAACATAAAAGAAGAACTTAATAAAATACAGGACTTTGGAGAAAGGGGTTTGATGAAATATTATGATAAGATAGACACCGTCAACGCAAAAGTTAAAAGTTACCTATTAGATGTTGAGGAGGTGAATGGAGATGTATTTGGTGTAGCAAGAGTAGAAATAAATGCACCACTTAATGCTAAGGAATTAGCAATGTTAAAAGAAGAGATAACTGCACAAAGTGCTGACGGTGTGGGAGAAATTTTAGAACAGAGAGAAGTTAAAATATGTGATAGAAACTGTTATGTAAGCTTGTGGAATAGCGATAATTATTATCTTAGAACTAGCGAAGAAATGGGTTTTGAGGATAATAAGTTTGATATAAGTATGGAGATGTAAAAAAAACAAGCCACATATAGTGACTTGTGCTTTACTAAATATCTTCTGACTTTACCTCATCCACAGCTGACTTAACAGCAGCAATCACAAACGCAGAAAAAGTACAATCTTTATTTTCAATAAGTTTCTCGACATCTTCAATTAAATTATTTGGAAATCTAACAGTTTTGTTTGTTGTTGGTGGAACTGATGGAATTTTAAATTTACTCATAATACACCTCGCAATACAGTTATATAATAATATTGTATTGCATATTTATATAATTATCAGCATTGCAATTGTATTACTAATGTGATATACTTCAATTGGAGGTGTGTGGATATGAAATGCGAGTATGAATATTGTGTATATCATAAAAAAGGTGAATGTTCGTT
>CAYJGB010000082.1:0-2701 GCA_964369405.1 uncultured Eubacteriales bacterium
AAACTCTTCAGACGATACAGAAAAAATACATTTATCGTGGACTAATGAAGATAATGCTAAGCTATTTAAAACAGAATACAGTTTAGGTGATGATTTAAGTAAAGGTGATATTCTTTATTCGTATAACGGTGTAGATTTCTATGCAGAATATCCATGCAAAATTATTGGATATAGTAGTGATAAAATGTCAGTAGATTTTGAATTATTAAAACACAGTAATTTATATATCTCTACAAGTGTGGAATTTGATAAAATTAATCTATTAGATGAAAATACAAAGACCCACGTAAAAGTCAAGTCTGATATAGACGATTTAGAGTTTGATAGTAAAATAACTTATATTGGTTCACAAGTAGAAAATGGTCTTGTAAATGTCAATCTCGAGTTGGATGAAAATCTATTAGCAGGCACGCCTTTAGAAGTAACGTTCGAAGTTGTAAGCGATAAAAAAATATTAACTGTACCAAAAGCATTTTTACAAAATGATGGTAGTGATTATTTCGTAGAAATCAAAAAAGGTAACGACAAAGATGATAGAGAAAAAAGAGTTGTTGAAATAGGCGAAACTTTTCAAACATACGAAAATGATATTGTATATGAAGATGTGGAAATCTTAAACGGATTAACTGAAGGTGAAGTAATTGTAGCTGACTTTATAGAATAGAGGAATTTTATGAGTGATAAAATTATTGAAATGACTAATATAATTAAATCATATGACGGAAAACGAAACGTTTTAGATAATTTAGAATTCACAGCACATAAAGGTGAATTTATTGCTATAAAAGGTAAATCTGGTACTGGTAAAAGTACGCTACTAAATATATTAGGTTTGCTAGATACCTTTAACAGTGGTAGTTATATTTTAAATAACGAAAAAATATTATCAAAAAAGTATAACACTTATAATCAATTGAGGTCAAAATATATTGGGTTTATATTTCAATCATATCACTTAATTGACTCAATCAGTATAGAAGATAATATTTTAATTCCTTATTTATATTCAAATCAACCTATAAATAAATCTGTAAAAAATAGAATCGAGTTTATTTTAGAAGATTTTAAGTTAAACGAATTAAAGTCAAAAAAGGTATCTTTATTATCTGGTGGAGAAAAACAACGTGTTGCCATAGCTAGAGCAATAATTAAATCTCCTCAAATCATTATTGCAGATGAGCCAACAGGTAACTTAGATGATGAAAATTCCAATATTGTCATGGGTGCTTTAAAAAAATGTGCTGACCAAAGCACTACCGTAATTTTAGTAACACATGATACAAAATTACTAAGCTATGGAGATTCTACATATAATTTAAGCGAAGGAAAATTGATTAAATATGAAATACAATAAGTCGATTATATATTTTAAGCATATTTTTTCAATGTGCTTCAAAAACAAATTTAGGTTTTTTTTATCAGTATTAGGGTTGTTTGTAGGCCTATTTATTTTTACGACTGGCAACATCTTAATAGATACATATTACAACGAACAATTAAAAGATTCTTCTCAAATGGAAGAAGAAATAATCGCACTAAATTATTATTCAGACGAATCTATTAAAGCTACAGATATATACAAAGAAACTATACCTACAATAAGTACAGTTTCTAATAGTTATAGAAATGTTATTTTTGACGAAGAATACACTAATGGTTCTCATTGTAGTGTATCTGCTGAGATTTTAGGCGTTAGTAGTATATATAACATATTACCAATTAATGACACGTTAGGTGAAAAATTATTTGTTACGCCTAAATTAATTAAAGGTAGACTTCTTACTGAAATGGATAACATTGATAATAACAATGTTATTGTAATTGATGAATTTACAGAAATCATACTTTTTCCAGATGGCGATTCTTTAGGTAATTACATTAATCTTAATGTCGAAAATCAAGGTTTTTCTAACGTGTCTACGCAATCAGAAAGCGAAGAAGATGTAGACACTGATTTAAAATGTAAAGTTGTAGGAGTGGTAGAGAATAGTTATATTATGCAGGAAGAAGAAATGAAATATAATAAATTTCTGTCTGATAAAGAGGACTCTATCATATTAAATACAATGGTTTACTGTCCAAGTGAGTTTGTGACTAAAAATTTAGAAATTTTAGATAATCGTTTTCTAGCATATAAAACAAATAGTACTCAGCAGTTAAATCAAATTGAAAGTAATTTTGATTTATATAAAAAAGTAAATTATGATAAAATAGAATCCTATCAAATAATAACAAAAGATTTAGTAGACGAATCAGTATATAGTGACTTGAATAGTACAAGCATATTATTGATGTCAGTTTTAATAATACTTTTACTTGTCTCAGGTATAAATGCTATGAGTACAATGTTCTTTACTGTAAAAGAGAGAATTAATGAAATAGGAATAAAAAAAGCCTTAGGTGCTTCTAAGGTAGATATTTTAACACAATTTATTTGCGAGGGTATAATAATTGCACTTATCACTTCAGTAATTACGTTGTTTTTAAGTTTAATTGTTTGTATGGTTATTCAATACTATCTTAATAACTATATGTTTACTCTGTTTACAGTTAATTTAACAGTTGAAAATATACTATTACCTATTTTGATTGCAGCAGTATATGGTTTTGTGTTTAGTATAATACCTAGCTATTATGGAGCTAAAATCAAAGTAACAGATTCTTTAAGATTTGAGTAATTGTAATTAATAGATAGTTTTTT
>CAYJGB010000083.1:0-2589 GCA_964369405.1 uncultured Eubacteriales bacterium
TTGTAGAACAGCGATGTGTAGAGCTTGCACAATACATAATTGAAAATAAAGCAACGGTTAGGACTACTGCTTTTAAGTATGGAATAAGCAAAAGTACGGTTCATATGGAAGTGATGTAATAGAACGTATTGTAGTGGTGGTTTGGTAAAAGGACGATAAGTAATCACAAAACTTGATGAAATCAAGATAAAATTTAATTTAAGCTAAAAATTATCACCCTCGTAAAGTGTCAAAGTATGCTTTACGAGGGTGAGGTTTTGTATTTACGTTCGTTATAATGTTTAACTTGCGATTTCTATATCTTTCTATTTATATTATAGAAAGTAAAAAAAGAGAAAACACATCAATAATTCATCATCGCAAATTGAATTTTCAGCATATTAACCCTCTCCAACACACCAACGAACACACAGAATTTTCACCCAAATTTTCCTTAATTGATTTAATTTTTTATACATATTTTTATAACAATAACCATTTACCATCGAAATCCTATCATTTATCATCTTTTTGCGCACAGAAGAAAAAAGTGTGTATAATTTAATACAGTTACAAAACAGAAAGAAATTACGTTAAAAAACTAATTTAGTTTTGTTTCTATAAAATTTTTTTTAAATATGAAAGGACGAATATTAATGATATTCAAAAAAAAAGAAAAAGCAGTAGAAAGTAAGTCAAGAAAAATTAAAAAGAGATTGTTTCGTTGTACAGTCTTAGCTATGGCAATTATAATGGCATGTGGTGGTTGTTTAAGTATAACTGCTAGTGCGACCACTACTAAAGATTCTTATTATTACACTCAAAAAGCTTTTTGGCCATGGGAACAAGATGTTAAGTACAAAGTTTATGTTTATGACAATCCTAGTTTTTTTTGTATTTATTATGGCAATAGTTTTGTATCGACAGGCTTTGACTATAAAAAAAATACTGACCTTGTATTAAGTCAAACCTGTGATTTTTCAATTGCTGTGCAAACTAAATATTCCATGAATTCTGGAGTAGATTTTTCTTCTTTTGGAGTTCCTGTTAATATTGGTAGTAGTATTGAAGCATCCCTAGCGGCATCTTGGAAAATATCAAACGAAAAAAAGCGTACCATTAATAGAAGTGATCCTACTGGATATTATAGTTATAATGTATGCCTTGATACTACACGTATTAAATTATCAAAATATACTACAGGTAAAAATCCAAAATATGTAGATTCAGTAGTATATTATGCACCTAGAGCTGAAAACACATATAGAGCTATAGTGTTTAACCCAAATGAAGCAGAATATGATGGTGCTGTGAAATTTTAATTTAAAATAAAAGGAGTTATTTATTATGAAAAAAAGATTTTTATCAGTTTTAGTAATAGCTATGCTATTAACATCTACATTGTTTGGGTGTTCACAATCTAATTTAGAGTACGCAGACATTGATTTTGCAACAAATGCTTCTTTAGTCAGAGTTAATACATTTGATGATACTTGGGTGTCTTTTTCCCTCTTTATGGTTTCAAATGAGAAAATAACAGATTTTGACGTAGTAGCTGTTGAAGGTGACAATGTAGAACTTTCTGACTTTGAATTTTCAACTACTGATAGCTATACCAAAGAACTAGAACATTATTCTTATAAGGGTTTATTCGCAAAATATAGCTCTTTTGAATTTAAATTAATTAATGACACTGTAAAAGATTGTACATTTGATTCTATTACAATTAACGTTAACGGTAAAAATAGAAAAATTGATTTTGAACCATCATTAAAGAATGATTTTTCTAAAACTTCAAATTTTTCTGGCGACTTAGAAAGTAACGTTATTCCAAATTCTATGCATTCTTCAATTATAAACACCTCAGACACAATGACATATCGTTTTTCTGTTAAAGAAGATTTAGTTATTAACGACATATATTATTTTGATTTTTTGAAACCAGATAACATTACTTATAGCCTAAATAATTCTGAACACAAAAAACTTGAATTTCCGTTATCTTTAAATGCAAATGATAGTATAGAGATAAGTTTTTCAGTCACTTCTGAAGAGGTATCAACACAAGATGAAATATACACTAATTTAATATTTGATTACACTAGTAAAAAAGATAATATTAAGCAAGAAAACTCATTTTATTTATCATTTAGTCCATTAGAGTTTATTCCAAACAACGATATGTCTATATTCGATAATTTGATTGATGCAATGATATAAGCTTAAAGAATTTCATTTAAATCATATTAACCCTTTATAATACGCCAATAATTTTATAGAAATTGTATACTGAATTTTTTAAAAAACACATTATTTTTTATGTATGTTGATATTTTTCCACAAAAAATAATCTTTTTATTGATTTTTATCAACTATATAATTATAATGTAAATTGTTGTAATTTTTTTGCAATTATATCACAAATGTTATTATGGGTTTGTTTTGATATTATACAAAATCAAAGTCATAATATTTTTGTGAAAAATTTTAAACAAGAGAGAATGAATATTAATGATATTCATAAAAAGCGGAAAAGAAAAAACAGTAGAAAATAAGTCAAGAAAAATTAAAAAGAGAATATTTCGTTGTACAGTCTTAGCTATGGCAATT
>CAYJGB010000084.1:0-2356 GCA_964369405.1 uncultured Eubacteriales bacterium
CTCGTTGGGGAGTATTATTGTCCCATCCTTTTGTAAGGGTGTGACGGTTTTGCTAACTTATTTTTTTCTTAAGAACTATAGTTATCTGATTAATAAGAAACTTGAGAATAAACAATTATATAAAACAGCATTAAAGTATATCTGTATATATAAATACAAATTGTATTTTTTTTCAGTTCAATTTATATAATGTAAAGAAAATAGTGTAGCAACTTTCGTTACCACACTATCAAGTTTAATTTTATAGTACACTACATATTGTGTAGTTTGTTTTTAGTACTTAAATTAATTAAGTTTTCTTTTTTTATTTACTACTATTACTAATCCAGATACTAATAAGATTCCCAAAATGATGAAAATAGGCGTATTGTCACCTGTTGCTACTTTGCCGCTTTGAGTTGTTCCATTAGTAGAACTACCATTATTTGTAGCGTTGTTATCATTGCTATCAGTAGTTTCTGTTCCGCTATCTGTAGTAGGCTCAGTTGGAGTTGGAAGCGTGTCAGTAAGCAGTTTTAAATGATGGTTATAATAATCTGCACCTGCCATAGATGGGATTGTGCAATATAAATAAATTTTATTATTTTCGTTAAAGTATAAAAAATCATTAGAATCAAATTCACCGGAAACAATTCTTTCTCTTTGAGTATCATAATAACCGTCATGAGTAAAGCTATCGATTGGAAATCTTTCATCAAAGAACGAAAGCTTTGTATATGTTTTAAGATTATCTAATTCCTCTATTGAAACATTTAAATAGCTAGCAAAATAATCTTGTTTAACTTCCGTACCATTAGGTATATTTATGTTGTATATTAATGATGAAATTTCTCCATAATAATAAATATCAGTTACTACAAGTGATAGAATATCTCCGTTAATATAAGCTTCGTAATCCATACCAATAGTTGAGATATGTCCATTTTCATTTTGCTTATCAATTATTTCATCGCAGTATGATTTGATTTCATTATTAACACTATCTACATAATCACTATCAATGTTTACTTTTGGATATTTATAGTTATACTCTTCACCCTCGCTATCTGTCAATGTTTCATATCTAGCAACTGAAACTAATTCGTCTAAGTCAGGTGTAGGTTCTGTAGTAGGTTCAGTTGGTTGAGGCTCAGTTGGTTGTGGTTCAGTTGGTTGTGGTTCAGTTGGTTGTGGTTCTGTTGGTTGTGGTTCAGTTGGTTGTGGCTCTGTTGGTTCTACTTCACCACTTGTTACTTTTATTGTATCACTTGTAACTACTAGTGATGTAGGTTCAGCAAGGTTTACGTCAGTAGCCACAACACCCTCTATTGTTATAGGATATTCTCCTGCTGTAGCATCAGCATTCACTACAAATTCTAATGCTAATAATGTTCCTGTTGTTGTGATATTTGATGTTGAAGTTGAGATCCATACAGGTGTAGCTGGTGAATGGTACGCATTCGCATCCATGTCTTTTTGTGGTGGAGTATAAGCAGCTCCTGTTAGTAAACCTGTGTTAGTAATTTCTATTAATGTTAATGCATTTTCGTCAAAAACTACACTAAAATCAAGTGAAACAATACCTGAGTTTTCAGTTATGTACACATTAGCTTTTACTGTTTCGCCCGCTTTTGCAGATATTACTGCTTTGCTATTTGATTGAGTTGCTCCTACTCCAACAACTGAAATAGCTAGAGTTAATGCAACTAAACATATACTTAATATTTTATTTATTTTATTTTTCATAAAACATTCTCCTTTTTATAATCCTGTATTATTCCATCCAGCTGCTTTTCTAGATATCAATAATAAGTCTGTTGTATTTATTTTTCCGTCATAATTTACATCTGCTGCCTCGTAATTAATTTCTATATTCCAACCAGCAACATATCTTGATACAATTAAAACATCAATAGAATTAATTTTTTTATCATCTGTAAGGTCTCCAAGTTTTATAACTTTTGTATTAGTTTTAAAAGTAATGCTGTTATTTTTTGCATAGTCATGTGCTTCACTATTTACGTATCCAACAATATAGAAACCGTTTAATTTTGAATTATACCCTATATATCCAAATGCTTCGTCCCCAATTTCAATGACTGAATCAGGTATTGTAACATTAGTTAGTTTAGGTGTGTTAAAGAAAGATTCCTTACCTATTTTAAGTAAACCTTCATATAAAGTTACCTTGCTTAGTTTATCACAATTTTTAAAAGTCCCACTACCAATAGTTATAACACTTGGTGGGATATTAACACTTTCTAAGCTGTCACAATCGTTAAAAGCACCATAACTTGAAGAATAGTTTCCTGGAGTGATAGCAATAAGACTGTTTGGTAAAGAAATACTTTTTAGACTATCACAGTTTTTAAATGCA
>CAYJGB010000085.1:0-2296 GCA_964369405.1 uncultured Eubacteriales bacterium
TTATGCTGAAAATCAGACCATCAAAATACGAACGTTTTACAGATATAAAGTGCTTATCAAGGTTTAAGAAAGCAGAGAAAATATAATTTAAAGAGGTAATTTTATGAAGAAATTTTTTATAGCTTTAGGTTGTGGGTTGGGGTTTGGTGTAATATATCTTGTTATTAAAGAAATTTTGAACTTGTCATTTGAATTTTATTTTATGATAGATATAAACAACAGAATACAAAGCATGTTAGAAAGTGGTATACCTGTAAATTCATCTTATGCACAAGTCAATTTAGAAAACGATATGTTGCAAATCAGAAATTTTGTATCAATAGCTACAGCAACACTAACATTAATAATTATTGCAATTATATTTAAAATAAGGAAAAAACATTTTTTTAAAGAAACAAGCATTAAGCCAGTAAAACTAAAAACTTTGCCAATTAGTGTAGTTAATGTGATTGCAGACTTTTATTTAGTTGCATCATTAACAGCAGTTATATTTATTAACTTTCCTCAACTTAGCAGTGTATTAAGAAATAACCAAGAACATTTAGCTTATACAAGTAATAGTTTACCTTTAGCGTTTGCGTCAATTGTTATAATGGCACCTATAATTGAAGAGATAATGTGCAGAGGTTTATTTTTATCAAGATTTAGAAAAGGTATGCCAATTGTACTTGCAGTAATCATACAAGGACTTTTATTTGCACTTATGCACGGAGAAATTACTCATATATTACAAGTATTACCTTTTGGTATTATAACTGGTGTTTTAGCCGTAAAATATAATTCAATTACTTTAGGAATATTTATGCACTTTACTTATAATTTATTGTTTAGCATTGCTCCTAATTTCCTTGGTATGATACCTCAGGATATGACATATATATATTACATTGTTTTAGCTATTAGTCTAGTTTTGTTTGTTTTATCACTTATAGTTATGCTGAAAATCAGACCATCAAAATACGAACGTTTTACAGATATAAAGTGCTTGTCTAGGTTAAAGAAAGCTAATCAAGACATTAATAAAATATAAAGGAAGTTTTAATTTGAAAGAGAAAAATTTAAAATCGAGTGAAAAAGTTCAAAAATCTAATAAAGGTAAGATAATAATTATTTCTATAATTTCAGCAGTTGTAATATTTGCTGTAATTACTGTTGTTTGGTTTTTTAATTCTCCTTTAACAAAGTTTAATGAATTTATAGAAAATAACGACCCATGGTCAGCAGCCTCTGTATATAATAATTACTCTAGCTATAATGCTCTTGATAAATATTTGCTAGATGAACAAGCAAACGCATTAATTGATGAGTGTATAGAAGTGTGTGAAAACGAGAATGTATATGCAAACGGAGTAAACGAAACATTGTCTGCGTTATCAAACATACAAAATAAAGAACTAGCAGATAAAGCAAGCAATAATTTAAATTACTACTCTGGAAAATATGACTACGAAAATGAAAACTATAGTGGTGCTGTATACTATTACTCAAAACTTGAGGGAACAGACTTTATGACACAGGAAGTTGAAAAACAATTAGAGGAGTCTAAAATAGAGTATAAAGAAGAAATTTTAAGTATGCCAGATTTTACAGGAGTTAGAGAAGATTATTACAACTTGATAAACTCAATAGACGAGGCGTATTATCTACTAGATGAAGACCCAGAAATACGAGAAAAGCAAGAAGATTTAATAAAAGCGTATACAAGTTTTGAGGCACAAGGAATAGAAGATGATGTAAATAAACTCTTAGAAGAAGAAAACTACGAAGAAGCATTGCTTACCGTAACACGAAATCAACCTGTATTACAAGAAGATAATAGATATGACAGATTATATAAATTGACATCAGAAAGTTACGAAGAAAACATAAAAGAAGAATTTAATGCTTTAGTAGAAGATGGTAAAACAGAAGAGGCAATAACACTTATAGATAATGCAATAATGATATTACCAGAAAAAAGTGACGAATTTACAGAAATGAAAAAAGAAATAGAATGAAATTGTAAAATATTTTTACATTTACTGTAAATTAGTATTTAAATATGTTAATATATCTGTATATAAGTTTTAAAAACTTTAATCAATTAATTTAAGGAGAGAAATTTATGAATTGTAAAAATTGCGGAGCAGACATACCAGAAAACGGTAAATTCTGTGACTCTTGTGGGGCTCAAGTAGCACAAGAAGAACCTAAACAAGACCAACAAAAACCAACAACAAGCAACATCAATTGCCCATCTTGTGGAGCTGATGTGCCAAAAAACGGTAAATTCTGCGACTCTTGTGGGGCTCAAGTA
>CAYJGB010000086.1:0-2249 GCA_964369405.1 uncultured Eubacteriales bacterium
TTCCGATTGCTGATGGGGATATAAAAATAGTATCAATTACCTCACCACCAATAGCTGTTACATTTGCATTTTGGGCTATTGTGATTGTACCTCCGTCACCATTATATCCACCACCGATGCCTGCTCCGCCGACACCACCGTTAGCTGTAACTTGAGCATTACCACTTATTGTGATTGTATCTCCGTCACCATGAGCTCCACCACCGATACCTGCTGCGTAATCATCACCTTTAGCTGTAACTTGAGCATTATCACTTATTGTGATTGTACCTCCGTCACCTAGATATCCACCACCGATGCCTGCTCCGCCGTCACCACCGTTAGCTGTTACTTGTGCATTACCACTTATTGTGATTGTACCTCCGTCACCTTCATATATGCTACCAATGCCTGATGCGTTATTACCTCCATTGGCTGAAAGTGCTCCACTTCCTTGTATTTTTACACTTGCTGTATTATTATCTTTTGTTTGGACTTGTAACCCTGCTCTTTCAGATCCACTTTTTAATGTGTTTACACTGTTTTGAGCTAGAGTTAATGTTACATTAGATGTACCTTGTATATCAAACGCACAATATTTTTCTTGAGTAGATAAATCAATATTTACACCATTTAATGTTATATTATGTGTACCGTTCATAACTGTAATTGTATTTTGCGTACTGATATCGTTGTTACTTTGTTCTATTGTTATTTCTCCTGAATATTCTTGCCATGAATTTTTACCGATTTTGTACACACGTGTTCCATTGCTTTGTTGATATATTGTTATATCTCCATCAATTAAATCTATTGTAGGGTTATTTATTTGAGTATCTAAAACATCATACACATTTACATACGTTGTAAAATTATTATCTAATATAAATTCATTGGTAGGCTCTAGGCCTCCCTTTTCACCTTTTGCTACTGTATCATTTATTTTTAATGTGTAAATTTTATTTTGTTCTAATGAACCTACAAAAGCAATTGATTTATAATCAGTTTCTGATGTATATTCAAATATTTTTGTATCAGCATCAAATAATTCAGTTTTTCCATTTGTTTTATAAAAATAAACAAACTCTAATACATTTGCAACGTCTTCATTTTCATTTGGGTTAGTTATTTTACTATCTTTTGCATCTATTACTAAATCTCCATTTGCTACTGCAGTTACTTTAGCATTTGAACCTATTGAAAGTATTGCACCATCTGGTTTTGTATTGCCGTAATAATAACTACCACTTCCTATTGCTGATGGGTATATATAATTAGTATTAGTTATCGCACCACCAATAGCAGTTACTGTAGAGTTTTCACTTATTGTGATATTGCCTCCTTCTTTATCAAATAATCCACCACCGATTCCTGCTGCGAAGTTACCACCGTTAGCTGTAACTTGGGCATAACCACTAATTGTGATTGTATATCCGTCACCTTCATATCCACCACCGATACCTGCTCCAGAGACTCCTCCAGTGGCTATAACTTGAGCATTATCAGTTATTTCGATATTGCCTCCTCCACCAAAATAACCACCACCAATACCTGCTGCGTCGTTTCTTCCATAAGCTGAAAGCGTACCACTTCCTTGTATTGTTACACTTGCTGTTTTATTAGCTTTTGTTTGTACTTGTAATCCTGCTCTATCACGTCCACTTTTTAATGTGTTTTCGCTATTTTGAGCTAGTATTAATGTTACATTTGATGTACCTTGTATATCAAACGCACAATATTGATATTTATTAGATACATCAATATTTACACCGTTTAATGTAATATTATGTGTACCGTTCATAACTGTAATTGTATTTTGTGTACTATTAGTTATATCATCTTGTTCTATTGTTACTGTACCTGTGTAATTTGTCCAAGTAACATTATTCTTACTATACTGTTTAAATCCATTCTCAACGTTAAAATACAAACTACTTTCATTTATTTTTAGTGTTGGGTTAGACTCACTTGTATCATTATTTACAGATTTAAAATTATTTAAACCACTACTAATATTATACACAAGCGTTGTTATACCATTTTTATCTATTCCTTGTTGCATAACATTTTCTTTAAATACATTATATGTTGTTGCTGTATCTAATCCACTAAATGCTATTGATTGATAAGAAACTTCTGGTGTAAAACTAGCAACTTTTGTTGTATCATCAAATACTGCTGTTTCTTTATTTGCTGATACTTGTTCTTGGTAATTTAGTTGTAGTATATTTGCTACATCTTCATTCTCTGGAGCTGAAATTTCACCTAAT
>CAYJGB010000087.1:0-2132 GCA_964369405.1 uncultured Eubacteriales bacterium
TATTGTTTCATCAATCTTTTCTTCTAAATTGATTTTCATAGCCTCATTTATTATTATGTTTTTGATTGACTTAAACTCTTTATTTTCCACTAGTGGCACTCTTTTAGGCAAAAAATCTGTATATATCTTAATCGTTTCTTCTTTTTGGTTGTACCATAAATCGTACAGAGTTTTAATTCGTTCATCTTGTGAAAATTCATCTAATATTTGATTGATTATATTTTTTAAATCTGGCTTTAAATATCCATATACTTTTTTGCTTTTTGTGTTTAACAATCTTTTATTGAGAGTTAAAAGCAACTGTGATATTTTATCGTTTTGATTACTATTCTTATTTATGTCATTTATCATATTTTCAATAATATCTCTACTACTATCTTTTAAAGATTTTCTATAGATATCTTTTTGATTATATATGCTTATTAAATCTTGCCTAAATATAGTTTTAGATAACTCTAACTTTATATTTTCTATTCCTTTTCTACTCAAATATGCCTCGTTTTTCTTTATTGAATACGCTACAAGGTGTACATGTGGATGATAACTTTCTTGATGAAAACTTGCATACCATCTAAAATTTTCTGGAGAGATGTTCATATTACTTGCAAATATATTTCTGTTAGCTCTAAGCAGATTAATCCAAGAATTTACATTATCATATCCTAATCTGTTTGCATCTTCTCTTTTAAGTGAAATTACATGAGTCCATATGTTTGACTGTGTTTCAGATATCTCTTTTTCTACTTCTGACAATACTACTGGTATTCCGTCATCTGTAAATAGTCCATGATTACTAAGTTTTTCTACACGTGGTCTTTGTGATATATAACTTATATATTTTTCTCTATTCCCAAGTGTTTGAGGGTGAGTATCTATTATACTTTTAATTAACTCATCTGCATTTTTACGTGTCTTATTGTACTCATAATCTTGATATTCATGTAGTTCTTTTGAGTCTGGGTATTTAAAAACTAATGTTTGTATTAAGTCATTTTGATATTTTGCAACTGGTAATAAGTGTTCGTTGCTATTTACTTTTTCTACTCCGTCACGAGTTGCTATGTATTTAATAAACTTTTCAATCTTATTTTTACTGTTTGGTTTTATGTAAGGTGATTTTAATATTATTTTAGCCATTCTTTCTACTCTTCATTTTTTTGTAATTTGACTGCGTTATCAAAGTTATATCTTCCACAACTTTTCTTTACTATTTCTTCACAGTAATTTCTAAGTTCGTTAAGTTCGTTTATATCTATATGATTAGTAGCTGCTATCACGTTCATTAACATTGCAAGTTCTACACTTTGTTTGAATATCACTCTTGATATTCTTTCTTCTGTATCTAGTATTTTTGCTGTTATTACTGACTCTAGTGCAGGTGTTAAAACACTGCTATTATCATTGATATTAATATATGCTAAGTAACTTTCTAACGCCTTAGATATAAATTCGCTACGTGATGATATTTCCTTTTTTGAAATTGTTATATCACATTTTCTTAATAAATCGTTGTCCATATATACACTTATTCTTTTTGATGTCTTATCCATATTTTTACTCCTATCTTTCAATTTTTAATAAATCTTCTCTCGACCGGCACTGCCGGACGATGTAACTCTGCTGTAAGTGCTTTAGCACAGATACAGCATTTATCCTGCTTGATTTTCTACCCTAAAATATCTGTGTTAAATCGCATACTAAATCACTTTCTTTTTCATAATTTTCTCTTGTTTTCAAACTCGCAAATCTTCGCCTTTAAACGGTTTTATATAGCTCACTCGGCTTACGACCCCACTTATGCACAAACTCCCCACAAATCGCCAAATTTGTCGTTTGTGGGGGAGTAGTGTTCGCTATTCAAGCTCCGTAATGTTATGGATTTTCAGTTTTTACTAATTCATCTTTGTTTTTGTCCAAATTGCTCTCTTTTTGCTTTTTTATCCTCATATCTGCTTTCATATCTATGAACTCTCGTACGTTATTTGGGACATACCTCAAATATGTGTTATCTAGGGCTTTTTCTAGCTCGATTTTTATATCTATATTCTTTTGCTCTAGATATATTTTCATCGCATTTAGTTTTTCACTGTCGTATAAAATACTTATACTAGTCTTTTTCATTTTCACTCTCC
>CAYJGB010000088.1:0-1994 GCA_964369405.1 uncultured Eubacteriales bacterium
ATACAAAAGAATGGATTGGGCAGAGATTACTTAATATCAAAATTCGAAATAATCTCACAGAAGATGGTGCAAAAAATGAACTTACTGAGTTAAGTGAAAATCTTGAAAATGAAAGAATGTTAAAGTATTGTAACCTTTCAGTAGTAGGTAGTTTTATATCTTATCATGTTGAAGTAAATTATTCACCTGCATATCTTATGCAAACATTAGCAAATATGACGTGTGGAATTGGGCCGACATTAGGTAGAGATGTTAAAGGAGTATATGCATATGCAAAAACATCGTTTGTACTTTCGAGTGGAAAGTTATTGGTAGGTGGTATGGAGCATTCTCATATGCCAACAACATATTATTTAATATCACATAATGATTTTCGTAGTTTAAATTAATAGCTATTATCAAAAACAAGGAGAAGATGATTAATGCAAAAATTTTTTAAATTTTTAATAGTACCACTATCAATTTATGTTATTCAGTTTATTATATTTCCTATAATATGCAAAAATAATACAAATGATAATACGTACATAATATTTTTCACATATGTAATTCCACCAATTATAATAATCTTCAGCTTGTTAAAAATTACAAATAAGTTTAGATATTGTCTACTTACTTTACCATTATATCCAATTTTAATTTTTATTTATCACCCTCCTCTATTGTTTGGTATAGGAGGTGGAGTTCTTAGTTTATTTAGCACACCTACATATGACAGGAATTTTGCTTGGTTTGGTATCTTAATATCTACTTGCTTATTACTTCTAATTGAATTTTTAACTTGGATTCTACTAAAAATTATACTTATAATTAAAGAAAAGAAAAAAAGAGTATAAGTAACTATAAAACAATTTAATGTATTTTATAAGATATTGATAAGCAAATTATTTATTTGTTACATTAAGCCTAATATTTATAATATCATATCTTGTTGAAGTAAATTATTCACCTGCATATCTTATGCAAACATTAGCAAATATGACGTGTGGAATTGGGCCGACATTAGGTAGAGATGTTAAAGGAGTATATGCATATGCAAAAACATCGTTTGTACTTTCGAGTGGAAAGTTATTGGTAGGTGGTATGGAGCATTCTCATATGCCAACAACATATTATTTAATATCACATAATGATTTTCGTAGTTTAAATTAATAGCTATTATCAAAAACAAGGAGAAGATGATTAATGCAAAAATTTTTTAAATTTTTAATAGTACCACTATCAATTTATGTTATTCAATTTTTTGTGTTTCCGTTAATATTTAATTATAACTATGAGAATTTATCTCTATTTGTTGTACCAATATTAATTACAGTTATTGCCTTGTTAAAAATTACAGATAAGTTTAGATATTGTCTAGTTACTTTACCATTATATCCACTTTTAATTTTCATTTATCACCCACCTCTATTGTTTGGTATAGGAACTGCAAACTTAGTCGGACCAACTTTGCCAATATATGATAAAAACGATGCTTGGCTTGGTGTTTTAATATGTACTTGCTTATTACTTGTAGTTGAATTTTCAACTTGGATTATAGTGAAAATTATACTTATAATTAAAAAAAGGAAAAAAGAGTATAAGTGACTATAAATCAAATTTAATGAATTCTTTAAGATGTAGATTCGCAAATTATTTATTTGTTACATTAAGTCTAATAGTTATATTTATTATATCATACAACTCAAAACACCCCTAATTAATCTAATTTTTATCATATTAAACAAACACCGTAACCGGTATCGATTTAACAAGTGTAAATAAATATTAGGTATAAATCGATTTATTTGTTTTTCTAAAACTTTATATTTAAGATTTCTACACAATACATTAGATATAACATTACTCCGTTTCTTAAAGATACTAAAAACTTTTGTTTGTGTATTATCTTTAATGTTTTGTGTTATTGTTGTTACATCTTTAGTTTTAGATATATCTTTTACTTTAGTTAGATATTTATTAGTATTTATTTCTTTTTCTTTTGCTTTTTTAGG
>CAYJGB010000089.1:0-1970 GCA_964369405.1 uncultured Eubacteriales bacterium
TGCGCTTTGGGACATCATCATCGCCATGGAGTACCAACGCAGTTTTTATGAAGCAATACCGCAAAGAATTGAACAAAGCTCGGCAACTATTCTTGAGAACCTTTCGGAAGTGGCACAGCGTTTTTATAGTTGTATAGTAAATATTATTTTGAGTTAATAATGCTCCATAAATTAAACATTGGACAGGCTATATAGAGCAAATTGCAAATTCAAATTATTATGTACACTTTTATATTTTTATGTCCGCAGAGTAATTAGAGGAGCAATACTATCATGTTTTTAAATTACGAGGTGAATAAATGAATCAAAAAGAGCTAGAAATAGAAGTCTTTCGCAAGCTGTTGCTTGAAGGGCTTCCTCCTGTAATAGCCCGTAAAGATGCTGAAAAATTTCTAGGTGGCATGATTTCATCTAAAACCCTAGCAAATGCTGATTCTTTAGGCGAAGGTCCAAGATCTGCTTATAAAGTAGGAAAAAATATCGTTTACCCTACAATCGGTTTAGTTGAATGGCTTATAGAAACCGTTGGTGTAATATCCATTAAAAAGACATTAGAGCTTGGATTAGTCAGGGGGCGTTAAATTATGTACAGCAGCACGAGTAGCATCAGGAATCAAATGTGCATAACGCATTGTCATGGTGATAGTTTTATGTCGCATAAGTTTTTGAATTCGGTAGATATCTGTACCTCCAATGGCCAACCACGAAGCAAATGTGTGCCTCAAACTATGAAAAACAATTCGCCGTGCTCTGTCGCTTGTAGCAATGCCTTCATTCAAACCAAGCAAATCTACCAAGTCTTTGAAAGCATGGGAAAGATTGCTCCGGATATTTGTTCCAAAAATAGGAGGAAAGACCAGCCCAGAATGGGCATTCTTGTTTTGGCTTTTTCGCAAATTAAAAATATCCCAAGCTGCCTTGTTGAGGGGAACCTTTCCTCCCGGTTTGCGAAAGACCTCATCTCGAACGGTAAGCATGGAATTTATCAAATCCACATCAATCCAGTCCAGTCTTTGAATTTCTCCCAATCTAAGACCTGTATTGAGAGAAATAATGATGCAATCATGCAAATCCGAATTTGGCAATTTACTTGCGGCTTCAATCAAAAGAGTGGCTTCTTTTCCAGAAAGAAAACGATCCCGAGCGTTTTTGACTGGTGGAATATTTACTCCTTTGACCGGAGAAGTACCTTCAAAAACAGGAATATTATGCAAGATAGTTTGATTTGCCAAAGTGAAAATATAACTCAAAATACTACGATACTGTTTCACAGTGGAAGCCGCAGCACCGGACGACACAAGCTCATCCAAAAGAGCTTGTACGTCTTCCTTAGTAATCGCTCGCAAAGCTTTGGCTCCAAGATTTGGCTTAATAACTTTGTTAAAACGTTGTATATCAGTCAACCAACTACGCTTTGTTCGTTTGACCTCAGGAATGTAATGATTTTCAAAAAAATCATGCAAGGTAAGATTAGCTGCTTGTTCATCGGCGACTTCTCGTTCGATATTTGCACGCTTCTGAGCTGCTTCTTGACGCATTTCAGAAAGACTCTGTGGTCCGCATCCTGTTTTAACATTGCTTTTTATTTGAGCAAGAATTTTGTGTGCTTTACCAGCATTCCAATCTTCAGTAGCCCAGCCCAAACCCTCTTCCACCGATTTACCGTTAATTTTGTAACGGAGAGAAAAATAGCGATCAGGTTGCCCATTACGCATCTTGCGAGATTGGTGCTCATAGTATCGAACACCGGGATATTGAGTAGATATTTTTCGTGCTTTCATGCCCCCACTATGCCCCCACTTTTGGGGGAATGCAAGGGAAAAATAGGGAAGTTTGCATATTCGTATTACATTGAAATTACACGCTTAGGGAACAACTGGGAAGTTTTGAAAAAGACTCAGAATCTAGTGCTCATTTGGGCATGGGAGTTCAAATCTCCCTCTCGGCACCATAATAAAATTAACAGGTTA
>CAYJGB010000090.1:0-1824 GCA_964369405.1 uncultured Eubacteriales bacterium
CACTATTTAGACCTAAACACTCCCATTTTACATCTAAAAACGGAGAGTGGGAGTAACGCTCAGTGGCTTTGATATGCAAAAAATATACAAACAATATACGAAAAACACGCAAAATAGCAGATATTTTGCGTGTTTTATGCATTTTTATGAAAGTTTATGCATTATTATTTGTGTTAAAATTCCAAGTGATAACATTTTGATAACATAAATTTTATATGTTGAGGTTTTTGTGTGGAAATTTAGAGGGATATTCAATTTTAAAATGCGATTATATCCACTGATATGCAAAAAGTATACACTTAGAATTTACCACAACTGCTTCGAGTATGTTTATATTGCACTGAAAAAAATTATGTGTTAAAATTAATTGAAAGTTCACTTTAGTTAGTAAAAGGAGCATATCAATGACAGTATTAATACTGAAAATATAATTATAATATAGTATCCTAAATGATTTTGATTCAGAAATTGTAGCAAATTAAGAATCTTATCAAATAGATTTTCTAAGTTGAAGTAATATTCACTTATGTGAAGTTTTTATTGTGTTATAAATTTTTTTGAAATAGGGTTGATGAAATATGATTAGTTTTTTAGAATTTGCTAAATTATATAAAATTACACAAGAGCAAGTGGAAGTTGAAAAAATACGAAGAGACTTTGTGAAAAAGTTTCCTATAGATAAAATTAAAGACATGGATATAAAAAACTATGCTATCGGTTTTGGAAATACAGATAATTTTTGTTATGGTATTGAAAACAAGTTAAATAAACTTGGAAATATACATGGTGCTACATCGAATAAATTCGGTGTATATTTTGATAAAAAAAAGAATGAGTACCATTGGACAAAATGGACAAATAGTAATTTTAGTATTGTAACAGATGCGTTAAGTTCACTAATGTTTGCTGGTAAAAATCAAGATATAGAAGGTATAACAAAGAATCCGTTAAGCCCAATGCTAAAAGGAAAAATACTTTCAGTGTACTTTCCAGAACGATATATGAATGTTTATGCTGACTACCACCTACACTTCTTTTTAAAAAAGTTAAATATTACCTATAACGGTGAAGATTTAATAATACTAAGGGAAAAGATTTTTGAATACAAAAACTTACACGAAGAAACAAAAAACTTTAGTGCTGTTGAATTTGGATATCTTCTTTATGCATACTATGGAAGTCCTTCTAAAGAAAAAATTGAAATGGATAATAAAAGAGCTGAGGAAGTCTATGATAGTGAACAAAAAAGCGAAGTAAATGAAAAAATAATTAACAATAAAGAAAGTAGAATGTTTTTAGATATTCCTATTAAAAAACCGGAAAAGATAAATATTAATAACGTATCAGTTTATAAAAGAAAAAATGATAAATCAGTTCAAGCAATTAAAAATGCAGAATTTCTATGTGAATATAATAATGAACACGTGACATTTCTTAGAAAAGATGGGAAAACTCCATATACTGAAGCACACCATTTAATTCCAATGTCAGCTCAAGATGATTTTGAGTTTTCTTTAGATACACCGTCGAATATTATTTCTTTATGTAGCAACTGCCATAACTTAGTACACTATGGTATAAACTATGGAGAAATAATAAATAAAATTTATGAGCTAAGAAAAGAACGATTAAAAAAATCTGGTATTGAAATAGATATTAAAAAACTACTAAAGTACTACAAATAATTATAGCTATTCCCCACCACCTGTGATATAGTGTTGCTTAACAAAAACAAGGAGGTAGCACTATGTCAAAACTAACACTAGAAAAATTATACAATGGAGATGAGTATAACATACACTCAAACATAGTTGTAGATTATCT
>CAYJGB010000091.1:0-1747 GCA_964369405.1 uncultured Eubacteriales bacterium
ACTTCATTATCGCCTAATGCCAATATTTAGAGCAGCCTTTGTTGATGGAAATCCATCTTCAATTAAGCATGCAATGAATGTTAAAGGCCTTCCTGCAGGAGGAGTTAGACTTCCTGTTGTTGAAGCAAATGATAATGCAAAGAGAATAATTGAAGCCGCTTTGAAAGAGTGTAATATATAATTATGTAAAAAATGACTTCCATGTCATTTTTTACTATCAACTTTTGCGGTACCGAAGGTAAATGAATAGCTCAAAAGTTGTTTGTAATGAAGTTTAGTGCCGTAGCTCGCTACGCTCCCTGCTCTAAGTAGATGGGCAAAGTAAGTTAAACGAGTCCATGGCACGATTGTAGAATTTAGGAGCATAAAATGGAAAAAATACAAGTTGGTGTTTTAGGTGCTACCGGAATGGTAGGGCAAAGATATATTAGTTCATTGGAAAACCATCCGTGGTTTGAAGTTACATATGTTGCTGCAAGTCCAAGATCAGCTGGGAAAACATTTGAAGAAGCTGTAAAAGGCAGGTGGTTAATTGGAAGCGATATTCCTGAAAGCGTTAAAAACTTAATGGTTATTGACGCAAGCGATGTAGAGGCTGCAAAAGGGAAGTGCCGCTTTGTTTTTAGTGCCCTAGAAATGGATAAAGACAGCATTAAAGCTTTAGAAGCTGCCTATGCCGCTGCAGACATTCCTGTTGTGTCTAATGCAAGCGCAAACCGTTGGACAGATGATGTTCCAATGCTTATTCCAGAAATTAATGCAGACCACACAGACGTTATTGCAGAACAACAAAAAAAACATGGCTGGAACAAAGGCTTTGTTGCTGTAAAGCCAAATTGTTCTCTACAATCATATACAACACCGGTATACGCACTACAACAAGCAGGCTATCCTGTAAAACGCATTATTGTTTCAACATTGCAAGCGGTAAGTGGAGCAGGGTACCCAGGTGTTTCATCATTTGATATGATTGACAACATTGTACCATACATTGGCGGGGAAGAAGAAAAAACGGAAACTGAAATATTAAAGATTTTGGGTAAAGTAAACGGCGCTAAAATTGAAGCAGTAGAGAGTCCAAAAGTAGCGGCACACTGTAATCGGGTTCCAGTAATTGACGGCCACACTGCTTGTGTTAGCTTAGAGTTTGACCTACCAGACGATAAAAAACCAAGCTTAGAAGAAATTGAAAAAATTTGGACTAACTTTACATCAATCCCGCAAGAACTTAACTTGCCATCAGCACCAATTAAGCCAATTCATATTCGCCATGAAGACAACCGTCCACAACCTTCAAGAGACCGAGATACTGACAAAGGCATGGCAGTGGTAATTGGTCGTTTAAGAAAGTGTCCTGTATTTGACATTCGCTTTGTTGGTTTAAGTCATAACACAAAACGTGGAGCCGCCCTTGGTGGTGTATTGAATGCTGAACTTTTGAAAGCAAAAGGATTCTTTAACTAATTAATTCGTAAAAAGTGACATCCTTGTCACTTTTTACTATCGACTTTTGCTTATTCGAAGATAAGAGATTAGCACAAAAGTCGCTTATTTTTTTGTTATGTGCCATCCATGGCACGATTATTAAATTTAGGAGAAAAAAAATTGTCTAAAAATATACCATTACAAAAAGCTGAGCTTGAAAAAATTGCTGAAAAATATCCAACACCGTTTTATCTTTATGATGAAAAGGCAATTCGCGAAAATGCTAAAAACTTAAAAAAGGCTTTTAGCATTTTACCAGGCT
>CAYJGB010000092.1:0-1741 GCA_964369405.1 uncultured Eubacteriales bacterium
CTTGTGCAAAAGCGTCATGATATTCATAAACCGTCTACAGAACTGTATAAAAACGGCATAACACTCAAGCTTGATGTGGAAATGGAAACAGGCACTGGCAAAACCTATATATATATTAAGACCTTGTTTGAACTACATAAACGCTATGGCTGGACGAAATTTATTGTGGTTGTGCCAAGCATTGCCATTCGCGAAGGGGTGCAAAAGACCTTTGCCATGACCGAAGAACATTTCATGGAGCATTATGGTGTAAAGGCACGTTACTTTGTATATAATAGTAAACGTTTGCAAGAGCTTGATGCTTTTTCTAAGGACAATGCCCTTAGTGTTATGATTATCAACACTCAAGCTTTTGCCGCATCATTGAAAGAAGGGGCGAAAAATGCCGACAGCCGCATCATTTACTCTGAGCGTGACAACTTTAATTCACGTCGACCCATAGATGTCATCCGAGCTAATCGCCCCATTATGATTTTGGATGAACCGCAAAAAATGGGCGGTGAAGTGACACAGAGGTCTATTCTTGGCTTTAATCCTCTCTTTATTCTCAACTATTCCGCTACGCATAAAGTGCAAAATCATATGGTTTATGTGCTTGATGCCCTTGAAGCGTATAATCAACGCCTTGTGAAGAAAATTGAAGTGAAAGGCTTTGAACTCAAGAATTTAAAAGGATTAGACAGCTATTTGTATTTGGCAAGCTTCGTCCTTTCGCCCAAAGAGCCACCCAAGGCAAGGTTAGAATTTGAAGTCACCAGTAAGTCTGGCGTGGTATCTCGTAAAATACGCATTTGTAGTGAAGGCGATGATTTATTCTATCTTTCCAACGAGATGAAACAGTATAAAGGCTATAGTATTGCTCAAATTAACCCCAAGCAAGGGCTTGTGACCTTTACCAATGGCGAAAGTATAGCCGTAGGCGATATTATCAACGACAAAGAGCAAAAGAAAATGCGGCGCATTCAAATACGCGAGACCATAGAATCGCATTTTGATAAGGAAGAAAGCCTTTTCAATCAAGGCATTAAAACACTTTCCTTGTTCTTTATAGATGAAGTAGCACGATATAGGCAATATGACGATGGCGGCGAAGAATTACTTGGGGAATATGGCAAAATCTTTGAAGAAGAATACATGGCTATTTTAAATCAAAAATTGTTGCTTATTGATTCACCGTATCAGCAGTACTTAAAAAATATGTGTAATGATGTCAATCGTGTGCATCAAGGTTATTTTAGCATTGATAAGGGCAAAGCCGTCAATAGCACTATAAAGCGAGGAAGTGATATTTCTGATGATATTTCCGCTTATGAGCTTATTTTGAAGAATAAAGAACGCTTATTAAGCTTTCATGAGCCAACACGCTTTATTTTCTCTCACTCTGCTTTACGTGAGGGATGGGATAATCCCAACGTATTTCAAATATGTACCCTCAAGCATTCGCAAAATGAAATAGCCAAACGTCAAGAAGTGGGACGTGGGCTTAGGCTTTGTGTTGACCAAGGCGGCAACCGCATAGATAGTGAAACGTGCGGTAGCCTTGTGCATGATATAAATAAACTGACCGTCATTGCCAGTGAAAGCTATGCCAGTTTTGTAACCACACTCCAAAAAGAAATTAAGGATAGCCTCTATGAGCGAGCTACCAAGGCGACCGTGGCGTACTTTGAGGGCAAAACGGTGCGAGTGGGCGATGTGGAAACTACCATTAGCAAGAAGCAAGCAGACCTTATTTATAAGT
>CAYJGB010000093.1:0-471 GCA_964369405.1 uncultured Eubacteriales bacterium
GAAAGTTATAAAGACTTATGAGGGCTTATAAAGAGTTTTTTGTGTATAAAATAATTTAAAATAATTAAGTTGATAGTTTTAACTTATGATAAGATAAGATAAGATAAGAAAAAAATCCTCACCACAACTTTAAGTTTGGGTGAGGAAAATTTCAAAGAATGCTATATACAGACTTGATTAAAAAAAGTATGGAAAAAAACTATAGTGAATAATAAACCTAAAAATGTATATGATTGTGCTGTATTATATAATCCAATTGGGTTAGAATATTAAAATTTATTTTTTACTTTTATAAAAATTATAAATAACTTCACAATATGTCTACTAAACAATTCAATAAAGTTAGAATTGTTAGTTACGACCTTACATTAATTAAGATGATATTCAAATATGATTACAGGTGATATAGAATTGTAATATGAAATTACTACTAAGAAACTTAAACTATTTTTGTAGCTAGTTCAAAAGCTA
>CAYJGB010000093.1:481-1703 GCA_964369405.1 uncultured Eubacteriales bacterium
TACAATATCACAGGTTGTGGAGAATAGCTATATGTAATTACTACTAAGAAATTTAAACTGTTTTATAACTTTAACTTATTTTTATAGCTAGTTCAAAAGCTAAGTATGCAATTTTTTCTTTTTCATCTAATTTATGTGAGCAATTTAAACTTCTTGCATCCCAAGTTGCACTATCTAAATTATCAGCTGCGTAGAAAAATTCAAAAAAATCTACTTCTCTAAATTTTGCAGCAGCACTCATTGCTGAACATTCCATTTCTACACATACTGCTCCTTGACTTTTTCTTAAATTTATTTTGTCATAAGTTTCTCTGTAAAATGCATCAGTAGTCCACGTTTTACCAGTTGTATATGAATAGTTATGTGATTTTAATATGTGTATAAACTCTTCAGTGTATTTTTCATTTACACTTATTTCTTCACTAGGTTCACAATAATGAAAACTTGTACCTTCATCTCGTATTGCTGAGTTTGGAATAATTATTGCAAGGTCGTCAATTGATTTTTCTAATACTCCACAAGTTCCAAACATTATTAATTTTTGAAGCCCCATAGCGATTATTTCTTCAAAACTTGCTACGCATGCAGAAGCACCTACTCTCGACATAAAAACAGCAATATCAAGACCTTTATAATTTATTTTATAAATATAAACAGTCCCGTTTGCATTATGTAATTTAGATACAATTTCTGATTCAAAATTATTTAGTATACTATCTAATAGTTCATTAGAAAAACATGTGACACCTATTTTAGGTAAGTTTTCTACTTTTGGTTTTATATCTTCTGGATTTATTGCTGCTTTTTTATTGCTATCATATTTTAATACTGTCATTGATATGCTCCTTTTCCTAACTAAAGTGAACTTTAAATTGATTTTAACATATAATTTCTATCACTGTAATAAAAACATACTCGAAGCAGTTGTGGTAAATTATAAGTGCATACTTTTGCATATCAGTGGATATAATTGCATTTTAAAATTGAATATCCATCTTAATTTCCACTAAAAAAAACCACACCACAAATTTTATGTTATCAAAATGTTATCACTTGGAATTTTAACACAAAAAACAATGCATAAACTTTCATTAAAATGTATAAAACACGCAAAATATCGGATGTTTTGCGTGTTTTTCGTATATTATTTGCATATTTTTTGCATAGCAAAGCCACTGAGCGTTACTCCCACTCTCCGTTTTTAGATGTAAATTATGGGCAT
>CAYJGB010000094.1:0-1662 GCA_964369405.1 uncultured Eubacteriales bacterium
TAGTAGTTATGTTACTTAGTCTTTGTATAATGCAAGTATCTGCAGAAGGATATGGAACAAGTCCACTAGGAACAACGATATTTTATGTAGAAAATGGTTGGAATATTTACTCTGATGAACTTAGTGGTGAACCCATGCCGATTTATAGCGAAATTGGTAATTACTGTTTTAAAAGTGGATATCACGGAGGAGACTCTGTAGGTTTATTTGCGGAAAAAGATGGTAGAATTTTATTACTGGACGATGTATATGAATTAGGTGAAGTTACTGATTTAGATGCATTTAATAAAGCATACTTAGAGTATAACGATGAAGAAAATAGAGTTCATGTTTTTATTAGAATGAAAGGCGATGCAAATCAAGACAAATCAATTACTATAGAAGATAGTCTGAAAATACAAAAAGTAGTTGCAAAAGTAGAGTCGCCAGTATTTCCACCATATGAAAGTGCTCCAGGATTAGTAGAATTTGATACAATGTGCCATGATTATGACGACGATGGTGAAATAACAATTGCTGATGTAGTAGGAACACAACTGTATTTAGCACGTAAAGTATGATAGTTAAAATAACAGAGTAGAAACTTATAAATAAAAGCATAAAAAAGCAGGCAGGGTTTACTATAAGCCCTGTTTTGTTGTATGTAATCTTGATAGCAAAAAAATCATAATATATTTTTAAAATAACATATATTAAATAAAAAATCGAATATTAAAAGAGTGGTTTATATACAAATTTAATATAAATATATATATATAATTTATTAAATTAATAAAATATTGCTGTAATTATAATAGCTATTGAAAAATTTACTAAGATTTGATACAATAAATATATACTAAAATTACTAATATGATTATGAATTTGAGTATAATTTCAACAAGGGGTTTAATAAAAGGAGGAATAATTATGTTAAAGAAAATAACAGCTTGTATGTTGGTAGTAGTTATGTTACTTAGTGTTTGTTTAATGCAAGTATCTGCAGAAGGATATGGAATAAGTCCACTAGGAACAACGATATTTTATGTAGAAAATGGTTGGAATATTTACTCTGATGAACTTAGTGGTGAACCCATGCCGATTTATAGCGAAATTGGTAATTACTGTTTTAAAAGTGGATATCACGGAGGAGACTCTGTAGGTTTATTTGCGGAAAAAGATGGTAGAATTTTATTACTGGACGATGTATATGAATTAGGTGAAGTTACTGATTTAGATGCATTTAATAAAGCATACTTAGAGTATAACGATGAAGAAAATAGAGTTCATGTTTTTATTAGAATGAAAGGCGATGCAAATCAAGACAAATCAATTACTATAGAAGATAGTCTGAAAATACAAAAAGTAGTTGCAAAAGTAGAGTCGCCAGTATTTCCACCATATGAAAGTGCTCCAGGATTAGTAGAATTTGATACAATGTGCCATGATTATGACGACGATGGTGAAATAACAATTGCTGATGTAGTAGGAACACAACTGTATTTAGCACGTAAAGTATGATAGTTAAAATAACAGAGTAGAAACTTATAAATAAAAGCATAAAAAAGCAGGCAGGGTTTACTATAAGCCCTGTTTTGTTGTATGTAATCTTGATAGCAAAAAAATCATAATATATTTTTAAAATAACATATATTTAATAAAAAATCAAATATAAACAGAGTG
>CAYJGB010000095.1:0-1640 GCA_964369405.1 uncultured Eubacteriales bacterium
TAATATATTTTTAAAATAACATATATTTAATAAAAAATCAAATATAAACAGAGTGGTTTATATACAAATTTAATATAAATATATATTATTTATTCAATTATTAAAGTATTGCAGTATTTATAATAGCTATTGAAAAATTTACTTAGATATGATATAATTATAATATACTAAAATTACTAATATAATTATGAATTTGAGTGTAATTTCAATAAGTGGTTTAATAAAAGGAGGAATAATTATGTTAAAAAGAATAACAGCTTGTGTGTTGATAGTAGTTATGATGTTGAGTTTATGTATGGTAAATGTATATGCAACGGAAGAAATTGGACCATTTCCAACTAGTACGGAAGAATACGGAGAAACTATTATTTTTTATGAAGAAAATAGTTGGACGGTATATTATTATCGTTTCGGCATAGTTCCAGCACATTATACTGATAGAATAGATAATTATGTATTTTTTACTGGGGCTATAAATTTATTGTATCCATTAGGTATTTATGCAGAAAAAGGTGATAAAGTTTTAACTCTTGAAGAAGCATACGATAGTGGCGAGGTTACAAATTTAGACGCTTTATTTAATGCAATGGATAGTAGTGATAAAAGAGAAAAAATATTGTTAACAGTTACTATAAGTGGAGATAGTGACTTAGATGGAGAGATAACTATTAAAGATGCGGTGAAAATCCAAAAAAGTATTGCTAGATTAGAGTCTCTAGTGGGTTCAAGCACAGAAGAAAATGAATTTAATATATATGCATGTGACTATAATTTAGACAATAAGGTCACATTAAGTGATGTATTGGCTTTACAATTATATTTAGCACGTAAAGTATGATAGTATAAGATAACAGAGCAAAAAAATAAAATATAAGCAAGCAGGGTTTACTATAAGCCCTGTTTTGCTGTGTTAAGTTAGAACAAACTAGTATTCATTTTAATAAATTCATCTCGTATCGCCTTAACTACCCTAGGATTAGTTTGTGTTTTCATTTCAGTATTTTGTTGCCTATTATTAAACTATACATAATATAATCTTGTTTACTCATACCGCTAAGCTTAAAAATATGTGTGAGATTTCTTTCACCTAATCAAGTGTAAGGTGTCATTGACAATTCTACATATATTCTATCTGTGTATTTACACGTACACTTGATTTTGGATAATAAATTTCATGTATTGTTTTTCGAAAATTGACTATAGAACATTAATATATTAAAACATAATGTACATATTTTAAAAAAATAATTAATTATTATAAAAAGAGTAAAAAAACATTAGAATTTATTATACAATTACAGATGAATATTCTTGTAAAACGAAAGGATTAATTTTATGAAAAAGGTAAATTGTAAAATGAAGTTGAACACCTAAAAATTTAAAAAAATGTCCATAGTTGCTGGAAATCTGTTAGAATAAAGTTACTACACAACAAACTAACAGAAGGAGCCAAAAACTATGAACTATACTAATAATACCACAGAACGAAAAAGAGGGCAACACCTAAGAAAAGAGGAAAGAGGCGCAATAGCAATATATCATTTAAAGAGATTAGGATATTCAAATAGAGCTATAGCAAGGGAAATAAACTGTAGTCCATCAACAGTAGGTTATGAGTTAAAAAGAGGAACATCAGAATA
>CAYJGB010000096.1:0-1598 GCA_964369405.1 uncultured Eubacteriales bacterium
GTAGGTCCTGTTCTTTTATTGGAAAGTAGTTACCTGCAATTGAATTTTTAGTTTTAAAGTTTATATACATTTTTTCTCCTTATTCGTGTACAAAACGTGTACAGCGTATTAATTTTTAGTTTTTTATTTCTTTATTTTTTGTGCATTCAAAAAGAGGCAACTTAATGTTACCTCTTAAAATATAAACACATAAAGTATTAATTAATCTCAATTACTTTATGTGTTTTCGTGTGTTATTCTATTTTTATATTAGTGCTTGAAAACCCTTTAAAACCACTTAATAGTGTGGGCTTAGGTTCAATTCCCCTCAAATGGCTTTGGGGAGTATAATTCAAGCACTTAAAATTGCAAAAACATGATGGGCAATTATCTCCGTTTTCCTCCGAGAAGCTCCGATTATCTTCGCTTTTCTCGTTGGGGAGTATTATTGTCCCATCCTTTTGGTGGAGATGAGGGGAATTGAACCCCTGTCCGAAAATCACTTACAAAAGCTTTCTACGAGTGTATCCTCTGTTTTAACATTTCCTCCACTACACGCCCACAGGAAGGCTTGTAGCTTTAGTAGCCTTTAATCCATGACCAAATACAAGGCTAATCTTTGGTTCATGTTCACCGCTAATCAACGCTCTTTTCTAAACCGCGGTAAATTTAGAAAGAACGCGCTGCTATTTAAGCAGCGTAAGCAACTTTATTGTTGTTGTTTAATTATTAATTTACGGATTATTAAAGCGTTTCCGCAACGCTACTCGCTTACTAAGGCTTATAATCCCCGTCGAAACCTTTACATCCCCATATTAATATGTGGTTTAACTGGTTTATCTAAATTGTTCCTTCATAGTTCTTTCAATATTTCTTTTTGCATCTTTTTGAGCAATATCAGCACGTTTATCATAAAGTTTTTTACCTTTACATAATCCTACCTGTACTTTAACTTTTGAGCCTTTAAAGTAAATAGATATTGGTATTAAAGAGTAGCCATCTTGCTTAATTAATCCATATAAACGCATAATTTCTTTTTTATGCATTAGAAGTTTTCTAACTCTAGTTGCATCTTTATTAAAAATATTACCTTGCTCATATGGACTTATATGCATACCATTTACAAATATTTCTCCGTTTACAACTGAACACCAAGAATCTTTTAAATTTACTCTATTTTGCCTAAGTGACTTTACCTCTGTACCAAACAGCTCAATGCCTGCTTCAATGCTTTCTAGTACAAAGTAATCATGATGTGCTTTTTTATTTTGAGCAATAGTTTTTAAAGATTCTCTTATCATTTTAAACTCCTAAGTCTTATAAATGTGTGTACTAAGTCTAACATATATATATAAGTCTGTCAAATTAGTTAGGGTTGCAAAAAGATTATATCATTTCAATGATAAAAAAATTGTTAAAAGATGTTGTATAGAATTATCATATTTATTTACAAATTTTTAAATTAGTAATCAAATATATGGTTGTAGTATACTAAGTAAAGTTGTACTTGTTTTTTTAATTTCCTAGGTTTATAATAGAATTATATTAGCAAATAATTCATTAAATAGAGATGAGCAAAACAACTGATTGTTTGAACGGAGAAAATAAAAATGTTGAAA
>CAYJGB010000097.1:0-1584 GCA_964369405.1 uncultured Eubacteriales bacterium
TTGTAGAAGCTGTGAAGTTTTTTAAACTTATACCGACTAATCATTTTGACATTTATATGGATAGATTTGTTCTTAATGAAAACGCTAATAAAGAAATTTTCAACAAAATAGAAGAAAAAATAAAAGCCTTAGGAGCATATAAAACACTTTTTTTTATATTTAATATATTAGAAAATATGGAAAAAGAATTTGACAGATATCCTCTTTATAAGAATAAAGGTATAAATAAATCTGACACTCCAATACCCTACCAACTTTTAATACATATTGCTTGTAAGTATATGAAATTCAGCAGACAACAGCAACTTTCATTGGCAGACAAATCAAAATTTTTAGAAATTTTAAATCTTGGAAGAATATATATTGATTTGCTCGAAGTATATGATGCCAATATATTTTCAGAAATGATATCTGATGTTAAAGAATTACCTGCAATTATACAAAGCAATATTGTCTTAGAAAATCTTTGTTTTCCTGCTCAATATACTCCTAGATATATTTCATTTTTGGTAAAAGAACTCTATATTCCTATTGCTAAAGATATTGAAGGCTGTCCTCAATTTTATAAAACAGAAAGTTTTTTTATGATTTTTAATAAAATTCTTTCATATCCACCTAACTCTATCATCAATGTGAAAGAATTTGGGAAAAGCCTTACGATTAAAAACAGTATAATTTTAGATTTTTTTAATCACTTTTCTCAAAATATTAATGTCATAAATGATAATTATATAATGATATCTTCTGAATCTAACTTATATAACTACCCTTTTATAAAAATTGATGAAAACAATTTTTATTTTCTTTCTACTCAATTTTGTGGGTATGCTTTTTGCAAAGTTATTTATCAAACATTGCAAAGTAATTACAATGGAAATAAAAAACTTACAATAGAATTTGGTGATCAATTAGAATTAGTTGTTAAAAATTTGATGAAAGAAAAAAAGTATGACTTTAAAGATGGTTTTTATGGTAATGGTAAAAATAAAAGCCAGTATAAAGGGGAATGTGATCTTGTTCTAGATAGTGAAGATAAAATAGTATTTGTTGAAATTAAAAATAGCGGGCTGTCAAGTAAATTTGAATTACTCGATGATGTAAATACCCTTAATGAACTTTCAAAAAATGCTTTATTTGCTCATAAACAGATACTTAAACATAGATTGCACTTACTTGAAAATAACAATAAAATTAATTTATATGAAGAACAAGAGTGCAGTAATGTTAAATTTACTCTTGACATAAACAATAAGAGAGCTTACTCTATAGCTTTATGTGGTGCTGAAGTTTATTTTTTCACAACTGGACATATTCCTAATTTATTAATTCAAAGCTTATCATATGTTCACTACTCAGAAGTAAATGGTGACAATTATAAACTAGACAGTATAAACAAATTAGCAGATGATATGAATAAGCTTGTTTAAGAATATATAAAAATGTCACCATCTTCAAACGTAAGAAACATATTCTTTTCATCTACAATAAAATCTTTGCAAGATTTTTGGATAACCTTGCAAGATAGTGAAAATCTAAGTAACTTTATATGTAATATTACGCATGATACAACGATGCAAACATATG
>CAYJGB010000098.1:0-1530 GCA_964369405.1 uncultured Eubacteriales bacterium
GAGCAACCGGGCATAGCCCTCAAGCCATCATGGACGCCATAGCAGATTGCGCCCCTAACATTCGCACAAAAGAAGGCCGTAATTGGCAACAATACGCTGAACGTACAGCAAATTATGCCTTTGGCGTAGCTGGGGACTTGGCTTTGCAGCGATATGAAAAACACCAAGAACATTGGCAAAATTTAGAGTCTAAGCATTTGAATAACAATGTAAATCAAGTAAGGAAATTTTTACTCAATTAATTTTTTGGGAGACATCACCATGCCACAATGTTTTTTATCACAAGAATTTTTGACCTATCTCTTAAGAACACCGCCGGACAAGATAATTCACTATATGGATAAAGAATTACATGGTTTTCTTCTTGAATATCGACCTTCTGGCAAGGGTACATGGTATTTTCGTTATCGGCTTGCCAAAGGAAAAACACGCTATCATCGCATGGGTACCACTCAAAGTCTGTGCGCCATTTCCGCCCGTGAGCAAGCGTACCGCATTCGAGCCATAGTACAAAACGGAGGCGACCCACAGCAAGAAAGTATTATGTATAAACCGGACTTAACGCTGGAACGCTTTGTTTTTGAAAGATATTTACCGCATATTCAATTGAAAAAACGTAGTTGGCAATTGGACAAGCGTGTTCTCGAAAAGCATATCCTGCCAAAATTTGGTGAGCGGCTTTTATATGGTATTAAGCGCATAGAAATCATGGATTGGCTGGACGAATTGCGCTTGCAAGGATTACAGCCAAGCTCTTGTAATAGAATGCTTTCTGTAATAAAAACGCTCTTTTCTTCAGCGGTTTATTGGGGAATTTTAGACGTAGCCTATAATCCATGCAAAGGAATTCGGACTTTCTTTGAAAAAATACCCACCACACGTTATTTGAGCAAAAATGAAATGCTGCAAGCCCTCTGTATTCTACAAGAAATGGGTGATAATCAGAAAGCATTGGCTTTACAGCTCTTGATTTTCACCGGCGCAAGAAAAAGTGAAATTTTAAACGCACGTTGGGAGCATGTACATTTAGATGAACGCATTTTGACGGTACCGCTTGCCAAATCCGGCAGAGCGCATCACATTCCCTTGTCCGATGAAGCCCTTAAAATCATAAATATTCTTGAAAAGGGCAAAACCAGCCCGTGGCTCTTTCCGGGAAAATCCGGCGATAAACCCCTCTCATCACTTTTTGACACATGGAATAAAGTGCGCAAGGAGCTGAAACTTCCTAAAGTGCGTATCCATGATTTACGCCATTCTTTCGCCAGTATGCTGGTGACAGCCGGCTCTTCACTTTATGAAGTACAGAAAATCCTTGGACATCATAATCCCAAAGTCACCATGCGCTATGCCCACTTTGCGCAAGAGTCTTTGGTGGAAGTTGCCAACCGCATTGGCGAGAACTTACAGCTCAAAAGTCTCGACACTGTTAGTAAAAAGTAGAAATGCCTTTTTGCAACAATGCAACATAGTATGAAATTATTGCACGGTTCAATTTTTTTGATTGAGGAGACTAACAGTGACCACTGA
>CAYJGB010000099.1:0-1508 GCA_964369405.1 uncultured Eubacteriales bacterium
ATCTTGATATATCATCTGTAGAGTGGTTAGAAAATTTTATAAAAGACTTTAAAGGTGGAATAATTGTAATATCTCATGATAGATATTTTTTAGACGCAGTTACTAATAAAACTGTAGAGATAGAACATCAAAAAGCAATAATATATAAAGGTAATTATACTGAGTTTATAAGGAAAAAAGAAGAGGCGATAGAGTCGCTAACAAATAAATATGAAAATGATTTAAAGGAAATTAAAAGAATAGAAGGTATAATAGCAAAGCAGAAAAAATTCGGACAAGCACATAATTATATAACAATAGCAAGCAAACAAAAACAGCTAGATAGAGTAAAAGAAGAGTTAATAACACCTGAAAGTGAAACAGAAAAATTAACTTTCAAATTAAGTTCAGAAAAAGAAAGTGGAAACGATGTTTTAATATGCAGAAATTTAGAAAAAAGTTTTTCAGAAAAGAAGATTTTTTCAAATATTGATTTACATATTAGAAAAGGCGAAAAAATATTTTTATTAGGTGCAAATGGTTGTGGAAAGACAACACTATTTAAAACAATAACAGGTGAGTATGAAACAAGTGGAGAAATACTACTAGGAGCAAATGTAGAGATAGGGTATTTTGACCAAGTACAAGCAGATTTACATATGGATAAAACAGTACTAGATGAAGTGTGGGATACATTTCCAGAAATGTCACAAACGAAAGTACGAAGTGCATTAGGTGTATTTATGTTCAGTGGTGATGATGTTTTTAAAGTTATAAAGAAGTTAAGTGGTGGAGAAAGAGCAAGAGTAGCACTGCTTAAACTGATGTTAAAAGGAGCAAATTTTTTGCTATTAGACGAACCGACAAACCACTTAGATACAACATCAAGGGAAGCACTAGAAAAAACTTTACAAGAATATGGAGGCACAATGCTTGTTATATCTCACGACAGATATTTTATAAATAAATTAGCTGATAAAATAGTGACACTAAATAAAGATAGACTAGACATAAGTATAGGTGACTATGATAGATATATAGAAAGAGCAAAGGATAAAAAAGTAATTGAAGAAACAGAAAAGAAAGAAAAAAAATCAAACAATGAATACTTTATAAAGAAAGAATTAAAGTCTAATATAAGAAAAACAAAGACAAGGTTAGATAAGTGTGAAAAAGAGATAGAAAAAAACGAAGTGAGCATAGAAGAATTAGAGATAAAACTGCAACAAGAGGATATAGTGGCAGATTTTGAAAAGTTAACAGAGATAAGTGAAAGATTAGACGAACTAAAAATAAATAATGATAAATTAATGGAAGAATGGAGTAATATCCAAGAAGAACTAGAACAACTTGAGCAATTTGAAATTTGAAAAAGGAACTTTGTTCAAATTTTGTTCATAATATAATAAAATTGTTTAAAAATTTGTTAAAGTAGCCAATAAATGAAAAGTTACAAAAGAATTACATAAAAAATATTGAATATTTATCTTCAATATAGTATAATTATGACACTGAGGTATAATTTTTAA
>CAYJGB010000100.1:0-1450 GCA_964369405.1 uncultured Eubacteriales bacterium
TTCCGGCTTTGGCTTGCCAGCTTGCGAAAGTGTGGCGCAAGGAGTGAAAAACAATTTTGTCTCTTGCGTCTGTACGCCCGTCATTAAAGCCAAGTTGCATCACCACACGCTCAAAAGTCCGTGAAACTTCACTGCCCTTGAAAATGCGCATATCAAGACCTTGTCCCTTATTTTGTTTGTCTTGGCTGTGTCGTGCCCGTAACACGCTTTCAACTTCGGCAGTCATGTAGGCATAACGGCTTTCTTTGTTCTTGGTGTCCTTAATGCGTATGGTTTTTTCCATAAAGTCCACATTTGCCCAAGTGAGAGCAAGAATTTCACTGGCTCGCATACCGCAAAAGAGCGAAAGTAAGCATATGTCGTGGGTGTCTAGGCTGCGCACTTTCAAGGCGTTTAAGAGTTCTCTTGCTTCCTCCACCGAAAGGAACCTTTGCCGGGCATTGTCGCTGCGTGGCTTGCTAATGAGCTTCACGGGATTTTGTAGCGTGTTGTCAATGCGTGATATGGCATAATTAAAGAGCTGGCTTACAAGGGCTATGGCGTGGCGTTTGGTGGCATCACTCAAAGGCTTTTTGGTGCGTGTTGATACGGCTTTATTAAGATGAGCAACGAACCTATCAAGCATACGGGCATCAATGGACTTTAGCGGCGTGTCGGCAAAAAATGGTACAAGGTAGTTTGCCAAAAGTCCGCTCTCATTGCGTATGGCGTCCGGCTTTTTTTTCTTGGTCTCTTGCTGCTGTATGTAACCGTTTTCAAAAATGCCTTGCAGGGTGAGGCTTGCCTCTTGCTTTTTTACTTCACGCTCTTCTTGTGCCTTGGCTCGCTTATCGGCAAGAGTGACTTCACCTTGTCCGGTGCGCTTGGCTTCTTTGAGGCGTGCAAGCTCGGCTCTGGCTTTGGCAAGCGTCCAGCCTTGAGTACTCCAGCCAAGAGCTTCTTCAATGCGCTTACCCTCAATATAAAATCTGAACGTGAAATACACATCAGGCTTAATGCCATTCTTTCGTGTGGCATGTTCCCTTATGCGTATTCCAGCCTCTAGCGTTTTCCATTTGTAAGCCATACATCCCCCGTCAGTGACCTCTTGATTAGTGTTCAAGTGTGTAAAAAGTTGTCCCCCATTTGTCCCCCATTTTTCTCTTATGGAGGGTGTTTTTGGGTGAAAGTACATGAGGGTTGAATTACATATAAGTACTTGCTTTGTCAAGCTGAAAATGCTGTTTTCTGATAGTGCATGAAAGTCCATGAAAATGCCCTTAAACAGGCTACGAACCTGTAGGTCAGGAGTTCGAATCTCTTCAGCCGCGCCACAAATTTCAAGGGTTTATGTGAAAAGCATAAGCCCTTTTTTGCTGTTCTTTATACTTTGTGCCATCTTTGTGCCACTTTTATTTTTTTAGGAAACGCTGATTAAATATAATTTTGTACATGCAAATCTATTGAATTG
>CAYJGB010000101.1:0-1340 GCA_964369405.1 uncultured Eubacteriales bacterium
GTGATAATATTGCTAAATGCAATATCAATCCACTCCTTGTTCCACTCATCGAAAACGTCAACATTTTTTGAACTTGGGAGAGGATTAGGAATTTCCATCTTTACAAAAGCTGGCAAAGGAGCTGCATCTCCTACAACTAAGCATTCACCTGTAGCTAATGTTGGCAAAACACCAACAAGTGAATTATTATTGTCAGGAAGTAAATTTTTTATATAGTTTTGGTCATTTACATTTGTAAGCTTCAGTACCACAAAATTGTTACATTGTGAAAAAATTGTATCTGACACCTCCGACGGGCGCTGACTAACAACCATCAGGCTAAGACCATATTTTCGACCTTCCTTTGCGATTCTCTCAATAGAAGTTCTGGATGCAGCATATTCTGCTCCTGATTTTTTAGGAATATAGTTATGCGCTTCCTCACAAACAAGCATAAATGGAGTATCAATAACAGCGTCTTCTTCATGTTTAATCTTCGAATAATGAAAAGCAAAGTCAAATATTAAACGTGACAACAAACTAATAACAATACTCAGAACTTCAAAAGGAATAGCACTCAAGTCAATAATAGTTACATTGCTATTACTAGAACTTATATATCCTAAAAAGCGTCTAAGAATTTCTTCGAAATCATCAGTTTTAAAATCTACACCAGAACTATTCTTAGGTGATGTGATAAATTTTAAACGGCGGTCTGCTAGCTTTGTTTCTAATCTTGTAATAAATCTGTCAAAGTCGCCATTAAATGGACCGTTTGAGGCTTTAGAATCTTTTGCTGTGCTATTGGCAACAAATTCCACATCTTCGATTAAATATGTATCGTCAGAGTTTGTAATTAGTTCACCACTACGACGTTTCGGAAGTTGTTGCTCACCTTCTTTTTTATTGATTACCTCATTATTTTTGTTTTTAATATATTTATAAACTTCATTTATATCAAAATATGCAGGTGTGTCGTAGTTTATATTTTTTATTGATTTATTATGTTTTTCCTTACTTAATATCACAGATTTCTTAAATTGCGATATTTGATTATGTGAATTCATTTCATTACTTTCTATAAAAAGAGCTTCTAATTCTTGAGAGTTCATTAACCAATATGGTAGACAAAGTTTTTCAACGTCAAGAACGTTTACATCAAATTTTTCACGTTCATTTAATGTAAATGCTGACTTATACTCTGAATGTATATCAAAAATAATTATATGACTATTTTTTTTGCTTTTAGAGTTTCTATTTATTCCTTCTTCAATCAGTAAAACATTTTGTAAAAGGCGAGCAACTGCACAAGATTTACCAGAGCCTGTTGAGCCAACAACTGCTATGTGCTTACCAAAAAA
>CAYJGB010000102.1:0-1290 GCA_964369405.1 uncultured Eubacteriales bacterium
AATAATTATCTTTTTGAGAATTGTGGAGCACGACGAGCTGCTTTAAGTCCGTATTTTTTACGTTCTTTCATACGTGGGTCACGTGTTAAGAATCCAGCTTTCTTAAGCTTGCTTCTTAGTGCTTCTGAGTCGTATTGTAATAACGCTCTAGACACTCCGTGACGAATTGCACCAGCTTGACCTGTTACGCCGCCACCTGTTACTGTACATCTAACATCGAATTTTTCGTTAGTATCAGTTAAGGCTAGAGGCTGACGAACGATTAATTTTAAAGTTTCTAAACCAAAATAATCATCAATATCTCTATCGTTAATAGTGATTTTACCTGTACCTTGGTAAAGTCTAACTCTAGCTACTGAACTTTTTCTTCTACCTGTTCCGTAGAAATATGGTGTTTTATCGTACATATTGTTTGCCTCCTTCCTTATAATGTTTCTGGTTGTTGAGCTTCATGTTTATGCTCGCTATTTGCATATACTTTTAATCTTAAAAGAGCTGCTCTACCGATTGTGTTTGATGGAATCATACCTTTAACAGCAAGTTCCATTGCTTTTTCAGGTTTTGTAGACATTAAAGTATCGTATCTAGTAGATTTTAAATGTCCAACGTAACCTGTATGACGGTGATAAAATTTTTGAGTTAATTTATTACCTGTTAATACAACGTCTGCACAGTTGATGATAATAACGTGGTCACCACAATCAACGTGAGGTGTAAAAGTTGGTTTTTGTTTACCTCTTAAAATAGTAGCTGCTTGAGCTGCAACACGACCTAGTGGTTTACCTGCTGCATCTATAACATACCATTTGCGATCAATTTCGCCTTTTTTAGCCATATAAGTAGACATAAAAGTTTCCTCCTTTATTTAGTGATATTTTAAAAAGAACACATTACAAACGACTTCTTTTTAAACTGCAAGAATGATAATACCATAGTAAAACATTTAAGTCAACAATTTTTTTAAAAATTTTAACAGTTATATATATTATCTCTATATTTCTTTGATTTACTCTTATTTTCTTTCGTTTTCTAACTTTCTATTTTAGTTTTCAAAACCTATGAAATCAGAAGAGTTAATGTAAGTATAGTCTTGATTTTCTTCTGTTATTGTAAGTGTTTCTATTATACCTTGATTTTTACTATCTATTATTGTGCTTTGCCCTTTGCCGAGTATTCCACCTATGTAAAGTATCGGGCTATCGCTTGATAATGTAGCGTTATTAGTACAACTTGCAATCATAAGTGGTGCTGTAGACATTCCAACTATTCCACCTATACTATCTATATAGT
>CAYJGB010000103.1:0-1272 GCA_964369405.1 uncultured Eubacteriales bacterium
TAGAAACTCAAGAAGAACTATCCACACTAGTTAAATCTATGTTTGAATTTGAATTTTATAAAAATATTAAATCACCAGAAGAATACGGTAAATACTTAATATCTGAAAGTGGATATTTTAATTATGATGAAAACTTAGAAGAATATATAGACTTTGCAAGATATGGAGAAGAAAAAGTTAATAATCAAAAAGGAGTTTTTACACATCAAGGTTACATATCGTACTTAGGTTACAACGAAGATATGATAAAAATACTAAACACTAATCTAAATATGAATTTAGAAATTCAAGATAACACACAAACATTAAATATCTATATGCCACTAAAAATTGTAACATTTGAGCAGATTGATGACTATGGATATTCGTATCAAAGTGAGTATGAAGAAGAACTAGAAAGTTATGAGCTATCAGATTACACTGAAAACATAAAAGAAGAACTTAATAAAATACAGGACTTTGGAGAAAGGGGTTTGATGAAATATTATGATAAGATAGACACCGTCAACGCAAAAGTTAAAAGTTACCTATTAGATGTTGAGGAGGTGAATGGAGATGTATTTGGTGTAGCAAGAGTAGAAATAAATGCACCACTTAATGCTAAGGAATTAGCAATGTTAAAAGAAGAGATAACTGCACAAAGTGCTGACGGTGTGGGAGAAATTTTAGAACAGAGAGAAGTTAAAATATGCGATAGAAACTGTTATGTAAGCTTATGGAATAGTGATAGTTATTATCTTAGAACTAGCGAAGAAATGGGGTTTGAGGATAATAAGTTTGATATAAGTATGGAGATATAAAAAAACAAGCCACATATAGTGACTTGAAAATTATAAACTTGAGAAAATATCATCAAAAGAACAATTAAAGTAATTTTTTATAATGACTAAATCAGAAATTTTAATATTAAGTTCTCCTGTTTCATATCTGGAGTATATGGAACGTGTAGTGTTTGACCCTTCAATTTGTAATTTAGCTACAACTTGTTCTTGAGTTAATTTTAAAGATTTACGAATATTTCTTAAATTGTTTCCTAAATTTATATCTTGACGTAATTTATTCAAAAAAACACCTCTTTTGCTCAATATTGTTTGCATTATCTATAATTATATGCTAATATATTTATAAATCGGCTCAATATATTGAGCTAAAGGAGTGGTAATATGAAGTGTGAGTACGAATATTGTGTATATCATAAAAAAGGTGAATGTTCTTTGTCAGAAATTACAATCAATTCACAGTGTTCGTGTGATAATCGAAAAGAAACATATA
>CAYJGB010000104.1:0-1259 GCA_964369405.1 uncultured Eubacteriales bacterium
GATGTAACTGCAAGGAGCGTTTACAGCACCTTGCTTTCTCCTGCTGAATAATAAACACCTATATTTTCTCCATAATTCCAGTGAATCGAGTGTTAATAATCATTTTTTATTTAATAGAATTAATAAGAATTTGTTGTGGATTTGCTAGTATTGGAATAATAGGTAAGCAACATATGTTCGTACGTGCCGTTTAAATGCAAAATATCGCCGTATTTCGGCTTTAATATAGGAGAGTGGAAAGTTTACCCTATGAGCAGTTAAAGCTCTCCAAATTCGTGCAAATTTGCGAGTTTTCAAAAATTGCTTTCTTTTGACTTTTTCATCTTAGAACGTAACTCTTGATTTTTTTAAATTTTATCTCAATGTTAATAGATAACTTATCTTTTAGTGGTTCGAATAATTCAACAGTTTTTAATATTTTCTAATTATTTTAACACTTTTTCTTCTTAAATATTATTTTTATCATTACAGTGACGATAGTAACAATTATTATAGGTGATAATTTTATCGACACTATTGTCATTGTTTTATAATAACTAAATTATTCTTACGCTGCTTTATTACATAATAAAAATTTACAACCAAATTAAAATTAGTTTTACTTATTGTTTATTTGTATTTACTTAATTTTAATAAAATTGTCTATGGATTATTTACAAAATAAAATTCAATATGAGAAAGCAATACATTTATTTACAAAATTAAAATAAATTTATAAAAAATGTAGAAATATATATATAAATAATGTATACTAAAAAGTAGAATAATTTTGAAACAAGAAGGGAAGATTTATATGAAAAGAAATATCAAATTAAGAAAAGTATTAGCAATAATATTATCAGTAATAATGGTAGTGCTAACATTAAACGTTAGCACAGTATCAGCATACTCTAATGAGTTAAGCGATAATATACAAATTGCAGATACAGCACAAGTAAACATAGTAAATGGGGATGGTACAGTTGTTGAGGAAACTCCAACACAAGTAACTACTATAGAAGATACTCAACCAATTACTGAAAAACAAACAGAACCTCCAACAGAGGCGACACAACCTATAACACAAGAGGCAACTGAAAAAGCAACAGTAGAAATAAAGAAAAATGCAAACGATATAACATTAGACATATCACAAGGAAGTATTTCGTTCCAGTCTAGTGGGGAAGAATTGCAATATAAACAAGGTGATGGTGCATGGGCTTCGTACTCAGGTACAGCAACAATAGAACAAGATGATATAAATACTAGTACGCAAAATA
>CAYJGB010000105.1:0-1233 GCA_964369405.1 uncultured Eubacteriales bacterium
AAGTAATGGATATATCTAAAACTAAAGATGAAACAACAATAACACAAAATATTAAGGATAATACACGAACGAAAGTTTTTAGTATCTTTAAAAAACGGAGTAATGTTATATCTAATATATTATGTAGAAATCTTGAAAATATAGTTTTAGAAAAACAAATAAAACGGTTGAAGACTAATATTATTTTAATCTTGCTACATAGATACTGGTTACGGTGTTTGCATAATATGATAAAAAGCTGAGCATTAGATTCTTTCGAATCATACACAAAAATTCTTTTACTTTTTATAAATTCATTTACACAAAATTCTTTAAGTTTTAAATTGGTGAATTCAACCTCGAGATTTTAGAATCCTTAGCAAATAGCGTGAGTAACTTAACAATTAAATTAGGATTTCTTTTCTCTAATAAAATCACCACACTTGCAAATAAAATTTCTCTGTTTCCTTTATGTAAAAGGTTATGTTCTTCATCTATAATAATATAATCAAATGCAATATCAGAACTTATCTTTAGAATACGAGGGTGTAGGCACATTTCTATTATTAAGTGTGCGAAAAATTTCATTAACACCCATACCTTTACTTGCCATATCTAAGATTAGTTTTACTACATCTACAGGATTTTCATCAATAACAAGTTTGTATTTGTTACTTGTTTTTCTGAGGATAATCTGATATATGCTGAAACTTTATAAATTTTATTCAAGTTATTATATTCCTTTCAAAATAAAACTCCCAACATAAGATATAGTCCTTAAATTGGTAGTTTTGTATTATTTTTTATCTTTTTCCTCAGGTAAAATTCCAGTTATAATATCTGATATTAACTCATTAAAATCACTTGCTTTTTTATCGCTCAAAACAGGTTTACCTGTATCTTCTTCAATACTTTTTCTTGCATCGCCAGCAACATTGCCACCACGTTTTGCGATATCTTTATTTTCCTTCAAACCTTGTGGTTTATGCACCTTTGATAATTCTGTAGTTGTAGCTTCAGCAAGCATAGTCAAAACAAGTTCAAGGTCTGTCATATTGTCACGCAGATTTTCTTTTTTTAATCCTTTCAAAACTTTATATTCCCTTGTAGAAATACCAGCCCAAGCCTTTGTGATTTCATCGGTTAAAATAGCATATTCAACACCTTGTTTTACACCACGATTATCCCATTCTTCTGTTAGATTATTTCGAATTTTGATATTAAGTAATCTCTGCCCAATCCATTCTTTTGTAT
>CAYJGB010000106.1:0-1202 GCA_964369405.1 uncultured Eubacteriales bacterium
AAGGTAATCTCAAGCAAAAATGCAAACGTGGATTTAAAACTAAGCGTGATGGAATAGAGTGGGAAACAGAGTTTTTAAAACAAAGTCAAGTAAGTTTAGATATGACATTCAAAAGTTTTGTTGAGATATACAAAGAAGATACAGAACATCGTGTAAAACAGAACACTTGGAAAACAAAAGAAAGTATAATAACTAAGAAGTTACTCCCCTACTTCAAAGATAAAAAGATGAATGAAATTAAAGCATCAGATATAATCAAGTGGCAAAATATGATGATGAAAAAGAAAGATGATAAAGGTAAAGTAGCATCTTTAGTGTATCTTAAAACAATACATAATCAACTATCAGCAATATTTAATCACGCAATAAGATTTTATGAGTTGCAATCTAATCCAGCTCTAAAAGCCGGTAATATGGGGAAAGAAAAAACTAAAGAAATGTTATTCTGGACTAAGGAAGAATACTTAAAGTTCTCTGATGCAATGATGGACAAACCTATGAGTTACTACATTTATGAAATTTTATACTGGACTGGTATACGTTCTGGTGAACTTCTAGCACTGACAAAAGAAGATATAGACTTTAACAAATCTACACTTAGAATAAATAAAAGCTATCAAAGAATAAACTGCGAAGATATTATAACCGACCCTAAAACACCAAAAAGCAAACGAGTTATATCAATGCCAGACTTTCTGTGTGAAGAAGTACAAGAGTACATAGACAGTTTGTACAAGATAAAAGATACAGACAGAATTTTCCCAGTAACGAAGTCATATCTACAAAATGAAATGGCAAGAGGTTGCAAGCAGTCAGGAGTTAAGAAGATTAGAAACCATGATTTAAGGCACAGTCACTGTTCACTTCTAATAAACATGGGGTTTAGTGCAGTAGCAATAGCTGATAGGTTAGGTCATGAAAGTATAGATATAACTTACAGGTATGCTCACCTATTCCCTACTAAACAACTAGAAATCGCAAATAAATTATCAATCGAAAGAGGCGTTTAATATGTCACATAAGGTGATGGACAAGAAAAACAGATGGCGAAGTAAAACAGTAAGTTTTAGAGTCTCACCAGAAGAATGGACGGATATAGAAAGACTTGTAAGGATTAGTGGTTTGAGTAAGCAAGATTATATTATGCATAGGCTACAAGATAAGGAGATTAATGTTACTGCTAATCCGAGAGTGGTTAAGGC